>OMOF01000242.1 GCA_900290375.1 Candidatus Desulfosporosinus infrequens
ATGCGGAGCGAGGTACACCAAAGTCTTTATTTGGGTTTGTCTGCTATTTCTGGCCCGGCTATAGCTTAGTAACGCTTTTTTTACTGGTGACGACTATGGATAACCTGAGTAACTTGATCGTTACACTTCCCCTCAGTTTTTTCTGGTTTAGCGGACCCTTCTGGGCTTATTGGCTTAGTCAGCCCCTAACTAAGAAAAAACCTGTTTTTACAAATCAGGATGAGCGAGAATTCCGCATCTTGGCTAGTCAAATTTGGAATTTTTTCGAGGACTTTGTGGGACCGCAAGACAATTGGCTGCCTCCAGATAACTTGCAGGTAGATCCTTCCAATGGCGTGGCCCACCGCACCTCTCCCACCAACATTGGGCTATTGATTGCCTCGACAATCGCCGCGCGTGATTTTGGCTTTATTACCACAACGACCATGTTAGAGCGCCTTGAGAAGACGATCACGACGGTGGAAGCGCTCTCAAAATGGCAGGGGCATTTGTATAATTGGTATGACACTTTAGATTTAGTCCCGCTTCAACCGCGCTATGTTTCGGCTGTGGATAGCGGAAATCTAGTGGCTTACTTGCTGACCGCCAAAGAAGGGATCAGAGAATGGCTAGAAAAACCGCTCGTCGATCGCAGTGCCTTACTTGGGATGCTGACCCTCCTCGAAGGGGAGAAACAAGTAACCCCTTTATTCACAAGCTGGCGAGCAAGGTTAGATACTTTAGCCGAGCGTTCAGATTTTTCACTTTTTGAGTGGTATCAGGTACTCTTAGATTTTGCGCACCAGACGGACCTACCTGACAAAGTTGTCCGAAGAGTACATCTTGCCTTAGAAGAACTTAATAGTCTTGTGCCGAGTTTGGCCAAAACTCAAGTTGATTTAGGAACTTGGAAAACGAATGATATTGCACAAGAAGACTGGTGGAATCGAGGAAAGCGCTTGATGGAGCGTATAGAGCTCTTGATTACTGCTACAGATTTTAAACCGCTCTATGATAAGAAGGCGAGTCTTTTGGCTCTAGGCTTTAATGTCTCAACCCAACAACGAGAAACTACTTATTATGATCAGCTGGCGTCTGAAGCACGGCAGGCGAGTTTTATGGGTATAGCGCTCGGTCAGCTCCCATTGAGTCACTGGTTCGCCATGGGCCGTACCTTAACTAAAGTGAAGGGAACGCTGACACTGCTTTCTTGGAGCGGAACCATGTTTGAATATTTCATGCCGTCGCTTATTATGAAGAATTTCCACGATACCCTTTGGGATAGCACCTATCAGGGGGTAATCGCTAAGCAAATTATCTATGCAGAAGGGCAAAAATTGCCCTGGGGAATTTCGGAATCGAGCTACAGCGCTTATGATTTCGAAATGAATTATCAGTATCAGGCCTTTGGAATTCCGGGATTAGGCTTTAAACGGGGTTTAGAGCAAGACCAGGTCGTTGCACCGTATGCGACCGTGCTGGCTGCCATGTTCGATCCCCAAGCCGTAATCACAAACCTGCACCGCTTAGAAATGTTAGGAGCCCGTGGTCAGTATGGTTTTTTTGAGGCCATTGATTTTACCAAACGGCGATTACCAAGCGGTCAAAGTCACACGATCATTAAAAGTTTTATGGCTCACCACCAAGGCATGAGCCTGTTGGCCCTGGCAAATCTGCTCCACGATGGGTGCAATATTCGACGTTTTCATGCGGATGCTCGCGTCCAAGCAACTGAATTAGTGTTGCAGGAGCGAATTCCTAAATCAGTCCTAGTGTTGACTCCGGACATTACGCCTTTAGCTATATCGCTTCGGCGTGAGGAACTGGAAGTATTGCATACCTTCACGAGTGCCGACATGCCCTTACCTGAGGCCCGAATTCTTTCCAATGGGCGGTACGTACTCATGTTAACAAACCATGGTGGGGGATATAGCAAGTTAGGGGATTTGCTCCTGACACGCTGGAGGGAGGATCCAATTACTGATGCTTGGGGAATGTTTATTTATATTCGCGATCTGACAGTGGACAAGCTCTGCTCGGCAACATTTCAACCCTGCCAAATCACATCCTCCCAAGAAAAAATGGATTATTCACCCGGGAAAGTCACCTATTCACGGAGGGATGGCGATATACGCACGTTGACTGAGATTAGCGTATCTCCCGAACGTGATGCGGAGATTCGCCGGATTACTTTAATTAATTCCGGAAAAACGACACACTTTGTCGAATTGACAAGCTATTTGGAGGTGGTTTTATCCCTCCAGATGACCGACGAAGCTCACCCAGTGTTCAATAAACTCTTCGTGCAGACGGAATTTGCCGAAACCCCAGAGTGTTTGCTGGCCCATCGTACAGCCCGTACCTCGGAAGAAACGTATCCTTGGTTGGTACAGGCCCTTCAGGTTGACGGGAAAACGGTAGGTCCACTGGAGTATGAAACTGATCGCAGACGTTTCTTAGGCCGGGGCCGATCGACGGACAGTCCCCACGCAGTTGAGGAACAAAGACGTCTTTCTGGCACAGTCGGAACTGTGCTTGACCCGATCTTTTCGCTGCGGCGTCAAGTTGAAGTTCCCTCAGGTGGGCAAGTATGTTTAACGTTCATCATGGGGACAACAAGCTCTCGCAAAGAAGCCTTAGAACTAGTAAACTATCTCACGAGGGAGCACCAAGTGGAGCGGACGTTCCAATTGGCCTGGACACGCAGCATGATCGAGCTGCGCTATTTAAACATTTCCTTGGATTTAGTGAACCTTTTTCAACGTATGGTTTCACAAATATTCTTTTTTAATCCTGTACGTTCTCGGAGGGAACAAAATATTCTCCGCAACAGCAAAGGACAGTCTAGTCTCTGGAAGTACGGTATTTCCGGGGATAATCCGATGGTTTTAGTCCGGGTAGAGGATATCATCGAACTTGATGTCGTGCATACGATCTTATTAGCGCACGAGTATTGGCGGTTGATGGGATTGAGTATTGATTTGGTGTTACTCAACGGTTGTCCAAGTGGTTACAACCAAAGCTTACAAGAGACGTTGCGGGATTTACTGGATCAAAGCTCTCAACGTGATATTCTTGATCAACCGGGTGGTATCTTCTTACGCCAAGCCAATCAAATGCCGGAAGAAGATAAGATTCTGTTAGAGACGGTAGCGCGGATTTCCCTGCGCGGTGGTCAGGGTTTGTATTCCCAATTGAGGCCTAACCAGGAAAAGCCACCAGCTTATCCAGTCGAGGTTGAAATTAAGAGCGCCTTGTTAACCGAATCCTCATATCCCTTAAATCCTGACCTTTCTTTAGTCTTTTTCAACGGTCTGGGAGGGTTCGCGACCCAGGATAAGACTTACAAAATAGTTCTTAACGGTCAAACTATGCTCCCGGCTCCATGGATTAATGTCCTTGCTAATCCTAACTTTGGATGTCTTATTTCTGAAATGGGAGGAGGTTACACTTGGGCAGAAAATAGTCAGGAAAATAAATTAACGCCATGGCTCAACGATCCAGTCTCCGACAGTCCTGGAGAAGTTTGTTACTTGCGCGATGAGGAAAGCTATGAGTACTGGTCTTTAACTCCCGCCCCGATTCGAGAAGAAGAAACGTACGTGGTGAGTCATGGTCACGGGTATACTCAATTTGAACACAACAGCCATGGTATTGAGCAAAAATCAACAGTATTTGTTGCCCAATATGACCCTGTGAAGATCCTACAAGTCGAACTTAAAAATACGACCACTCGCCAACGGCGTCTTTCCTTGACCTATTATGCGGAATGGGTTTTAGGGGTTCTGCGAGAAACTAATGCGCCGTACATTATTACAGAATGGGATGATTCGTCCAAGGCCCTGTTAGCTACTAATGCCTACCAAGAAACGTTCCGTGGTCGGATAGCCTTCCTTAAGGTACACACTTTAGGGAGAGTGATCGAGCAGAGTTGGACAGGGGATCGCACTGAGTTTTTAGGCCAAAACGGTCGGCTTAAACGGCCAGCTGCTCTGGGGCGCGTCTGCTTGTCCAACTCTGCAGGGTTAACCTATAACTCCTGCGGGGCAATCCAGGTTAAGCTGGATCTTTTGCCTCACGAGGAAAGAACGGTTTACGTTTTACTGGGTGAAGCGACCTCTCACGAAGACGTGCAAGTTTTATTAAACAAGTTTGGGCAGGTAGACAGCATAGCCGCTGAATATAGCGGAGTCCTAAAATTCTGGGCCAACCTCTTAGGACAGGTCCAAGTGCACACGCCTGATCAGGGAATGAACCTCATGCTTAACGGCTGGCTATTGTATCAAACCTTAGGTTGTAGACTGTGGGCTAGGACAGCCTTCTATCAATCGGGCGGAGCCTTTGGATTCCGTGACCAGCTACAAGACTCGCTGGCTTTACTGCATACTCGGCCAGACCTGACTAGAGCTCAGATTTTGCTCCACGCAGCTCATCAATACCCAGAAGGGGACGTCCAACATTGGTGGCACGAGGAAACAAAGCGAGGAATTCGCACCCGTTTCTCCGATGACTTGCTTTGGTTGCCTTATGCGGTAGCCCGGTATATCGAACATACTGGAGATGAGCAAATTTTAGAAGAAGAGGTGCTTTTCTTAGAAGACTTACCCTTAGGCGAGGAGGAGACAGAACGATATTCTGAGACTAAAAGTGCCGAAACAGGGGCCATTCTCTTTGAACACTGTCGCTTGGCACTAAATCATGCGCTAAAGTTTGGTTCTCATGGACTACCATTGATGGGAGGTGGCGACTGGAATGACGGCATGAATGAGGTTGGTCGCGAAGGAAAAGGAGAAAGCGTCTGGCTAGGTTGGTTCATCTGTCGGATTTTACAGGATTACATCGAAATTTGCGCCAAGAGACGGGCGAATGAATTGGCTGATTATTACCGTAAGGAAATGGTTGACCTAACTCAAGCCCTCGATGAGCATGGTTGGGATGGTCAATGGTATCGCCGGGCGTATTTCGACAATGGACAACCTCTAGGCTCGATCCTCAACAGCGAGTGTCGGATTGATGCGATCGTGCAATCCTGGTCGGTTCTTTCAGGTGCGGCACCCGAAAATAAAGCGCACTCTGCCATGCAGGCTTTTGAGCGGGAACTTGTGGACAGAGAACATGGTTTGGCACGCCTGCTTGCTCCTCCCTTTCAGCACACGGTGCCGAGTCCAGGCTACATTCAGGCTTATCCACCCGGTGTACGGGAAAATGGGGGACAATATACCCATGGCGTGATTTGGAGTATTCTTGCTTGGGCTAAGCTAGGAGAGGGAGATAAAGCTTGGGAACTCTTCCAAATGCTTAATCCAGTCAACCATACCAGAACGCCCAATGAAGTCAGACAGTACAAAGTAGAACCTTACGTTATGGCAGCAGATATCCTCACTGAGACCCCTAACATCGGCCGTGGAGGTTGGACTTGGTATACAGGGGCCGCCGGGTGGATGTACCAAGCCGGTTTAGAGGGCATTCTGGGCATTAAACGGCGAGGAGAACGCCTTTATCTTAAACCGTGCATTCCCAAAGAGTGGCCAGAGTATGAAGTGACTTATCGATGGGGAGAAACGACCTATCAGATCAAGGTACTTAATCCCCTCGGGAAATGCACAGGGGGGACAGCATTAGAACTTGATGGGCATTCCGTGGCAGAGTGGAACGGAGAAGCTTTCTTTATCCTCAAAGATGACGGAGGAATTCATCAAGTGATGCTTACCTTGTGACCATGAACTATTGTTCATGGATGATATATTCTGCTTGTATGGTAGCATCAAAAAAACATCGTGATCGAATGCTGGGAGGTTCTACGCTAACTTCGCAGAGCAAAGTTAGCGTAGATAAGAGCTAAAATAATTTTTGAATTTATGTATTAAAAGGAGAGTGAAAAATGCGTAGAATTCGTAAAGCAGTGATCCCGGCGGCTGGATTAGGAACCCGTTTTTTACCAGCAACTAAGGCTCAACCTAAAGAGATGTTGCCCATTGTGGATAAACCAACAATTCAATACATTGTAGAAGAGGCCATTCAATCCGGAATTGAAGACATTATTATCGTTACAGGACGCAATAAGCGTGCTATCGAAGACCACTTTGACCGCTCGATGGAACTAGAGGCGTTCTTGGAGAAAAACGCGAAAGAGGAACTTTTGGATTTAGTTCAGGATGTCGCTCGGATGGCGGACATTTATTATGTGCGGCAAAAAGAAGCGTTAGGATTGGGACATGCGATCTATAGTGCCCGCAAATTTATCGGAAATGAACCGTTTGCGGTCCTTTTAGGGGATGATGTCATTTATTCTGAAGTGCCTGCTTTGCTCCAAATGATGAATCATTTCGAGCGCTATGGAGCAAGTATGGTTGGGGTTCAGGAAGTTCTGCTCGAGGATACGTCTAAATACGGGATCGTGGATGGTGAAAAATTTGCCGATCGGCTCTATCGAGCAAAGGGTATGATAGAGAAACCTTGTTCTGAGGATGCCCCGGAAACTCGTTTAGCCATAATGGGACGGTATATCTTAAATCCGGAGATTTTTGATATTTTAGGTGTCCTTCCCCCAGGGAAAGGCGGGGAGATTCAACTCACGGATGGGATTAGAGAACTTGGGCGATTTCAGGAAATCCTTGCTTATGAATTTGAAGGTCGGCGATACGACGTCGGAGACAAGCTGGGTTTTGTGGAAGCGACAATAGATTATGCGTTGCGTCGGGGAGATCTTTCGGAGGATCTCATGAATTATTTGCGTGATCTGGTTCAGAAAGCTGACTTACAAGGAAGGAAATAATAATCAACAGAGTCTGTTCTGGTAATATAAAGATTATAACAACAGGGGTATCGATTCTTTAGATACTGCGACCAGGAACTGGTCAGGATGTTTTCGCAGGTCCAGCTATGAAGTGAAGGATTATGGCGATAGCTAGCTGAAGTCGGACGATGGTTATCCAGATTTTGTTGTGCCCCTGGATTGTGATAAGAATAGCTCCTTAATACAAGAAAAATGCCATTCTCATGGCATTTTTTTCTGTTATCATCCTAAATAGAGAAAAAATATACTGTAATCTAGATAATACTGCTATCTAAATCAGTCTTCTTATTACCCATAACAATATGATTTCAGGATGCTGTTAAGCATCGCCGCCGCTTGGCTAAAGTGGCAGAACTGGAACAAGGAGGAAAGTTCAATGAAAGAAAATCACTTGAAACAGTTGGGAATGCTCGGTCAGTCCATCTGGCTGGACTATATTCGACGTGATCTGATTGCCGGCGGCGAGCTTCGGCGACTGATCGAGGAAGATGGATTACGGGGGGTGACCTCGAATCCGGCCATCTTTGAGAAGGCGATTGCAGGCAGCCATGAGTATGATGAAGACATTCGGACCATGTCTCTTGCTGGAAAAGACTGCAAGGCAATTTATGAAGTTCTCAGTCAGCGTGATGTGCAGAGCGCTGCCGATGAGTTCCGGCCTGTGTACGACGAGACTGACGGAAAAGATGGATATGTCAGCCTGGAGGTCAATCCTCACTTGGCGCACGATACCAACGGCACGATTGCCGAAGCCCGCCGTTTATGGGCTGCATTGAATCGCCCTAACGTCCTCATCAAAGTCCCGGCTACGACTGAAGGACTGCAAGCCATCCAACAACTTATCAGCGAGGGAATCAACGTCAACGTGACGTTGCTCTTTGGATTGCCGCGCTATCGGCAGGCAACGGAAGCATACATCACTGGCATTGAAGCGCGCCTGGCCCAAGGAAAGTCTGTGAAGCATGTGGCCTCGGTGGCCAGTTTTTTTGTGAGTCGCATTGATGCGCTGGTGGACCCGCTGCTGGAAAAAATAATTGAACAGGAGGGCGATGAGGTACAGTTTGCAAAGCAGGTGCACGGGCAAGTTGCCATCGCCAGCGCCAAAGTAGCTTATCAAATCTACAAGGAAATCTCCAATAGTGATCGGTTTAAGAAACTGGCTGATCAGGGCGCCCGTTCACAACGGCTGCTCTGGGCTAGCACTGGTACTAAGAATCAGGACTACAGTGACGTAAAATACGTTGAGGCGCTCATCGGAGCGGACACGGTGGACACGGCCCCAGTCGAAACCTTAGACGCCTACCGCGACCACGGCAAACCGAAGGCCCGCCTCGAACAAGATGTCGAGGAAGCCGACCGTGTTTTGCAGCAGTTGTCGACGCTCGGCATCAACCTTGACAAGGTGACCCAGCAACTCGAGGAAGAAGGCGTCGAGAAATTCAGCCATCTGTTCGACAAGTTGATGGAGGCCTTGGCTAAGAGGTGTCATGGAATTTGAGAAGAAGTCCCTTGCAGGAAAGTCCTCTGTAAGCAGCACAGATTTTGTGGCAACGATGAGCTGGGCTCAACAGCTAATGAATGGGGGAAAGTAACATAATGGAAAAAACAGCCCCGATCACGACGTTGTTTCTGGATATCGGCCGCGTTTTGCTCACCGACGGGTGGGATCGGCATGCTCGCAAACGGGCGGCGACGAACTTTAAGCTGGAGTTGGTCGAGGCCGAGATGGAGAATCGGCATCACCTGACCTTCGAAACCTACGAGGCCGGAAAGCTCACGCTGGAAGAATATTTAGATCAGGTGGTGTTCTATGAGGAGCGACCGTTTTCTCCGGCTCAGTTTCGGCACTTCATGTTCGCGCAATCAAAATCTTACCCCGAGATGATCGAACTGGTCTGCAAACTTAAGGCAAAGTATAGATTGAAGATCGTCGTGGTCAGCAACGAAGGACGTGAACTGAATGAGTATCGGATTCGAGAGTTTAAGTTGGACGGGTTTGTGGATTCTTTTATTTCCTCCTGCTTCGTCCACGTCCGCAAGCCCGACGCAGACATCTTTCGGCTGGCACTGGATATCGCCCAGGTGCCAGCCCAGCACGTAGTCTATATTGAAGACACCCCAATGTTCGTCCAGATTGCGAAAGGTTTGGGGATTCGAAGCATTCTTCATACGGATTACAAGTCCACGTGTGCAAAACTAGTTTCGTTTGGATTGGAGGGTGCAGAATATCGCAGCCTCTGACCACAGGCCGGCGGCGAATGTTCTGATTGAGTCTACCGCGTTCTCGACTTTGACTGAAAAAAGGAGAAATGAACCATGACGACAAAAACTCTTTCCCAGGAACTACTCCTCAAGATGGATGCCTACTGGCGCGCTGCAAACTATCTATCGGTTGGGCAGATTTATCTTTACGACAATCCGCTGCTGAAGCAGCCGCTGAAACTGTCTCATGTGAAGCCGCTGGTAGTCGGACACTGGGGCACGACGCCGGGCCAGAACTTCATCTATGTCCATTTGAACCGGGTCATCAAGAAGTATGACATGGATATGTTCTACATAGCCGGCCCTGGTCATGGTGGCCAAGCACTGGTAAGCAATACTTACCTCGAAGGTACCTACAGTGAGATTTATCCGAACATCAGCCAGGATGAAGCGGGGCTGAAAAAGCTGTTTACACAGTTCTCGTTTCCCGGCGGGATTTCCAGCCATGTTGCGCCGACAACTCCGGGGTCGATTCACGAAGGGGGCGAGCTGGGGTACTCACTCAGCCATGCCTTCGGGGCCGCGTTTGACAATCCTGATCTGATCGTCGCCTGTGTCGTCGGCGATGGTGAAGCGGAAACTGGCCCCTTGGCGACTGCTTGGCATTCCAATAAGTTTCTCAACCCGATTGACGATGGAGCCGTGCTGCCGATCCTGCACCTCAATGGTTACAAGATCAATAACCCGACAGTCTTGGCCCGCATCGAGCATGAGGAATTGGAACAATTCCTCATAGGCTGCGGCTGGACGCCCTACTTTGTGGAAGGCGACGAGCCGGAAAAGATGCACCAACTCATGGCCACCATTTTGGACCAAACCATCGAAGAGATCCGGCAAATTCAAAGCAATGCACGGAACAAGAACGATACCACTAGGCCACGCTGGCCAATGATCGTACTCAAGTCCCCTAAGGGCTGGACAGGACCAAAAGTTGTCGATGGTCTACAAGTCGAGGGCACATTCCGAGCGCACCAAGTGCCTCTGCTAGTGGATTCCGAGCATCCCGATCATCTCAAACAGCTTGAAAGCTGGATGAAGAGCTACAGGGCAGAGGAGCTCTTCGATAAGAGCGGACGTCTCATACAGGAATTGGCCGAACTCGCGCCTAAAGGCGAGCGGCGAATGGGTGCCAATCCCCACGCCAACGGCGGAATTCTGCTGCGCGATCTACGCATGCCGGATTTCCGCGTTCACGCGGTAGAGGTGCTTTCGCCTGGTGTTGTTGAGGCACAAGACGCGCTCGTATTGGCTAGATTTCTGCGTGACGTGGTCAAGCTGAATCAAGATCAGCGCAACTTCCGAATCTTCGGTCCCGATGAGACGGTCTCGAACCTCCTAGGCGCGGTCTTTGAGGTCACCAATCGTCAGTGGGACGCCCGAACAATAAAAAATGACGAATTTCTGGCACCCGTTGGACGCGTGCTGGACTCGATGCTCAGCGAGCACCAGTGTGAGGGTTGGCTTGAAGGATATCTACTCACCGGACGGCACGGAATGTTCAACAGCTATGAGGCCTTCATCCGCATCATCGATTCGATGTTCAGTCAACACGCCAAGTGGCTAAAGGTCACAGCGCAATTGCCGTGGCGGCGGAATATCTCCTCCTTGAACTACCTGTTAACCTCTCATGTCTGGCAGCAGGATCACAACGGCTTCACGCACCAGGACCCAGGTTTTCTCGACCACGTCATTAACAAGAAAGCCGATATTGTACGCGTTTACCTTCCGCCCGATGCCAACTGCCTGTTGTCGGTTTTCGATCACTGTCTGCGCAGCCGTCACTATGTGAACGTGGTGGTTGCGGGTAAACACCCACTGCCCCAATGGCTAACCATGAAAGAGGCGGTCGTGCATTGCACGGAAGGAATTGGTATCTGGCAATGGGCCAGCAACGATCAGGGCACCGAGCCGGACGTGGTAATGGCCTGTTGCGGAGACACGCCTACCCTGGAGATTCTGGCTGCCGTTTCCATCCTGCGCAAATATCTACCGGAACTGAAACTCCGAGTGATCAATGTCGTCGATCTGATGAGACTACAGCCTAGCACGGAGCATCCACATGGGCTGAGCGAAATTGATTACGACTTGCTCTTCACGAAAGACAAGCCCATTATCTTTGGCTTTCATGGATACCCCGGGTTGGTACACCGGCTGACCTACCACCGGACCAACCGCAACCTGCACGTCCGAGGCTACAAGGAAGAGGGTACGATCACGACGGCCTTTGATATGAGGGTACAGAACGACCTAGACCGATTCCATCTGGTACAAGACGTGGTTGATCGGCTTTCGCACTTGGGCTCCAAGGGGGCTTATCTGAAGCAGATGGTGCAGGATAAGCTCGTCGAGCACAAGCAGTACATAGACAAGCACGGTCAGGACATGCCGGAAATCCGGAACTGGAAATGGAGTCCAGACGGAACGCCGATTGAGAAAATGCTGAGCGTAGAGAAGAAATGATGCGCATTGGCATAGCTTCAGACCATGGTGGGTTTGTGTTGAAAGTGCAACTGACTGCTGCCCTCAAGACCGCCGGTTATGAGGTAACGGACTTCGGCGCCCATGAACTGGTTAAAGGGGATGACTACCCAGATTTTGTGGTGCCCTTAGCCAGAGCAGTGGTGAGGGGTGGAGTCATCACCCGGGGTCTTGCTATATGTGGCAGCGGGGTAGGGGCTTGCGTTGCGGCCAACAAGGTGTCCGGCGTGCGGGCAGCATTGATCACAGATTCCTTCTCCGCGCATCAAGGAGTGGAGGACGACGACATGAACGTTATGTGTCTGGGCGGCCGGGTCACCGGATATGCTCTAGCCTGGGATTTGGTCCAGATGTTCCTGAGCGCCCATTTCAAGGGAGCCGAACGGTTCAGTCGCCGTCTTGCGAAAGTGGCGGCATTGGAAAGAGAGGAAAAGTCTTAATAGGAGAAATACTTTGTCTATTTTCCTGAAACTCGGCCAGAGTATGATCGATTAATAATTGGAGGTATCAGTGATGAGTTCACAAGAGCTTATAGCTACTGCCAGGGCGATGGTCGCTGAGGATAAAGGTCTTCTGGCCATGGATGAGAGTACCCCCACCTGTAACAAACGTTTTGAAAAAGTGGGGATTCCTCAAACTGAAGAAAACCGTCGTTCCTACCGGGAATTGCTTGTGACTACTCCTGGGTTGGGTGAGTTTATCAGTGGCGTCATCCTTTATGATGAGACCATTCGACAGTCCAAGAAAAATGGCACTCCCTTTGTTAAAGTCATCAGCGATGCGGGAATCATTCCCGGCATCAAAGTTGATACCGGTGCAAAGGACATGGCAGGTCATCCCAGAGAGAAAATAACCGAAGGTCTGGACGGATTGCGCGACCGCCTGACTGAATACTCTCAAATGGGCGCCCGTTTTGCCAAGTGGCGCGCGGTGATTGCCGTGGGCGATGGCATTCCCAGCCGGGGTTGCATCGAGGCTAATGCGCAGGCGTTAGCTCGTTATGCCGCGTTGTGCCAGGAAGCCGGACTGGTCCCCGTCATCGAGCCGGAAGTGCTCATGGACGGCGAGCATACCTTGGAGCGGTGCTGCGAGGTAACGGAGGAAGTCCTGCGAACAGTTTTTAACCAGCTTTACACACAACGGGTGATGCTGGAGGGT
>OMOF01000116.1:0-3612 GCA_900290375.1 Candidatus Desulfosporosinus infrequens
ATAGTACATGGAGGTGCTCCTTTTTTCAACGAGCGTTTTAATTGATTACAGGAATGCTACAAAAGTTTCTAATATCACCAACATAGTAGCAATTGCTGGAATTTCTGATACTGGTTATGCCCTTGACTCAAGTGGGCATGTATGGTCTTGGGGATATGGGCAACAAGGACAACTTGGTAATGGTACAACTACAGCTAGCCAACTAACACCAGTTCAGGTATCCAATATATCTAATATTATAGCAATAGCGGGAGGTACAAGCTTTTACGCTCTTGATAGTTCAGGTAAGGTTTGGGCTTGGGGAGATAATACTTCCGGTCAGTTAGGAAATGGAACATATACCACAGCACTTACACCAGTACAAGTATCTAACATTTCGGGAATTGTTTCTATTGCTGGTGGTTATTTAGCAGGTTATGCTCTTAATTCTAGTGGTCAAATATGGTCTTGGGGGAAAAACAATATTGCACAACTAGGTACTGGAACTACAAATGATTCAAACATTCCAGTTCAAGTTCTTCAATCAGGATGGACAGTACCACTGCCTTAACTAAATTTATTTGCGCTGAAGTACAGGGGTTTACGGTTGAGACTAGAAGTCTCTGGTTTCGGCTAAAGCAGACTAAAGTCTGGGAACGCCATGGCTCCCGAAGAACGGTGAGCTAGAAGCTTTACGGACTGAAGTCCGTGGTTTTTACCTAATGCATGGAAATAAAGAATATCCAAATATTTATTGGGTTAGGATTAGCTCATTTACGGGCTTTCCTAACCCCTTTTTCCATCCTTATTAAACGACCGTGTCAACACGGTCGTTTAATAGTTGAGATTTCACCCCTAGAACGAACGGTAAAATCACCTCAGTAAGTGCAGTAGATTTAGTAGACTGTAATGAACGTATAGCTAGTGGAAGTAATATTTCCATTAAAAGTTGCATTAATTATACTTTCCTGAGCTACAGTGTTGCTTGGGTTATAAGAGCTACTCGAATAGAAAACAGCCTCGGCAAATACTGTAAAGTATAAATAGGCATTGCCATTTGTATCGGTAGTAACAGTAAACTGATTCGTTGTTGGTGAACCTGAAATTGCATAGGAATTGTTGCTAAAATTATAGTAATACTGAGCTGACCATAAAAGCGTCGAAGCACTACCTGGAATAGCATAAGCATCAAATGATCCAAGAGTATAATCTAGCCATAGTTCCGGTAAACTTGTTTTGACAGTCACACTTGGAACGGAAAATGTTACTTGGACATTCTGGACGGGATAGCCTCTTGAATCTGTTACATGAGCAGTTATATACGCTGGATTACTTGAAATAGGGTCTTTTAAACCAATGTTATCTAAGAAAGCAGGGGCAGCATAAATGAATTTATCGCAAATGTATGAAGAAGCATTCAGTGTTAAATTTGAAGGGACTGGTGGTAAGACGGAAAACCATGCTCCATTAATAATTGTCCCTGAAACCGATGCATCAAATTTAAAGTTACCGGTTGTGTTAAACGGGCCTTCAACAATAGTAGTATTACCATTAACATCGGTTAAAGATGGTTGTGTAATTGTAGGAATCCCACTTCCAGAACAACTAAGAACTACCGAGGAATTCGGAACCGAATTTCCATACGTGTCTACTATATGGGTAGTTACAGTCACAGAGTCAAATTGGTAAAACGGTGCTGTAGCATAACCAATTGTCCCACCTATAGGCTGGCCTGAGTTCACCTGGATGGATGATCCGTAGCTAATGCCAAGGTTTCCTAACAACGTCCACGTCCCCGCCTTTGTTGGCACCAACAATCCGGAAAATAGCCCATAATTGCTCCCGGAATGGTACGTGTACACGGTCGTATTTGTAGCATTAGATCCGGGCATAGAAAGGGTTACACCCGTTCCATCGGGCATTCCATGCCCGAATTGATCCAACGCCTGTCCAGAGATTGAAACAGTATTACCGGCCGTGACCGTCGTGGGCGTTACGCTAGTCCATGCAATATTAGCTAATACCGGTGTTGAAACATAGACGTACATATTCGCGCTTAGTGCTTGGCCGTTAACTGTACAGTTAGCCGTAACTGTTTGGTCTCCAGTTTGACTAAAAGTTATAGACGGAGACGCATTTCCATTTACATCCGTTGTAGCAGGATTGGCACTAAAACCCGCCAACGCATTTGGAGACACCACAAAAGTTACTGAAACATTTTGAATTGGATTGCCTGACCCGTCTTTTATATTCGCCACAATCGGGAATCCACTGTTTAGATCGGCAATCGAGGTGCCGTTTTGCGGCGTTAGTGTTAAGGTCGCCGCTTTTGGAACTACTGTCAATGGTCCTACAGTGGCCGTCGCACTGCCGTCGGTAAGCGTAAATGTATTGACCGTTCCAGCAGTAATAGCACTAACCGTCGCCGTAAAGGATCCATTCGATTGAATTGTACCATTAGCAGTCGTTTCTGCAGTACCACTTGTAACTGCTGCTGTTACTGTACCAGACGTAACCAAATTACTCCAATTGTCCTCAACAGTTCCAGTAATTATTGCTGTAGAGCCTACCTGTACTTGTGATGGAGCTATCGAACAATTTACAAACTTCATAGGTGCTCCAGCATTTACCGTAACAGCTGCTGCACATGACACATTTGATTGAGCTGGCCATGTGGCCAACATTGTCTGTATACCTGATTTATCAAAGATAAACGTTGATATGGTAGAATACCCGCTACCGTCTGTTGCCGGTCCCGTCACACTGGTTGCTGTAATATCTGTTGGACTACTAAATACAGGTTGTACACCAACTACAGCATTTCCGGATTGGTCTAACAATTTAATTTTATAACTTGTGTTTACGCCTACTGTAGCAGGGTTAGTTGCTGTTACAAATTGCATGGTATACCCCTGTGTAGGCGATACAGTTAACGTTAATCCCGTTGAAACAGGCGTCATGGTACCTGTAGCTAAGGATATTGGGAAACTACCTGTTTGGGTCGGGGTAATACTCATTGAGAACGTACCATCTGAAAGTGTCGTTGTGATGGGAGTTGTCCCCCAATTACCCGTCGTACTCGCTGCTACGAGAGCGTTAGGAACCGGGTTGCTGAAATTATCAACCAATTTGCCGGTGAGTATAGTCTTTTGTCCAGTAGAAATGACCATGGGACTAAGATTATTTTGTATGAAACTGTAACTGATCGTTACCCCCAACGGAGGATTTTGCGGATCAATAGGAATCACATTAACCACTGCACTAGATTGCACGTTTTGATAGGTTGCCGTAACTATTTGGTGACCCGTTTGACTCCATGTGACACTCACCGTTGTTTTTCCGTCTGTATCGGTTGGCGTTGGCATGGTAATAGTAGCTGAAAGTTCCGTGGGACTGGTAATAGTTAACGTTTGTCCCACGACGGGGGTTCCTGTGGCATCAAGCAACGTTGCTGTCACATTGTTTGTCGTGCCTACCGTAACACTGGCCGGTGCGCTCATTGATAACGTATAGGCTTGTACATTGACTGCTTGCAAACTAAGACCCGTTGTAAAATTGTTTGCTCCGACACTCAATGTAATTCCAAAGGTTCCAGTAATGGATGGATCGATCGGTATGACAAAGCTTCCGTTA
>OMOF01000116.1:3622-4159 GCA_900290375.1 Candidatus Desulfosporosinus infrequens
GCAGTGACAACTGCATTGGTTACCGGACTCAGTACATTAGTACTTGTATTTTTCAATTGCAAGATACCTGTGAAATAGGCGCTGTGATTTAGTGATACAACGCTGGGAGCTAAGGATAAACTGGCTACCTGTAGAGTATAGCCATTCGGGATAACTCCCGTACCGCCCTGTAAATTTACATCATTCACGTCTACCGAAGCACTTGCCTGGACTCCTTGATAGCTTAGATTAATTACCTGTTCGCCGATAGTATCAAACGTAATATCAAATGTTCCCTGTCCACTGGAATTGCTGGCAGTCATTGAGGAGACAATAAAACCAGCATCGTCACTCGTGACTGTTGGAGTTATATTGGACATTGGATTGCCTGATTGATCTGTTATTGTATACGTTACATTCGTTTGTGAGCCTACCGTCGTATTAGTCGGTGCGCTAACAGCAATTTGATAGTAACTCTGATTCGATGATACTTTGAGGCTAACCGTACTGCTCGTATACGTAAAGTTTCCCGCTGCAAGGGTAGGATAGAATGTACCA
>OMOF01000129.1 GCA_900290375.1 Candidatus Desulfosporosinus infrequens
TATGCCAAGTTTTGTAATTGCAGAAAAGTGTGACGGATGTAAAGGGCAAGACAAGACAGCTTGCATGTATGCATGCCCAAATGACCTGATGATGTTAGACAAAGAAAAAATGAAGGCAACCAACCTTGATCCTTGGGCTTGCTGGGAGTGCCTGTGCTGCGTAAAGGCTTGCCCACAACAAGCGATGGATCTAAGAGGGTACGCAGACTTCGTACCACTAGGTGCCTCGGTAACTCCGCTGCGCGGATCAGACAGCATTATGTGGACAGTAAAATTCCGTAATGGCATGACCAAACGCTTTAAGTTCCCGATTCGTACGACTGAAGAAGGATCAGCTATTCCAGGCGGAGACTTTCCTGTGACGACAGACATCAACAGCATCGAATTGTTCACAGAACCCGCTTCAATGAAAATGCCAATCTGGACGTTCAAGAAATAATTCGAAAATGAGAAATGAATAGGGAGGTTAATATAAATGCCGATGGATTTTGAAACTGTAGAAATAACAACCGATCTTCTCATCATTGGAGGAGGAATGGGATCCTGTGGAGCAGCTGTAGAAGCAGCTTACTGGGGCAAAAAACATGGAGTAAAGGTAACCTTAGTAGACAAGGCATCCATGCCACGCTCTGGAGCTGTCGGAATGGGCTTGTCAGCGATCAATCTCTATGTTGGGTTAGCAGAAGGTAAAAACACAGTAGAAGATTATATCAAGTATGTAAAATACGATCTCATGGGGGTAGCCCGTGACGACTTAGTCGCGAACATCGCACGGCACGTAGATAGCTCCGTTCATCTGTTTGAGCAATGGGGTCTTCCACTTTGGAAAGATGAAAACGGCGGTTATGTACACGAGGGTCGTTGGCAACTGATGATCAGCGGAGAATCGTATAAAGTCATCGTGGCAGAAGCAGCAAAAAATGCTTTAGGCGAAGAAAACATCTATGAAAGAGTTTTCATTACTGAGCCTTTGATTGTTGATGGGAAATGCGTCGGAGCTGTAGGTTTCAGTGTTCGTGAAAACAAAATTTATGTCTTCAAAGCGAAGGCAGTTATGTGTGCTCTAGGTGGTACGGTCGGAGTCTTCAAACCTAAATCTACAGGAGAAGGTTGCGGACGTTCTTGGTATCCTCCGTTCTCCACAGGATCTTCAGCTTATTTCACAATGAAAGCTGGAGCAGAGATGACCTGTCAAGAAGTACGCTTTGTGCCGATTCGTTTTAAAGACGCTTACGGTCCAGTGGGAGCTTGGTTCCTATTGTTTAAATC
>OMOF01000280.1 GCA_900290375.1 Candidatus Desulfosporosinus infrequens
TTGGACTAAACCGCTTCGCGGTGGTTAAGCCCCGTTGAAGTTTGTGAATACACTCCAGTTTAGTGCAAATGCCGATGATGGCTCCTTGTTATATATTGGGCATTTTAAATTTATAGGCAGATTAACTGCTAATAAATTTAAAGGAGAATGCACCATGAAAAACAAGGAACAAATTTTATTACGAATGAGAGAAGACATCCTGCTACGGGGTCTGTCACAAAACACACTAGAGAGCTATACATCACATGCCCGAATTTTCCTTGATTACTGCAACCGTCCGACAGAACAACTAAACGAACATGACATCCGCAATTTCTTATGGTATTTGATTAAAGAGAAAAAATCCTCGCCTGGAACTGTGAATACTTACAGCGCAGCCATACGGTTTCTCTTTGCTGTAACATTTAATAGAACTCTTAATGAGATTTTAACAAGAGAAGAAGTTTCTGCAATTATTGAGAGTTGCCAAAACCTAAAGCACAAAGCTATGCTGATGGTAGTCTATAGCTCGGGTCTACGTGTGAGTGAAGCGGCTGCGCTCAAGATACAACACATTGATTCTAAAACTATGCGTTTGTTTGTCGACTGCGGTAAAGGTGGCAAAGATCGCTATACTCTACTCTCAGAAGCTTGTCTTAATGTTTTACGAGAATACTGGAAGATGTATCTTCCGAAACATCCCGAAGGTTGGCTTTTTCTTGGAACGTACAAGGTGTCACACATTACTTCAGATGGCATAGAGAATGCTTTCAACAAGGCCGTGAAAAGAGCATCTATCACAAAAAACGTTTCAATCCATACGCTTCGGCATGCATTTGCTACACACTTACTTGAAGATGGAGTCACCTTATTACAGATTAAGGAATTGCTCGGTCATGCCAGTATCAAGTCAACGACAATTTATCTACACCTTGCGAATCTGACATCAGACATTAAAAGCCCTCTTGACAACCTGCCAGCTTTTTGTCGATCAAATGGTTCTTCAAATGACTGAATTACAAGATGTTTTTGCCCTACATGGAAAAACGTATAGGCTCAATCACAACCTATTACCAAATCAGTTAAAAGCTATGCGCGCTATTGAAAATTGTAGAACCTCAGCTTTAGGCGGTCATATTGATGAGTGTGACGAATGCGGGTTTGAACGTATTTCTTACAATTCCTGCCGTAACCGCCATTGTCCTAAGTGCCAAACTTTAAATAAGGAACGTTGGATTGAATCAAGGAAAGACGACTTACTAAATGTTGGCTATTTTCATGTTGTTTTTACTATTCCTGATACTTTAAATCCTGTTGCTTATCAAAATCAAAAGGTTGTTTACACGATATTATTTAGGGCTGCTGCCGAAACCTTATCAGAGCTTTCTGCAGACAAAAAATATTTAGGAGCTCAAATAGGCTTTACAGAAATCCTCCATACTTGGAGTCAAAATTTACTGCACCATCCTCATATTCATTGTATTTTACCAGGAGGTGGACTTAACTCATGTGGTCAGTGGGTAAACTCAAGAAAAAAGTTTTTTATACCAGTAAAAGTGCTATCAAGAAAATTTAGAGGCAAGTTTTTATATTATCTTAAACAGGCTGATCTTAAATTTCATGGTTCAATTTCACATCTGCAAGATAATTGTAAGTTCAATGACTTATTATCATCGCTTTATCAAAAAGAATGGATCGTCTATTGTAAGCCACCCTTCAAAAACGCTGGTTGCGTTGTTGAATATCTCGGACGTTATACGCATCGCGTTGCTCTTTCTAACGATCGTATATTAAAAATCGAGGATGATCTTGTTACATTCAAATGGCGTGACTACAAAGATAACAGCAAACAAAAAAATATGGTTTTAACAGCCGATGAATTTAGCCGACGATTTCTTATTCATGTGTTACCAAATCGATTTACCAAAATAAGACATTATGGCCTGTTAAGTTCGAGAAACAAAGCTACAAAACTTAAACGTTGCAAACAACTAACGAACACCAATTCAAGGGATGTACCAAAAGAAAAGATGTCCATACTTNNTAAAGACTTTACAATCTGTCCTCGTTGTGGCATTGGTCATCTCAGTAGAGCATCACCAGAAAAAGTAGAAACTACATAAGACTTTCAAAATGCCACTTAATTGGGGAGGGGGAATCTACGCCTAATT
>OMOF01000909.1 GCA_900290375.1 Candidatus Desulfosporosinus infrequens
AATTTGGCGGTATTTTGTGAAGTCCGGGACATTCCGAGAGAGAAAACTGTACTCGATCATGATGGCAGGATAATAGGACGCTACATCGACATTTAACAAAATTCCTTGCCCTTGATAGTGTGGGATGGCCCCGTGTAACCCACCCCAGCCAAACACATGCGGCACCCCGGCAATCTCCACCTCTAACTTTTTCTCATAGTCGAGGTTCTCCGGTTGCATGTACCAATCGACAATATGACGGTACTTTCGAATCCTGAGTGTATCCGGCAAAATAATTTCATACTCATCGTTGCGCTCAACCTTCCGTGCCTCTAAAACGGAGGCAGTCAGTTGTGCTTTAGTTTTGCTGATAAACCCTAGCGGCAGCGAAAATGCTTTAATAAGTGACATGTGACTCTCAAACTCTTCAACACGATTAAGGAAAACCTCCATGGTCTGCTCAACGTCATGTGTACAGTATTGAATGACGCTCTTCAGTTCCTCCGTTGTCAGTTCCCTGTCAATATCAAACGGCACCTCGGTTTCCCGGATGTCGTGCCCCATGAATCCTTCCAGCTGCTTTAATCCGTGATAGCGATCGGTCATCACATCAAAGGTGTAAAAGGGTATCTTCCGAAACAATCCACTAAACCCCCAGCCGCCTTGTTTATGGGCTATGATCCACTGGGACACTTCATAAGGGTCAAAATCACAAAGAATTGCTTTAAAGATGTACTGGTCATAATGTCGACTATTGAATCCGACCCAGATATTTGTTATATTCTGATCATAGAATTGTTTGATCTGATCTGGGTTATTGACAATCACAATCGTCTCTTGAAGGTCGGTATCCATGAAAACAAATAACCAATCGAAGCGAAACACTTCTGCGTCGAAAAATATCATTTCGAGGGCCTCACATTGATTGGTTTGTCGCGCTGTTTGTTCATCTCTCTTATCCTCGCGACTGCGCAAAATGCGGTCAAATCAAAATAACCCGCGTCATTTCTCATGTCCAAGCTTTCCTCACGGCGTATTTTACGGTTTTCTCTTTGCTTTTGTCTGTTACGCATAATTTGTATACCCCCCGTTTTTATAGTCATACCCCTATCCGGTATTCAATTCCAACTAATCTTGGAAAGGGGACTCTC
>OMOF01000134.1 GCA_900290375.1 Candidatus Desulfosporosinus infrequens
CAGCATGAGTTGACGGGCTGTATTTCCACCCGATATCGGAACGACTACAGCGCCCAGTTCCTCACAGCCATAGTGTAGTCCCATCCCCCCAGTAAACAAGCCATAGCCGTAGGCAATTTGAACAACGTCTTGCTTGGTTACACCTGCTCTTGCTAGTTCACTGGCCACGATCTTTGCCCAAAGCTCTATGTCTTTGCGAGTATACCCCACAACCGTCGGCTTACCAGTTGTTCCTGAAGAGGCATGAAGACGGACAATATTTTCCATAGGTTCGGCAAAAAGCCCAAACGGATAATTTTTGCGCAAATCTTCTTTAGTCGTTAAAGGAAGTCGTTGAAAATCCCGCAGAGACTGAACTTCCTCAGCTCGGTTGATTCCGACCGCTCCAAAACTTTCTTGATAGTATGGAATATGCAATACCCTCTCTACCGTTTTACGAAGACCCTTCAACAATTGTTGTTCTATGTCCATTACCCCATCCCCTACTTTTGCCATAAATTTGTCTATATTACTCCCACGCCTTACATATAAAGCGCAATTATATGATCTAATATACTACAGTTTTGGTTATCATACCACTAATTTGACTACCTTAGCCGGAATACCAAATTCCATCCTTATGATGATACTTTAAAACCTAAAATCCCGCATTTTTTTATACCTACAAGGAAAAACACTGTAAATACGAAAAAAATAAGGCAGGTAAATTATTGCTAATTCGCCTGCCTTTTAGAACATTCATACCCTAGATTGAGACTATTTTCAGACCATCTCTAGATCTACAATCCTGCCAGCTTGCGCAAAACTTCAACTTTGTCCGTTCTTTCCCAGGGAAGGTCGAGGTCAGTTCTGCCAAAATGCCCATATGCTGCTGTTTGACGATAGATAGGGTGTCGAAGATCCAAGGCCTTGATGATACCAGCTGGCCGCAGGTCAAATGTCTGCAGTATAAAGTCAACAATTTTATCATCAGCAATCTTTCCTGTGCCAAACGTCTCAATAGAAACGGATACTGGACGGGCCACACCAATGGCGTATGCAATTTGAATTTCACAACGGTCTGCTAACCCTGCAGCAACTACATTTTTAGCCACATAACGAGCCGCATAGGCTGCCGAACGATCAACCTTTGTGGGGTCCTTACCTGAGAAAGCGCCACCGCCATGGCGAGCCATCCCACCATAAGTATCCACTATGATTTTACGTCCTGTCAGACCACAATCCCCTTGGGGTCCACCGATCACAAAACGTCCCGTAGGGTTAATAAAATACTTTGTATCCTCATCTAACAACTCTCTGGGAATGGTCGGGTACACAACATATTGCAGCAAATCGCGACGAATTTGGTCTTGGGTTACATCCGGGTGATGCTGAGTAGAGATCACAACCGTATCAACCCGAACCGGTTTGTTATCCTCATATTCCACAGTAACCTGTGTTTTTCCATCCGGGCGCAAGTAACTTAAGAAATCAGATTTCCGCATTTCACTGAGTTTACGTGCTAAACGGTGTGCTAAGTCAATGGGAGTCGGCATGTAACTTTCACTTTCATTCGTCGCATAGCCAAACATCATACCTTGATCTCCAGCTCCAATGGCCTCGATATCGCTATCGGTCATTTCGCCAGATTTCGCTTCTAAAGACCGATTGACACCCAACGCGATATCGGCCGATTGTTCCCCGATCGAGGTTAAAACTGCACAGGTATCAGCATCAAAACCATATTTGGCCCGAGTATAACCAACTTGCCGAATCGTTTCCCTCACTACATGAGGAATATCCACATAACAGGTGGTCGTAATTTCGCCACTGACCAGGACCAATCCTGTCGTTACGGTCGTTTCACAAGCCACTCGGGCGTTAGGATCTAACGCATAAATCGCATCCAAAATGGCGTCTGAAATTTGGTCACAGATTTTATCTGGATGACCTTCCGTCACAGACTCAGATGTAAATAACTTTCTAACCAATTATTTCACTCCTTTATTTCTACCTCGAGGAGACTGGTGAGTTCACGAACGAGAAGTCGTCCAACCTCAAGTTTACTCAACTGAGGAAAATCAATTTTTCTTCCGTCTGGGAAGAGAAAACTGACAATGTTGGTAGTGCAACCGAAGCCAGCCCCTGGCTTCGTAACGTCATTAGCCACTATGAGATTGACGTTTTTCCTCTGCATTTTACTCTGAGCGTTAGCCAAAAGATTCTCTGTTTCAGCTGCAAACCCGATCAGTATCTGCGTAGTTTTCCTACGCCCTAGCTCAGCTAAAATATCAGGGTTCGGAACCAACTCCAGCGTACAGTTTGTCCCATCCTTTTTTATCTTTTGCTCTGCCTGAACCGCCGGACGGTAATCCGCAACCGCAGCCGCCATAACGACAACGTCTACCTCAAGAAAACGCGCCAAAACTGCATCATACATTTCAAGAGCCGTCTGCACAGATATTCGTGTCACTCCAGAAGGGGTTGGCAAATCTGTTGGCGCACTCAAAAGGATGGTCTCTGCACCTGTTTCCTGTAACGCTTGAGCAATGGCATACCCCATACGGCCTGAGCTTCGGTTACCGAGATAACGAACGGGATCGAGCGGTTCTTGGGTTCCTCCCGCAGTCACCAGAACCCTCTTACCCTTTAACCAATCCCGACTGACGAAAAACCGAGCTAAGGCTTCCACAATCTCCACTGGTTCACTCATCCGTCCGTCCCCATCAGTTCCACACGCTTGAAAGCCTGTGTTAGGTCCAAGGACATAAATCCCTCGCTCCTTGAGGATCGCCAGATTAGCTTGAGTCGCCGGATGATGATACATGGCATGGTTCATGGCTGGTGCCACAAAAATCGGAACACGGGTTGCCAATAGAACAGTCGAAAGAAAATCATCCGCTAATCCTATCGCCATCTTGGTTAATATATTGGCCGTGGCCGGTGCAACGACGACGGCATCAATGTACTCTGCCAAGGAGATATGCTCGACATTCCACAGTTTAGGCTCCTCAAACAACTCCACATGCACTGGATTTGCTGCAAGACTTTGCAACGTCAGTGGGGCAATAAATTCTGTGGCGGCCTTCGTCATCGCGACGTGGACTTCAGCGTGCTGCTTTCGCAAACGGCTGATCATTTCCGCTGCTTTGTATGCCGCAATTCCACCAGTTACACCGACGAGTATTTTTTTCCCTGCAAACATTATTCGTTCTCTTCCGGAGTACATTCATAAGTGCATTGGGAGTGAGAAATCTCTTCGAGTGAAATGCTGACTGGCTTTATGCCCTTTGCTAGATCTTCATGCTTTCCTTCTTCCATGATTGCACGTGCCCGCTTAGCAACCACTACGACTAACGTATACTTGCTATCGACCTTACGCATCAAAAGATCAAGTGAAGGTTGTTTCATTTACACTCCCCCTTTAAAAACAAACGGTTTTCGTTTAACCCGACATTTTTCTGCTACGAGGATACTCTTTAGTTTATTAACAGCCTCAGAAACTTCATCGTTGATGACTACATAATCATACTCACTCACATAACCAAGTTCCTGAATTGCAGTGGCTAACCGTTTCTGAATAACCTCTTCAGTCTCCGTTCCCCGTTTGTGAATACGTTCGGAGAGAATATCCAGCGAAGGCGGAACAATAAAGGTAAAAATACCTTGGGGAAAACGTTTTTTAATTTGTAGCGCTCCCTGAATTTCGATTTCTAAAATAACATCCTGTCCTAGCTGTAGTGCCTGTTCGACAGCAAATCTTGGTGTTCCGTAATAATGATCACAGAATTGAGCCGATTCCAGCAATTCATCCTCTGCAATCATGACTTCAAATTCCTTCTGCGAACGGAAATAATAATGAACCCCTTCCACTTCCCCGGGGCGGGGTGACCGCGTCGTCATCGACACAGAATATTTTAAGTTAGGTACTTGGCGAAGTAGTTCTTGACAGAGCGTCCCTTTGCCGGCACCAGAAGGACCTGAAAGTACAATTAGTAAGCCATGATTTTTTTCCACGCTACACCCCTAATCTGCCGGGTCTTCTACGTGGGTGGTACTTGACTCTTTTGTTGAAAGACGATGAGCCACTGTTTCAGGCTGAACTGCAGACAGAATTACATGATGGCTGTCACAGATAATCACAGCACGTGTACGCCTTCCATAAGTGGCATCAATGAGCATGCCAGCATCCCGCGCTTCTTGAATAATACGTTTGATTGGGGCGGATTCCGGACTCACAATCGAAATAATTCGATTAGCAGATACAATATTGCCAAACCCAATGTTAATGAGCTTAATGTCCAAGCTGAGTCCTCCAATTACTCTAAATTTTGAATTTGCTCGCGTATCTTTTCTAGTTCACTTTTAACATTAACCACCTGTTGCCCAATCCTTAAATCATTAGCTTTAGATCCGATGGTATTGATTTCTCGGTTCATTTCCTGAACTAAGAAATCTAGTTTGCGCCCCACCAGCTCGGGACTACGCAAGGCCTCCCGACTTTGAGTCAGATGGCTGTCAAAGCGAACCAACTCTTCCGTGATTGACGCGCGGTCCGCAAAATAAACCACTTCATTCGATAATCGAGTTGCATCTAATTCAACCTCACCCAAGAGTATCTGAATACGTTCCTGCAGGCGTTCATGATAGTCTGTCACGACAGAGGGAGCGCGCTCGGTAATCGTTTGCAAATACTCAGCAATGAGATCGAGCCGTTGTAATAAATCGATCGTTAACTTTTCTCCTTCAGAACAACGCATTTGCCCAAAACCATCGGCAGCTTTCAATAATGACTCAGCACACGCTCTCCACAAAGTATCAAGATCGATTTCAGGCTCCACAACCGAAAGAACATCTGGCAAAGTCACTAGACGGTAAATATCTGTCTCATGCGCTGTATGTAGAGCTAAGGCGAGATCCTTCAATGTCTTATCATACGACAGTGCCAAATCTTTGTCAACCTTCACCAATCTCTTTCTTCCTTCAGTTTCCACCACATTAACATACACTTCGATTCGGCCGCGCTGAAACCGTTCTTGTAACGTTTTACGTATTCGTTCCTCAAAACTAGCAAAGTTACGCGGTAACCGGACAATAATTTCTAAGAATCGATGATTGACGGATTTAAGTTCTACAGAAAACTGATAACCATTTTCACTTGCCTCTCCCCGCCCGAATCCTGTCATGCTATTTGCCACTGACCTTCGCTTCCTCTCTTAAATAAACACGAAAACTCGGCTTACGCCGTGCAGTCATCAATTTCATAGTTTAAATATTACTAGTAACCAATTTATTCATTTTATCAGCGATTGTTATACATTCTTCAGCTTCTTCATCCGAGACAATGAGAGGCATATCAGATGCACTCACAAAGACACCTCCTATCCCGCGCTAATATTACCATATTTTTCAAGGGTAGTAAATCCAGTATACAGGGGGACTCTGTAACGTTTCAGGACTCTTTTGAACTCCTGCCATTCGAAGCTCCGCCTTTGGCTCCTTCTGTTGAGCCATTTATACA
>OMOF01000068.1 GCA_900290375.1 Candidatus Desulfosporosinus infrequens
ATACTTAATCCTTCTTAATCTGTGAAATCTGTGTTAATCTGTGGTTTCTCTTATCGTTCTTTTTATGTGTAATCTGTGGTTCCCCGTTCAGAATTCCCCAAGGCGTATTTACAGTGTTTTTCCTTGTAGGTGTAAAAAATGCGGGATTTTAGGTTAATGGTCAGGGAAATAGATCACAGTAATTTGTGTCTAGCACAAAACTATGAGTGAAGGGAGCTTTATTAAGAAAGAGCTCTATGCTAAAGTGAAGTTAGTTGAACTTATCAAGAGGATAAATACACGATATCGATATAAAGATATTGAACTATGGATATTAGGGTCGAAGGTCGAGCCTTGGACCTCGAGCATCGATTTAGGAAGGGTAGAGATAGACTTGAAGAGAACTTCACATATTTCTGAGTTGCGTGAAATCCTCGCAATAGAAAGAAGCAGGGGACGAAAAATTGCCCTTATACCCACCATGGGTTATTTGCATCAAGGACATTTGGCCCTAGTTGAGCGGGCCAAACAAACTGGAGCCTTCACCGTGTTGAGTATTTTCGTCAATCCTTTACAATTTGGTCCCCATGAAGATTATTCCAGTTATCCAAGAGATTTGGAGCGGGATGCCCATTTGGCAGAAGTTGCAGGGGTTGATGTACTTTTTCATCCAACTTCAGAGGAAATGTATCCTTGGCCGATGGTCACCTATGTTGAGGTTTGCCAGTTGGATAGGGTGCTCTGTGGAGCAAAACGTCCGGGACATTTTCGCGGGGTCGCGACGGTTGTGAGTAAATTGTTTCATATTGTCCAACCTGATTCGGCTTTTTTCGGACAAAAGGATTATCAGCAATATCTAATCATCCAGCGGATGGTAAGAGACCTGAATCTGCCAATTGAGGTTTGTCCGGTCCCAATTGTCCGGGAACAAGATGGCTTGGCCTTAAGCTCGCGTAATGTTTTTTTAACTGCGGAACAACGCCAAGAGGCTTTAATACTATCCCAGAGCCTTGATGAAGCAGAAAAAATTTTACGAGCAGGAGAACGATCAGCGCGGCTGCTTGAAACTCATTTGAGAGAAAAAATCAGCCGTGGGAGTCAAGGGATGATTGACTACGTCGAAATCAGGGACGCGCAAGACTTATCTGAAGTAATCAATATAGAGCGTCCGGTACTTGTGGCCCTAGCAGTTCGCTTCGGATCAACCCGGTTGATCGATAATAAAGTGCTGGAGGTTGAGTCTCTTGTTGAGAACGATGATGAAATCTAAAATTCACAAAGCGACCGTGACAGAAGCTAATCTTCAATATGTAGGCAGTGTTACGATTGACACTTCCTTGCTGGAAACGGCAGATATTTTGCCGAATGAGAAAGTCCAGATCGTAAATAATAATAATGGAGCAAGGTTTGAAACATACGTCATTCCTGGAGAAAAAAACTCTGGAACGATTTGTCTGAATGGATCAGCAGCTCGTCAGGTACAAGTTGGGGACCAAGTCATTATTATTTCTTATGCTCTGCTAACCGATGAAGCAGCCCATCAATATAACCCGAAAGTTATCTTTGTGGATGATCAAAATCACCAAACGAAGATTGTTACGGAAGAAGTCCATGGACAAAAATCTTGACAAGACCAGGCGAACTGACTAGTATTTAGGAAAGATTTAGTCACTTTGAGAGAGGTGGGAACCTATGAGTCATACAATCAGCGCAGAATTGTTTCGGACTTTAGCCGGGGAGATTGAAGTGCTTAAGAAAGAACGTAAAGCAATTATCTTGGCCCACTATTATCAAAGGCCTGAGGTTCAGGATATTGCCGATTTTGTTGGAGATTCCCTGCAACTGAGTCAACAGGCTGCCAAAACGGACGCCGAAGTCATAGTGTTTTGTGGTGTTCATTTCATGGCTGAAAGCGCCGCTATCCTATCACCCGATAAGGTGGTAATCTTACCCGAGCTGAAAGCGGGTTGCCCTATGGCGGACATGGTGGATGCTGAAGGCTTACGGGCCTATAAAAAAAGGGTTCCCGGAGTTCAGGTGGTCTGTTACGTCAATACCTCTGCAGAAGTTAAAGCGGAGAGCGATATCTGCTGTACTTCCGCTAATGCAGTAAAAGTATTACAGTCTTTACAAGGAAAAGATATCCTTTTTATTCCAGACGAAAATCTTGGTCGTTACGCTGCCAATATTCTTGAGCGCCCCGTCCAGTTTTGGCCTGGCTACTGTAAAACTCATGATCGCTTGTCGAAGGAAGACATTTTTAAGGCTAGAAAAGAGCATCCGCTGGCCAAAGTCATCGTCCATCCGGAATGCCGGGAAGATATTTGCCAAGAAGCTGATTATGTCGGCTCTACAGCGGGCTTAATCAAGTACGCTCAGAATTCAGAGAATAAAGAATTTATCGTGGGAACAGAGTCTGGCATATTGCATCGCCTCCATCAGGTTTGCCCAGATAAGGAATTTTATCTTGCTTCAGAGCGCTTAGTTTGTCCGAATATGAAATCGACAACCTTAGAGAAAGTAAGAGATTCGCTTATTGCCCTCTCGCCCCGTATCACGGTGGAAGAAGAAATACGAGTTAAAGCTAAAGAGGCACTAGACCGAATGCTGGCCTTGTAAGCCGATGAAGAGCAGGGGAGGAGCATTTTGAGACGTTATTTATACACTTGGTCCAAATTGGGACTTAAGGTCTTTGATTCGGATGTACTTATTTTAGGAAGCGGCATTGCTGGATTGTATACGGCGATCAAAGTGAGTGAACACTCCCAGGTCACGGTTCTTACTAAAAAAACGATTGAAGTAAGTAATACCGAGCAGGCACAGGGTGGGATTGCGGTAGCCATTGATATTGCAGACTCCCCGAGTTTACACTTTGAGGACACATTACGGGCAGGCGCAGGACTCTGTGACCCTTTGACCGTAAGGATTTTGGTTGAAGAGGGGCCTGCCTGCGTGGAAGAGTTGATGGGTATGGGCGCTCAGTTTGACCGCCTTGATGGGGAACTTGCTCTCACTCGTGAAGGCGCCCATAGCCAGCGGAGAATATTGCACGCGCTAGGAGATGCTACAGGATGGGAAATCGAGCGGGCTTTAGTTGCCAAAGCAAAAGAAAGCGCTAATGTCACGGTCGGTGAAGGACATTTTGTGGTAGATCTATTGGAGAATCATCAAGGAGATATTATCGGAGCCCTAGTTCTGAATGAGGAAACCGGAGAGTTCGAAGGGCATTTAGCTAAGGCTGTGGTTCTGGCGACCGGTGGTTTGGGGCAAGTTTATCGTTATACGACGAACCCCAGTGTCGCTACAGGTGATGGAATGGCAGCAGCCTTGCGTGCTGGGGCAGATTTAATGGACATGGAATTTGTGCAATTTCACCCTACAGCGTTGTTAATTCCTGAGGCGCCCCGTTTTCTTATCTCGGAAGCGGTGCGTGGAGAAGGCGCACATTTAATAAACTCGGCAGGGATTCGCTTTATGGAAAATGTACCGGGGAAAGAACTTGCTCCACGTGATATTGTTGCTCGGGCTATCTGGCAGGAAATGAAACAAGGTCCGGTTTATTTGGATTTTAGGCCGATCGGGCAGGAACGAATCCTGGAGAGATTCCCAACTATTTACAAAACTTGCTTGAACTATGGGATGGATGTTTTAATCACGCCTTTACCGGTTGCCCCAGCTGCCCATTACATGATGGGTGGGATTGCGACCAACTCAGATGGAGAAACAAGCCTACCTCATCTTTATGCGGCAGGGGAGTGTGCTTGTAATGGGGTCCACGGCGCAAATCGGTTAGCAAGTAACTCTTTGCTGGAAGGATTGGTTTTTGGGGCACGCATCGTAGAGAAAATGCGAGATAAGATTGAAGCAAAACGCCCTTCCTGGAAGGAGGTTCATAGCCCGGGTGAAGATCTAGTGCGCACAGTAACTGGAATAAGTGGCTCTGTAAAACAATTAGATGGTCATTGTCTGCGCAAGCAAATCCAAGACTTAATGTGGGATAATGTCGGTATTATACGCGATGGGGTAGGCCTCAAAAAGGCCACAGAGTTATTGCTAGCTTGGGAACGAGACGACCTCGCAACCTGTTGCGTTGATGACTTTGAAACAGCCAATATCTTGACAGTGGGGACAGTTATAGCCAAAGCCGCTTTGGATCGTGAGGAGAGCCGCGGTGGGCATTTCCGCTCGGACTATCCGTTGCGTCTTGATGAGCTCTGGCAAAAGCACTCTCTGCAACGTAAGGAGGGATACCATGTATGCTACATTCCAGTTTCAGGAGCTGATTGATCAGGCCTTGAAGGAAGATATCGGGACGGGGGATCTCAGTACCAGGATTTTGCCAGAATACCTGACTGGCTTGGCCAAAGTTTATGCAAAACAAGAAGGTGTAGTCGCTGGCCTAGAGCTTGTTAAACAGGTGTTTCAGCGTGTCGATCCCCGGATTCAGATCCAAAGCTTTAGCAAAGATGGAGATCAAGTGAAGGTTGGAGGGGTTGTACTAGAGCTAGTCGGCCCTTTTAGTAGTATTTTGCAGGGGGAGCGGACAGCCTTAAATTTTTTACAGCATCTCTCGGGAATTGCGACGGCCACGAAACGAGCGGTCGATCAGGTCGCAGGGCTTCCAGTTAGCATAGTAGATACACGAAAAACTCTGCCGGGCTGGCGTGCTTTACAGAAATATGCGGTCAGGGTTGGTGGCGGTCAGAACCATCGCTTTGGGTTGTATGATGCGGTGATGTTAAAAGATAATCATCTTGCAGCGGTGGGTGGAATAACGGAGGCCGTCGAACGGATCCGAGCTCAAGTTGGGCATATGATTAAGATTGAGGTTGAGTGTGAAAGCCTTGAACAGGTCAAAGAAGCGGTAATCTGTGGCGTCGATGTGATTATGTTGGATAACATGGGGATCAATGAGATGCGAGAAGCAGTCCAATATATCGACCATCGGACCATCGTTGAAGCATCGGGGGGGATGAAGGAAGAACGTCTTCGTGAAGTGGCCGAGACGGGGATCGACTTGATCTCGATCGGTGCTTTGACCAATTCAGTCACGGCTTTGGACTTTAGTCTCGACCTCGGTGACATTAAAGCTGCGACGAGGGCAAGTTGGGAAAGAGGCATCTGAATGGTACGTTATGACATCCTTCAACTTCTCGCTGCGCATCCGGAAGAATACGTGTCTGGCGAAAGGATTAGTCAACAATTGAATGTCACGCGAGCAGCCATTTGGAAACAGATTAAGGCTTTAAAAATAGAAGGTTTTGAAATTGAGGGTCAGACGAAAAATGGTTACCGTTTAATGAAAATGTCTCTTTCCTTAAATGAGTGGGCTATACAGCAGGCGTTGACTACGACCTGCTTGGGTCGCACGATCTACCTTGAAAACGAGTTATCATCCACAAACGTTCGAGCCAAGGAGCTTGCCCACCAAGGGGGAGTCCATGGACTGACTGTCGTGGCAAGGTATCAAAGCGGGGGACAAGGACGATTGCAGCGGCAGTGGGAATCTCCCAGGGGAGGACTTTGGATGTCCGTTGTACTTCGTCCCGATTTGTCCTTGGCGGACGCTTCAAAAATAACCCTCGCTGCAAGTGTGGCAATTGTTGATGCGATAGAGGAGCTGTTTCAACTTCGTATTGGAATTAAGTGGCCGAATGACCTTGTTTTTAACGGTCAGAAACTGGCAGGAATTCTTGGTGAAGTAGTTGGAGAGTGGAATGCCGTTCAGACGTTAATTCTGGGAATGGGGATAAATGCTAATTTTCCCCGTGAATGCTTAAGTGCGCCTTTGAACGCAACAACTCTCTTTGAAATCCTAGGCTATGAAGTAGACCTCAACATTTTAGCAGCTATGATTTTAAAACATTTAGAAAAAGAAGTAATATCTCTCGAAAATAAAACGTTTGAAAAGCTTAGGCTGAGATGGACGGAAAGAGCAGTTGGATTAGGCGGAGAAGTGAAAATTATCCAGGGAGAGCAAATATTTCAGGGCGTTTTTAAAGGTATTTCCACCGACGGCGCTTTACTCCTGGAAACGGAAGATGGAGAAAAAAGTTTTTCGGCGGGTGAAGTCCAACTTCGTTCCAAAAAGAGTGAATATTTTTAGGTTCTAGTTAGAGCTTCAAATATAGTTAAATTTATTTCAGTTAAAGTTCTACCAAAGGGTCTTGTAAGCTGCCCAGTTCTATTGTAAACTTCATACTATATAATAGTTTACAATAGAGGGGGATTTATTATGAAAACAAGAAAACTGGCGATGACATCGGTAATGGCTGCCCTGATGTGCTTAGCAGGGATGTTACTCCATTGGTCTCCAGGTTTGGTTCCGTTTAGCATTTTACCAGTATTCGTACTGATGTCCGGCATTATTCTGGAGGCTGAGTATGCGGCTATGGCTATGTTGGTATATCTGGTTTTGGGGTTATTTGGTCTGCCCGTCTTTTCAACCGCCCCGTATGGCGGGTTAGGCTATATCCTAAAGCCCACGTTTGGATTTCTGTTGGGTTATGTCGCTGCTGCCTATCTTGTGGGGCGAGTGTACCGTGAAGGTAGTCTTTGGCGGGCGATTGCTGGCGTGCTAGCGGGACTTTTCACGTTATATTCCTTTGGGTTAATCTATCTCTATATCATTTTACATTGGGTGTTGCATCGCCCGACGAGCGTTGCGGGTGTTCTGATGATCGGTTTTGTTCCTTTACTTTTCATGGGAGATCTGATTAAGGCAGGGATTGCCGTCTGGATCGGCCAGGAAGTGGTTCGTCGGCGTCAAGATACTTAAGGGTAGCTCACTTAGCCAAAAGGAGCGTTATGATGATTCTTTTATTTGATGTAGGTAATACGAATATTGTGTTGGGGGTTTATGATCAGAGGAATCTGACCCACCATTGGCGGGTGTCCACAGATAAATCTCGAACTCTAGATGAGTATGCGGTTGTTATTAAAAATTTATTCGATTTTAGTGGTTTAACCTTTCAAGAAATTAGTGCGGTCGTTATTTCTTCAGTAGTTCCACCGGTAATGCCAACCTTGGAAGCCCTTGTTCAAAAATACTTTGGTGTAGAACCTCTTGTTGTGGGACCTGGCATTAAAACGGGGATGCCCATCATCTATGACAACCCTAAAGAGGTTGGGGCTGACCGCATTGTGAATGCCGTGGCAGCCTATGCTAAATACGGGGGACCGCTAGTTATTGTTGATTTCGGAACAGCAACTACGTTCTGTGTGGTATCAAAACGTGGGGAGTACTTAGGCGGGGCTATCGCCCCAGGTATTGGAATCTCGACTGAAGCGTTGTTTCTGAGGGCATCTAAGTTACCACGCATTGAAGTGGTTAAGCCTACAGCAGTTATCGCCAAAAATACAGTGGCCGGAATGCAATCTGGAATTTACTATGGTTTCACCGGACAAGTGGACGGGATTGTTAAACGTATGAAGGCAGAATTGGGGCAAGAGACTAAAGTGATTGCAACGGGTGGATTAGCTAAATTGATCTCTCAAGAATCGGAAATGATTGAGACGGTGGATCCATTTTTAACGCTTGAGGGGCTGCTGTTGATCTATGAACGTAACCAAAAATAGTAAATATGAGGAAATAACATGAAGTTAGGAAGCTATCAACTTGAGGTTCCTGTTTTTTTGGCGCCTCTGGCAGGGGTGACGGATAAGGCTTTTCGTGAAACAGTATGCGCTGTGGGTGGAAAGTATGTTTGGACTGAAATGATTAGTGATAAAGCGTTAACTTACCATAACTCAAGAACATTGAATATGCTTGATCTAAGTGGGGAAACTGAACCTAGAATTGTTCAGCTTTTTGGTTCAGACCCAGAGACAATGGCTCGTGCAGCACTATTAGCTATAGAATGTAGCGCCAACGTCATCGATATTAATATGGGCTGCCCTACGCAGAAAATTGTCAAGAATGGTGAAGGCGCGTCCTTATTAAGGGATCTCCCTCGCGCGCAAGCAATTGCTGCGGCTGTTGTGCGGGCAGTTAATGTACCCGTGACGGTGAAAATACGTCTTGGCTGGAATGACGACGAAATTGTGGCTATTGAACTGGCAAAAGGTCTTGAATCAGTAGGAGTGCAAATGTTAACGGTTCATGCACGAACTCGGGAGCAATTTTATGCAGGTCATGCCGACTGGGAATGGATTCGACGAGTAAAGAAAGAAATTTGTATTCCAGTTATTGGAAATGGTGATGTTTTTAAGCCTGAAGATGCTGGTAGATTGATTGAGCAAACAGGATGTGACGGAGTTATGATCGGACGCGGTGCTCTTGGCAATCCATGGCTCATTCCACGCACCCAGCATTTTTTAATGTATGGTAAGGTATTACCCGAACCACTAATCGAAGACCGTATGCAGGTAGCGTTGCAGCATTTCGATCGAGTGTTGCGTTATAAGGGTGAACGAATTGGTCTTAACGAAATGCGAAAACACGCGGTATGGTATATTAAAGGGATTAAAAAGGCAGCCCAGCTCCGAGATGAGATAATGCAAACGAGATCACCTGAAGCATTGCGGAGGATTATTAGTGAGATATTGGGATAAAGTGGGCGATTCTTGTTGAAATCATAAAAAATATGAGACCATCACTCGCTAAGTAGAAGAGCACCATCCTTGACATTATTTTGCAAGGTCCTTATAATAACGAGTAATGTAATGGAGGAATTTTTCAAAGAGTTCCTAGATTTATAGGAAGTACGCATATAAGTCTTTTAGAAAAGCGCGCGGCACGACGAGATGCGCAATGCGTAGGACGAGAAAAGGGAGCGAGAAAAATATGCCTGAAAAAGAAGTCATTTTAACCTTAGAAGGCCTCAAAAAACTTGAGGAAGAGTTGGAATTATCGAAAACTGTCAAGCGGCGCGAAGTTGCCGGACGTATTAAGCAGGCCATCGACTTTGGAGATATTAGTGAAAACTCAGAATACGATGATGCCAAGAACGATCAGGCTTTCATTGAAGGTCGGATTATAACTCTCGAAAAAATGCTTAGGAATGCACGAGTTATTGATGAAGTTGAAGGAACAGATATCGTGACCTTAGGCGCAAAAATTCGCCTAAAAGACATTGACTTTGGTGATGAAGAAGAGTACTTTATCGTTGGTTCAGCTGAAGCGGATCCTGGTACCAATAAAATTTCCAATGAATCACCAGTCGGGAAAGCGGTTTTAGGCCAGCCCAAAGGTGCTATGGTAGAAGTCAATGTTCCGGCAGGTATTTTACACTACCAAATTTTAGATATTAAATAAGAATTTCAGATTTACAGATAGTTACTGGATAGTTGTAAAAAGGAATACGTAGTGAAAATAAGTTGATTAGAGAGTGCAGTGTTTCTGTAATGGGGGATAACCACGTACAGATACTGCACTTTGTTTATTAATCTCTATCCGACCAGAAAATGGAAGTTGTTAATTTGAGATTCATTTATTCGGAAAGAGAAGGCTTCTGAGATCGATGCTTCTTGTTTAGCAACGTCTAAATTTGGTAAAATTGATAAGATGAGAATAATGGTGGAGGAATTTAAGAATGGATAATACCAACGACCTCTGGCGAGTTCGGTTAGAAAAACTGGAGTTGTTTCGCCAAGCTAATGTTGAACCTTATGCTGACCGCTATGTGCGCACGCATAAAGCACTTGAAATTTTGGAGCGTTTTGAGGAGTTAGAAGGTCAGGAGGCTAGTGTGGCTGGCCGGATCATGAGCAAGCGCGATCAAGGAAAAATCATCTTTATACATATTCAAGATTTTAGTGGACGTATCCAAATTTATATCCGCATGGATGAATTAGGGCAAAGTATGTTTGATTTAATCACAAAATTTGACGTGGGTGATATCGTTGGCATAGAAGGCAAAGTTTTCCGTACAAAACGAGGAGAAATATCCATACATGCACGTAATGTGAAATTGCTTTCCAAGGCAATGCGCCCACTTCCTGAAAAGTTTCATGGTCTGACAAATGTAGAAATACGTTATCGTCAAAGGTATTTGGATTTGGTTATGAATCCGGATGTGCGCCAAGTATTTGTGACACGGAGTAAAATCATCCGATGTATGAGAGAGTTTCTGGAGGAACGGGAATTCCTTGAAGTGGAGACGCCGACGCTACATACAATTCCCGGCGGAGCGGCAGCACGCCCGTTCAGCACGCATCATAACGCCCTTGATATCGATCTATATTTACGAATTGCTCTCGAACTGCCGTTAAAGCGCCTTATTGTGGGAGGGTTTGAGAAGGTATTTGAAATTGGTCGGACTTTTCGAAATGAGGGAATCTCAATCAAACATAATCCGGAGTTTACCATGATGGAGCTCTATCAAGCGTACGCAAATTTTGAGGATATCATGGAATTAACGGAAGAAATGGTTGCCTACATTGTAAAAAAAGTACACGGCACGCTTGAAATTACTTATCAGGGGCAACCACTTTACTTTAAAACTCCATGGCGTCGTCTGCCGATGGTAGACGGTATTTTAGAGTATTCAGGGGTGGACTTCCGGTGTATTAAAACCGACGAACAGGCTCGACACGCTGCGCAAGAGAAAGGCCTTCATGTCGAAAAAGGTGCATCGCGTGGCAAAATTATAAATGATTTTTTTGAAGAGTTTGTTGAGCCTAATTTGATACAACCTACATTTATAATCGGTCATCCCGTAGAAATTTCTCCATTAGCTAAGCGTAATGCGGATCAGCCAGAGTATACGGATCGGTTTGAAGCGTTTATATTTGGGCGTGAACTTGCCAATGCATTTTCGGAGTTAAACGATCCTATCGATCAGCGTCAACGTTTTGAAGCACAGGCTGCCGAACGAGTTAAAGGGGATGATGAAGCTCATATTTTGGACGAAGACTTCGTCCAAGCTCTAGAATATGGACTTCCACCTACTGGTGGACTAGGAATCGGGATTGACCGTTTAGTTATGTTCTTAACGGATTCTGCATCGATTCGGGATGTCATCCTCTTCCCAACGATGCGTCCTAGAGACGACAGTCTTCACGTTGAAGACGTTGAAAACTAGCAATTAGAGAAGAATGCTTTCCAAAGCTGGCTCGATAGGGAGCCAGCTTTGATCTTTTAGTTCCTCAAGATAATTCATATTAAATAAATTTTAACGAAAAATAGACTATAATAAAGAATATAGGCGTTGTAACCTGAAAATATTGGTATAACCTCGTCTAGAGGGAGTTGAATAAAAATCAATAGTCGTGGTACAATACCTTTTGTTCGCTTGGGAAAATAATTAAGGTGCAAGAGGGTAAATGTAGCACCAACGAGGGAACGAAAGAATACTATAGTTATTGACAACGGAAGTTGAAAATGCTAAGATGTAGACCCGGCTCAAATGGCCGAAGAAAATTTCTGATCTTTGAAAACTAAACAACAAGGACAGCCAATGAGAGAAACTCGCAAGAGTTTCAAAGAAACAATGAGCGAATCATCTTCTTTGAAATAACTTTTTATGGAGAGTTTGATCCTGGCTCAGGACGAACGCTGGCGGCGTGCCTAACACATGCAAGTCGAACGGAGAATTTCGAAGAGTTTACTTGGAGAAATTTTTAGTGGCGGACGGGTGAGTAACGCGTGGGTAACCTACCCATAAACCCGGGACAACCCTTGGAAACGAGGGCTAATACCGGATAATCTTTGGACTTGGCATCAAGTTTTAAGAAAAGGTGGCCTCTGTATATGCTACCGATTATGGATGGACCCGCGTCTGATTAGCTAGTTGGTGGGGTAAAGGCCTACCAAGGCGACGATCAGTAGCCGGCCTGAGAGGGTGAACGGCCACACTGGGACTGAGACACGGCCCAGACTCCTACGGGAGGCAGCAGTGGGGAATCTTCCGCAATGGACGAAAGTCTGACGGAGCAACGCCGCGTGTATGATGAAGGTCTTCGGATTGTAAAGTACTGTCTTTGGGGAAGAATGATTGGTTTGAAAATATTGAGCCAATATGACGGTACCCAAGGAGGAAGCCCCGGCTAACTACGTGCCAGCAGCCGCGGTAATACGTAGGGGGCAAGCGTTGTCCGGAATTATTGGGCGTAAAGGGCGCGTAGGCGGATGTTTAAGTCCGGTGTGAAAGATCAGGGCTCAACCCTGAGAGTGCATCGGAAACTGGGCATCTTGAGGACAGGAGAGGAAAGTGGAATTCCTAGTGTAGCGGTGAAATGCGTAGATATTAGGAGGAACACCAGTGGCGAAGGCGACTTTCTGGACTGTAACTGACGCTGAGGCGCGAAAGCGTGGGGAGCAAACAGGATTAGATACCCTGGTAGTCCACGCTGTAAACGATGAGTGCTAGGTGTAGAGGGTATCGACCCCTTCTGTGCCGCAGTTAACACAATAAGCACTCCGCCTGGGGAGTACGGCCGCAAGGTTGAAACTCAAAGGAATTGACGGGGGCCCGCACAAGCGGTGGAGCATGTGGTTTAATTCGACGCAACGCGAAGAACCTTACCAGGGCTTGACATCTACAGAATCCTTAGGAAACTAGGGAGTGCCCTTCGGGGAGCTGTAAGACAGGTGGTGCATGGTTGTCGTCAGCTCGTGTCGTGAGATGTTGGGTTAAGTCCCGCAACGAGCGCAACCCCTGTGTTTAGTTGCTAACGAGTAAGGTCGAGCACTCTAGACAGACTGCCGGTGATAAACCGGAGGAAGGTGGGGATGACGTCAAATCATCATGCCCCTTATGTTCTGGGCTACACACGTGCTACAATGGCCGGTACAGACGGACGCGAAGCCGCGAGGTGAAGCAAATCCGAGAAAGCCGGTCTCAGTTCGGATTGCAGGCTGCAACTCGCCTGCATGAAGTCGGAATCGCTAGTAATCGCAGGTCAGCATACTGCGGTGAATACGTTCCCGGGCCTTGTACACACCGCCCGTCACACCACGAAAGTCTGCAACACCCGAAGCCGGTGAGGTAACCCGTAAGGGAGCTAGCCGTCGAAGGTGGGGCCGATAATTGGGGTGAAGTCGTAACAAGGTAGCCGTATCGGAAGGTGCGGCTGGATCACCTCCTTTCTAAGGAGAACTGTTTA
>OMOF01000548.1 GCA_900290375.1 Candidatus Desulfosporosinus infrequens
GGATGTTAGGGAAGTGCTGCGGACGCTGAATACGATCGAAAAACAAGTCAGGTCTTATAATGGGTGTTGGTTTAACGCCCGCATTCTGCCTTACCGCACGTTAGAGGACAAAATAGACGGTGTGGTTATCACCTTCGTAAATATCACGGAATTTAAAGTATTGGAAGCGGAGCTACGCAAAACAAGATCGGTTTTGGAACAACGTATCATAGAACAAGGAAAAGAGTTGGTACAGGTCAATGACAGGCTGGATGAAGAAGTACAACAAGGTTATAGGCAAGTCGCTGCCTGTAAAGATTCGGAGCCGTAACTAGTATTGAGTATGATCCTCTGTTGTACATTACACTTGCTAAGTTAAGGGAGTTAGTATCATTGTTCAGATTATTTGCATTGCCGAATGATGGGAGGTACAAATAAGAAAAAAACCATATGGTTATAGTTTAAGATCAAACTATAACCATATGGCATAAAGAGAGAAGTATACAACCTTAAAAAGAACAATATAAAAGCAGTAGCTGGGTTAGCAGGTGTAGGAATGGCAATAATCCATGGCTCTGTTTAAATGAGCACTAGAAACTATCAAATTTAGTGTACCCTTATTATGTGCGTAAATTTTCCGAATTCTGTCCGATAGCTAGAACGAGGTCCTTCCAAATATTTAATAAAGAGGACCTTATTTAATATAATCTTGCTTTTTTGTCATAAAACATCCCCTTTCTTTGATAGAAAGATTGCTTCTTTAGGGATATCTCTATTATAAGTAGGGGGTTGTGCCTAGTCCATGCAAAATATCTTACAAAAATTGTTTATAATAGGTTAATGTGATATTATGGTAATATTTTTTATTTCTCACTCTGCCACCGTTCCGTTTAGAACCCCTTCAAGGTCACCTATTAGCATCTAAAGTGCAAATATCGTTTATGGATGATATTTAAAATATTTGCGGTCTGCCTGCTTTCCAACCTAAAACCTCACCTTATGATAGGGTGAGGTTTTAGGTTTTCTTAGTTAGGCATAGGCATATGAAAGAAAATAACCAGTCAAAAATGCCAAGGATATTTTGTGTCAGGTAAGGTGGTATTTCTCCATAGATCAGACAACAGAGGCCTGAGATCAGAAAGGGCATACCCCAATCTGACATATCCAGCTTCTGACCTCTGACCTC
>OMOF01000402.1 GCA_900290375.1 Candidatus Desulfosporosinus infrequens
GATAGATTTTAGAGCTCATACAAGAGAATTTAGCTGAATCGCTGTTTTACTTTTCACTTGGTCATGTTAGAGTATAAAATGGGGAACCACATACCTTATACACTAGTACTATATACGAAAAGGTGGACTTATTCAGTGTGAAAATCATGACTAATAATGTCCCGTTACTCAGAAAAACTAACCTAAAAGGCAAATTTGCTTTCCTTTTCATTATTGCTGGACTGATATCCCTTCCGATTCTTATCTCTTTGATTCAGCTCGTTCTCCCTCTCAATTACACCCAACAAATCGTCATCTTAACCTACCACCGAGTCAGCAATAACATGCCCGATCCTTGGGATACCCGCGAAACCGTCACTCCGCAACAATTCCGTGACCATCTTACGTTTTTACAGCAGCACGGCTTCCATGTAATGGCTCTCGATGAGGCTTTAGCTACTTTACAAAATCACCAGAAGGCAATTCTCCCCAACTCAGTTGTCCTCACTTTTGACGACGGGGACCAAACCTATGCAGAAAATGCTGTACCAATATTGAAAGAGTTTCAATATCCTAGTACGGAATTTATCCTAGGCAATGCATCCTTAACCTCTCACGGCGATTATCTTTCGTGGCCCGAAATTAGAGAACTTGCCAAAGACCCACTCGTCACCTTTCATTCCCATACGTTTGATGCACATTCGACGATACAAGCCCAAGGTAAGACCTTCTTTGCGACGGATCCCTTATATTTGCCTCCAGAAGCCCATGTGGAATCAGAATCGGCCTACAATCGTCGAATTCTTCTTGATTTCCAACAAGAGCAAGATCTTTTTGAAAAGTATCTCGGACGAAGCGACAACACCATTGCCCTTCCCTATGGCCATGCTACTCAATCATTTATTTCGTTAGGCAAAACGGCTGGGTATTCCTATGTACTAACTCAAGATCGTACCCAAGCCAATCCTTACAATGTCGATCCCACCCATATTTACCGCCTTGACGTGGGAAACATTATTACAAATACCAACCGACTCTCTCTCCTCCTCAAAGGTCTAACTTCTTCAGGCCCGCTGCACGATATTTTTTGGCTCAGGGTCAAAGTTAGCCAAATCTTCTTTGACTTTTATCCCCAATTTTAAAGGAGTTGTACCCAAACTTGTACTACCATGAAAAAACCTCAGATTTTGTTACCTCCTCGTTTGTTAAGCACGTATCCCGTACTCCAAAACAAAATTAGCGCAACAATCCCCAAAGCCAGCCAAATCCAAGTTTCCCGAGCGACCCCTACAAATACGAGTGCAGTTCCAACATAGTATGGAATTATCGATAGCACGGCAGTCCAAATGTATGTCCAGAAATTCATCGACGGCATTGCACCAGCTATGTAATTTACAGCAAACGCCGGAATAGGAAGTAAGCGAGCCACAAATAACCCCAGGGAACCTTTTCCTTTAACCCAATTATCCACAACCCTAAACCGTTCTGGAGAGATCAGTCGTTTCATCAACGTTTGTCCGTAGACGCGCACAATGATAAAGATCGCGACCGCACTGAGTGTTGAACCTAACCACGCGATCAAGACGCCTTGATAGATACCGTAGATTTTAAGGTACAAAACCACAAGCCCTTCTGAAGGTATTGGTGTCATGCACAAGGCTGCCATCAAGAAGACAGCAAAAACAACTCCCCACAGCCCCCATGCTTGGATCATTACTGAAAGCTCATTCCGTCTATCAAAGTAAAAAAATGCTGCTATAAGTAGAACGAAGACAGCAATCAGTACACCAGTCCAACCATACTTAAGAATTTTTCGTTTGTTCCCAATAATCCGAGTCATCGGGCCTTCTCCCCTTTTCATTAACCTCATTAAAAACCCTGCAGTGTATCGTCCCCCAACTTATGTCTGGTTATTTATTAATGATCTTATTATAACTTATTTGTAATTGCGCAGTCACCTAAGTGCCTCATATCGAGGACTGTGGAGAAGGATCACAACAAAACAAAAGCACCAGACCTATCAGTCCAGTGCTACTTTTTGTGTAATGGGGTGGGTGATGGGTCTCGAACCCACGAATGCTGGTACCACAAACCAGTGCGTTAACCACTTCGCCACACCCACCATAAAATTTTAGTAATTGGTGCGCCTGGAGAGATTCGAACCCCCGACAACCTGCTTAGAAGGCAGATGCTCTATCCAACTGAGCTACAGGCGCAGTTCAAGGATTACGATTGTCAACCCAGGTTACCCTTTCAACCGAGGAAAATTGGGAAAATCATGGTCGGGGCAGAGGGATTCGAACCCCCGGCCTCCTGCTCCCAAGGCAGGCGCGCTAGCCAAGCTGCGCTATGCCCCGATTGGTGACTTGATTAGTATAGCCCATCTTTGACTTTTCGTCAAGAGAAAAATCAAAAAAGTTTTAACAACATTGTTTGCGTCATTCACATAGTAGGGGCACGATGCATCGTGCCTATTCTTGGGTTGTGCCTATTCTTAGTTGTGCCCATTTTTAGCAGAACTCCACACTTCGCGCCGATCTTAATCTTCGCCTGGGTCATAGGGCATCGCACCCTTACCTAGGTCTCTAAGGATCGGAATCACCTTACGAAATGCCTGGGCTCTGTGACTTATATTATTTTTCTCAGCCAAGGTCAACTCGGCCATGGTTCGTTCATATTCTGGCAGATAAAAGATCGGGTCATAGCCAAAACCATCCAGTCCGCGACGTTCCCTCAAAATTCGCCCTTCGACAGCACCTTCCGTTAAATATTCTTTCCCGAAAGGCGTCGCCATAACCAACGCACAGCGAAAACGTGCAGTCCTTTTATCATCCGGTGTAGTTTCTAAGAGATGAAGGAGTTTGTCATTATTACGTCCATCATCTTTTGGCTCACCGGCATAACGTGCAGAATAAACGCCCGGTGCGCCATTCAGGGCATCAACTTCCAGACCAGAATCATCGGCAAGCGCAATCAGCCCTGTTCTCCTAACCGCTGCTCTGGCCTTAAGTGCTGCATTGTCTGCGAAGGTTTCCCCAGTTTCCTCCACGTCTACCCAGTCCGAAATATCCAGTAAAGAAAGCACTAAAATACCCTCATCCACGAGCAGATCTTGAAGTTCTCGGATTTTCCCCTGGTTTTGTGTCGCCAGTATTATCTTCACGAGCTTGTTTCCACCGCCGACTTCTGCACATCCATCAAAGTGCGGATCCCTTTTTCGGCAAGTTGCAAAAACATATCTAAATCTGCACGGTCAAAGGGGGTTTCTTCCGCGGTACCTTGGATTTCCACAAACTTCCCTGCACCAGTCATCACGACGTTCATGTCGACGTCCGCTTGAGAATCTTCTATATACGCTAAATCCAGAACTGCCTGTCCTTGGACCTTCCCCACTGAGATGGCAGCTAAAGTATCCTGAATTGGATTTGCTCTAATAAGTTTCTTTTCCAATAAATACTGAACAGCGTCGACCAAAGCCACATAAGCTCCGGTAATGGCAGCAGTACGGGTTCCACCATCTGCTTGCAGCACATCGCAATCCAGCCAAATCGTGCGTTCGCCAAGCTTCTTCAGATCAACCACCGACCGTAGGGCACGACCGATCAAGCGTTGGATCTCCATCGTGCGGCCAGTGAGCTTTCCTTTGGTCGCCTCACGTTGCGTCCGCGACTGAGTAGCCCGCGGAATCATTGCATACTCTGCCGTGACCCACCCCTTACCTGACCCCTTTTGAAAGGGAGGTACCTTTTCTTCAACACTAGCTGTACACAAAACCCGAGTTTCCCCAATTTCGATGAGCACGGAACCCTCAGGTATGTTTGTAAACTGCCGTGAAATTTTAACAGGACGTAATTCATCATAAGCCCGACCATTAGAACGTTGCATATTGATAACCTAACCTTTCTTCGCACAAGTCATTTACTGATTTAAGTTTACCAGAATAGAACGAGAAATGCCAATTACTTCCTCGACAGCGACTAATTCGGGTTGCACCCTCCCAATAGATCAATAGAACGGGAAGGCATCGTTTCCTCTCCCACAATACCGGCAATAGTATAAAGCTGGGCAATTGGGTCAAACCGAAATTCCTTAAGTAAGAGAAAACCTTTGATCTCACTGGTTCGCCGAATATGAATACGTGGACCTGTACAGGGGTATAGCATTTGCCCAACCCGAATATGCCCGTCATCAGCAAAACAAATAGGTAAATCCGCGCTAATTAAATCCAGTACGCGTTGTTCCACTAAATCCAAGTCAATATCTGGCTTTTCTGGCAATTCCAAGACAAAACCATGTTTAATGTCACTGTGTACTTCAGGCTTTTCTAAACCCATTTCCTCAAGGATCATCGACGTGATGTCCTCAGCACTGTGCGCCATGCGTCGATACTTAATCGATTCAAATACTATATCAACAATGCCTTGTGGTTCCGGGCCGAACACCGTCGGACGAGTTACGATCACCTCTGCCCCTACTCCAATCAATACTTCGGCATTAACCCCAAGTTGAGAATAAACAAGGTCAAAATGCTCGATGACCACACGATGTCCTTTCGCAATTGCCTTAAGAATAGCTTCAGCAATTTTCCAGGGTTGGGTAAACGCGGACTCGAAGCGAACATCTAAATGGTAAGTATGATAGCGAAAATGCCCTCGCTCTGCATCTTCCATCAAAGGCAACGGCCGAATATTAATTCCATCGTCATCATTCGTCAGCTCTAGCCCAGGAAACATACCTCGAATGAGCAACGACTTTCCGGCCCCAGCATCCCCCACGAACCCTATCAGCTTATCCTCAGGGCTTAAATACCGTTGTTGAATATTCGTTCCCAAAAAGAGAAGACGCCTCTTCCCACGTGGGGCAAAATAGACCGCCTGCATCAAATGGTCATGCACAAACATGGTCAAACTCCCTACCTCCCCATAGGCACATTCACGAAAATAGCCAGTCAGTATGCCAGTCAATTTCGCGTCATACTGCGTCGGTATGTTTACCTAATAGCCCCACTATGAGGTAAACATACCTTCTTGTCTGAAACAAAATATCCAAGGCATCTTTGACTTGTTATTTTCTTTCATATGCCTTAAATCATCTTATAACCGCTTAACGATGAAAATGACCAGCAAGATTATGGGCTGATGAATTAAATAGAT
>OMOF01000607.1 GCA_900290375.1 Candidatus Desulfosporosinus infrequens
TGGGCAGGAGCGCTTGAACGCTGCAATTATCATAATTACTCAAATATGGATAACGAGAAGTTAAATTGGTGACAGAATTAGATTGGGCTTCTTGATATTTTAACCTTTTAACCATTTTCTTCTAAACCAGCCTTGAGTACTTTGTTATAAGCAAGCACTATTCTATTTTTCCAATTCTAATAAGAATTTATCTACAATACTAAATAAATAATCAGAAGGTTCGGAACCTGAATCCTTCATATTTAACATTTCCTTCAAATCATAATCTGTCAAATTTACAATTAACTTTCCAGTTTCTCTCAAAACACCTTTTGCAGACTTAATTGCATTCGTACTTGCGCCCATTCTTGAAATTATGAATCCTACATTTCTCAAAGCTGTTTGAAACAAGTATTTTTCAGTAGTATAAATTTGTGTCTGCTTAATTTTTTCAGAGTAGTTTTTGAATTCAAATACTACATATCTTGACTTAAACTCGTTAATTAAAAATTCCCAAAATTCATTTCCTTGTTTCACTCTACATATTAAATCATAACGATTAAGCTCATCATCTGTTCGTAATTGCTTGTTCCAACCATTTAAGTTTTCTGAGAAAAGATATTCTAAAATATCAATGCATTTTTCTTCATATTTTGAGAAATCCCGCTTACCAGACTTTATATTTCCAAGCTCTCGAAGAAGATTTTCTCCAGGTCTATTATAAATAAGATTAATTTTATTTTCTTTTCTGTGGTCTACAAATAATTTTTCTATTTTCGTTTCTATGATTTCTTCAGATTTATATATTTCATCTCACTAGCCTTGCATAAAGTTAATGCTCAATTGTCAAGTTTATCTTTGCAACGATATATCACGTAATCTCTTGAAATACGTTGATAATTCGCCAAAAATCCTGTATTTTGGCGTAAAAAAGCCTTATAATTAGAGGTGGAGTAGTTCTTGTCCAAATCTAACTATAAGGAAGAAAAAAATGCAGGACAAGAATACCACAGAATCCACTCTTTTTCAATTGTTAGAACCCATTTTGTCTCAAAATCTTTGGCAAAAAATTAGTCAAGAAGTCGAAGGCGTCGATAAGTACGTTAAAAAGTTAAAAACCGTTCAACTCGTCCAGTTGGTGATCAATGCTGAAATGAAACAATATTCTAGTTTGGCCGAGATCAGCAACAGTTTATCCGAAGATGCCTTTGCCAAAACCATTCATCTTGAATCGATTAGTACGTCTCAGATTTCTCGAAGATTCAGAGAAATGTCAACCGATGTCGCAAATATTATCCATAAAAACGTCGTGCAAACGTTGGGATTCAGAATGGGTTTTAATACTCTACGTCAATCGTTAGGTCGTCTTTTTTTAATTGATGCTTCGACCATTAGTCTTTGTCTATCCCAATACTTATGGGCAGACTTTAGAAAGACAAAAGGTGGCGTGAAGCTTCACCAACGAATTCGATACGATGGCGACCCCATACCTGATGAAGCAACGATCACAGAAGCTCGTAAATCCGATAAAAGCCAACTTGAGTCCTTGATCGTTGAGGATGAAGATGCCTTAAATATCTTTGACCGAGGATATCTGGATTATAAGCAATTTGATCGATATTGCAAAGAAGGCATCCGTTTCGTCACACGATTAAAAAATAACGCATGTGTTGAAGTCCTCCGTGAACTTGAGGTTGATGAAGAGAGCGTCATAGAAGAGGACCTCATCGTACGCCTTGGTAAAGGTAAAAATCGAATGGCACATGATTTAAGGCTCGTGATCACAAAGGATACTGAAGGAAAAGCCGTCATGATTCTAACCAACGATTTCAACATCACGGCTGAAGAGATTGGTGTAATCTATCGCTGTAGGTGGCAGATCGAACTTTTCTTCAAGTGGATCAAGCAACATTTGACGATTAAGCAATTTTTCGGCAAGAGTAAAACCGCAGTCGTTAATCAATTGCTCATCGCCTTAATTACTTATTGCTTAATGACATTGATCAAGTATCGATCGGCCTACTCAGGTCGGTTGCTCAATATACAACGACTCCTGATAACGTGTTTATTTGAGTCCTTCACCTCCTTTGTGCA
>OMOF01000316.1 GCA_900290375.1 Candidatus Desulfosporosinus infrequens
TTTCTTGTGCTGAACAGTATTTTTTTACATCTTCATATACCTGTTCAAAACTTCGTTTGAAATATTTTTCCTGAATCTGCGTTTTCGTTTTCATATCAATTTCACTTAAAGAATTATGCTGTCGATATAATTCATATAATTTGTTTGCTCTAGCCGGAAAAAACAAACCTTTCTTTAAAACTTGAACCTTTGCTCCTAACTCAAACATATCTCCTGCGGGCGCATATTCAGTATCCTGTACATTAATTTCTTGTAATAAATCTTTTACTGCATCACTGGTACACGCCTCACCTGTGACGATAAAGTCTGCTCCTAATATAAAAGCTGCCGCTGCTGCCTCAGGTGTCCCTATACCTCCTGCAGCTCCTATTCTTATTTTCTTCAAATATTTATATTTAGCCATAAGCTCATCACGAAGCCTAATTATGGCAGGGATTAAAGCATAGGCTACAGCGCCATCAGTGTGACCGCCCGAATCTGCTTCTGCACAGAGATCATCCGCCATAGGTACTTTCTTTAACCAATCTGCTTCCTCTTGAGTTATTTTGTTTTCTGATACTAATTTAGTCACAATTCGTTCCGGAGCTACACTTAAAAATGCTGCCGCAACCTCCGGCCTAGAAATCTTACCTATTATCTTGTTTGAAGCAATTATCTTCCCATGTTGATCAAGCTTCAATCCCTTGGCCCGGTATCTTACCAAAGCCGGAGTCATCATCAAAAACGCCGCTGCTTCTATATTTCTCACATTATGCTTCAGATACAAATCCACAGTCTTCTCTTCCATTTCCGGATTTTGCGGATTACAAAGTAAGTTCATACCATATGCTTCTCCATTACTGAGTTCTTTCTGAATATATTGAATTGCTTCATCAATTTGCGCTATTTCTAAACCGCCAGTTCCGAGAAAACCCATCATTCCTGCTTTCCCCACTCTGACTACCAACTCTTTTGACGCTACCCCCCTGTACATTCCACCTGTCAAATACGCATACTTGAGATTGTAATCCTTTATAAATTCTCGATCACCTAAGGAAAATGCACTTATGCCCAAAATATTCTCTGTTTCTGCTGGTTGTTCTTTTCTTTCTTGATCCTCTTCACGTGATTCTAATTTATGTGCTTCAGCTTCATTTAGGTTTAAGTGAAGTTGATTCCCTTCTTTTTCTCCTGTAGACTCTTCGTCCTCAGTTATGACAAGGGGTTCGGCCTGGGCACGTATACTTTGCACGAGTTTGGTTAGTACATCTCTCGGCCCTATTTCAATGAATTCCATCGTCCCTAGTCCCATCAAATATCTTATACTCTCGGTCCATTTTACTGAATGGGTGATCTGCTCGACCAGGTTCTCCCTCACTTTCCCTGCCCTATACGGCCGGGCATGAACATTGGATATAACCGGAATAGTTAGTTCCGAAAACCTAAACCTATCTATATATTCTTCAAATCTACTTTTGGCATCCTCCATGTATCTGGAGTGAAATGCCCCACTCACGTTGAGGGGTATGTACCTAACGCCTTCCATCTCAAACAACCTGCTTGCCTGTTCTATATCGCTCACTGAACCTGAGATCACTATCTGAGTTGGAGTATTATAGTTGGCAATTTCTATGGTCTTGAATCCATTTCCTCTCAAAATAGTTTCAACCTTCTCCTCATTTAAACCTAACACTGCAGCCATACTGCCACCATTGGCCTGACTCATCAATTCGCTTCTCTTTTTAACTAACTTTAAACCAGTCTCAAAATCAAAAGCGCCTGCGACAAACAGTGCGCTGTATTCACCCAGGCTGTGCCCGGCAACATAATCAGGCTTCCTACCCGTTTCTTTTTGGTCCTTCAGATAGTTAAGTACATTAACGATATACAGGGCCGGCTGGGTGTACAGGGTTTCGTTTAACTGCCGACCCGGATCATTAATACACATCTCTTTAATGGAATATCCAAGTATCTCATCTGCTTTAGCGATTATTTCCGGAAATTCGTCAAATAGTGTACCACCCATACCCTTGTGTTGGGATCCTTGGCCGGGGAAAATGTAAGTTATCATTTTGTTAACATTCCTCCTTTTATACGACAGTCGGGTTAAAATTCTGCTCTGTATACATGGATACCAAAGAAAATCTGCAGTTCCACCTAATTTTGTATAGATTCCAGAAGTCACTTGAACGCAAAAGCATTGGCTTGGTTTTTACGCATTCTAAAATCAACAAACTGTTCCTTTTTATTTAGTTGAAAGTAGATGTTTTCCTGCATTAGATGGCTAAGAGTATAGCCTGGTTTTTTACCAAAAGAATGACCAGGGTAAACTTTTGTCTCTGAGCTAACCTCTGTCTTAACCCTACGGATACTCTCAAACATTTGCTCGGCGCTTCCTCCGTGTGTATTGCATATTCCACACCCTTCGATAAAAATAGTATCTCCGGTAAATAAATGACCAGGCACAAGAAAGCAAGTACTTCCAACAGTGTGACCAGGTGTAACTAAACAAGTGATTTCGGTTTCTCCTACTTTGATTATCTCTTTGTCCGTTATGGGGTTTAAATTAGCGCAGTTATATTTATAAAATTTAATTTCTTCTGCAGACATATATATTTGAGGCTGTTTAAGCTTTAGTAAGGGTTTAACTACATTAACATGATCGAAGTGAGAATGGGTGAGTAAAACTGCAACCAACTCAACGTCAATTTCATGTAGAATGTCCACAATCTTCTGCAATTCCCAAGCAGGATCTACTATGGCTGCCTGCTGACTGCTATTATCTACAATAAGATAGACGTAGTTTACAAAGTTTAAGAAGCCAACTCGTAATTGATATATCCTTTGCGTCTTAGTCATATGGCATCGATTTGTTCACTGGGCCAAAACTGCCTTGGAAAGTTGCCCAATGTCATATCCAAATTATTTCTTATTTCTTTGATGTGAAATTCTAAATCAATTTTGATATTCTTAGGAAAAGTTAACGAGCACACGTAAGGTTCTGACACAAATGAAACCGTTAAATATTGGGTAAAGTATTTATAATAGCAAATTATGAATTTATTGCACACTTCAACTTTGCTTACTTCGTAAATATTTAGCGGTGTGGTTAATCCCGTTCTTAAAACCTTTGATAAAGCTTCTTTGCTAGTCCAGAACAAGGTAAGCGCTATCTGGTAAGGATAATGGAGCGTATTTATTAGTCTCTTTTCTTGTTCTGTCAGTTGGCTCTCTAATAATTTATTATGACCAGGGTTTATCCTCTCGATATCTATGCCCATCGGATAGTTTTCCAGAAAGGCTATGGCTGCTCCAAGACCATCACAATGAGTAATACTTACTTGAATGTTTTGCTGTGATCTACATGTGACGACCGGTTGATCAAAAATACCCTTTTCCACCAATATAGTTCTAAATTCTTTTTCTCCAGTTAAGGCAGCAACCGCTCGTTTGGCAGCGTACCGTCCTATTTGATAACTTCTTGCCCGTTTTAAAAACAATCCATCAAAGTACTTTTTTTCACGAGGATGAAAGATGTATGTTGTTGATTGATAATCATTTATTTCAGAGAACTCACAAAAATATAGAAAGGTTTCAAACCTATCGTTAAGACTTTGACAAATCAATCCATATGTAAAACCCTTTGAAAAACTTTGAGATACCTCCAACTTGGTTCTCCTCCCCATTATCAACTGAGTACTTTCGGAAACTCTCGGTGTCTGAAATCATTCAATTCGAAAAGAATATTACGTTCTGGAAATTCCAGCGTTCGTCGTCCGAATTCGTATGAATGTCTTGGCTTAGTTCAAAGTCATAATAGCACAGTATTGTAAAAATATGATTATGGACAGATGAATATTTGGTTAAACTTTCCTTTATACCATTTTAATAACAGAATTGTTTCTTGTGGCTGCCATTTGGCAGAGAGCTAATTGCCAGCTCTCGTTTTTAGCTTATGAACGAGGCGGCGATTCTCTCTTCAAATCGCGCAGAAAGACGCTCATATTCACTTTCAGCGGATTTCATGATGTCCTGTATAATATGTGCTGCAGGTTCGATACGTTTAACTCCTCCAGCGATTTGACCAACCATAACTGAACCGTTCACAATATCCCCTTCCACCATGGCTAGTCGTAATCTTCCAACGCACAGTTTCTCAATTTCCGCAGCAGACATCCCTTCTTTTTCATGTTGAATAATTTCACGGGTAAAGTGATTATCTAAACAACGAACCGGATGACCAGTTGAACGTCCTGTAATTACAGTTGCGCGGTCTTTGGCTTTAATAATCCTATCTTTGATTAAGCTAGAAATAGTACATTCTTTTGCGCACATAAAGCGTGTCCCAATTTGCACTCCTTCAGCTCCGAGGGCTAAAGCCGCAACCAGACCTCTACCATCCATGATCCCCCCGGCTGCAATTACCGGGATATTAACAGCTTCAACCACTTGAGGAACCAAAGGGAAGGTTCCGATCTCACCGATATGTCCACCTGATTCCATTCCTTCCGCAATTAAAGCATCAACCCCGGCCTTTTCCAGTCGTTTGGCTAACGCGACAGAGGCAACCACCGGAATTATCTTTGTTCCTATTTCTTTAAGCAAAGGCACATACTTTCCAGCATTCCCTGCCCCCGTTGTGATTACTGGGACACGTTCCTCCAAAATCACCTGTATCACTTCATCCACAAAAGGAGACATTAGCATTACATTAACCCCATACGGCTTTTTGGTAATCAATTTTACAGTGCGAATTTCCTGACGCAACCAATCCGCGGACGCCAGTCCTGAACCAATAATGCCTAACCCCCCACTTTCCGAGACCGCAGCAACCAATGCTCCGGTTGAAACCCAAGCCATTCCACCTTGGAAAATCGGGTATTCAATTCCGATCAATTCACAAACCTTCGTATTAATCGTTTTAATCATCGTTCTTTTACCTACTTTCGTCCATTTCAAACACAAGCATCCCATCAAGAAATTTCCAGCACAATGAAGATTAATTTCGGTTCTGCGCAGTTAGCCATCAAGACGATATAGATAAGATAAGATAAGATAAGATAAGATAGGAGCATCTAATTTTAGAGCCTTAAAAAGTACTTATAGCCAATGTAAGGTGACATTATGCATGTCACCTTATGTACGTTAATGGCATCTATCTCAGTCTCTCGCTATCTTCAGGTTTAATTTGAGCACAACAAATGGTCCCCTCAACGTTTGTCAGGAGTTTTTCGGTCGAAAGGATTAATCTTCTTTACAATATATGAATGACTAACACTCACAAAAGTCTAGGTGTTTCCTGCATATTAGGCAATAATCGTTGTTAAACGATGGTTTAATAATTCAGCCGCATCTTCCATTATCTTTAT
>OMOF01000281.1 GCA_900290375.1 Candidatus Desulfosporosinus infrequens
AGTGGATTTACGGGCGGCGGAGCCATCCCACCTGCCGATTTACAGTATCACGACGTTAATCCCGACGAACTTCGAGCTTTCCTTAGTAGTCAAGGAAGTTATCTTGTGCGTAATGTGGACTCCTTCATAGCCAACGCCCAAACATTCGGGGTCAATCCCCTACTCCTTGTGGCCATCACGGGGCAAGAACAATCGTTTGATCCGGAGCGCAATTTCGATGCCGTACAAGTTGGTCGAAACCCCTTTAATGTCTTTGGCAGCTGGATGGCTTATTCCCCTGGCTTTGATAAATCCTGTGAAGTTGCCGCCAGAACCGTCGCCACAAAGTTAAGTTATCCTGTTCCCTCCGGCGAAGATCCGATCCACTGGATTGACGATGCTCAGAACCCTTCAGGTTCTTACGCTGGGGATACTCGTTGGTGGATAGGCGTGAAATCCTGGTTTCAAACGATTTCTTCGAGACCCAATATTTATCTCGTACCATTAAATGGAGGTGACGTCAAATGAAGAAAAAGTGGATAATCCCCGTTATTCTTGTGGTTTTACTCGGTGGGGGTGCTATTCGTTGGCACTTTGTGAGCGCTAAAAAAGAAAGTAAGTCGGTTGTCGCAGCAAAACATGAAAATCAAACACCAGAACAAAGTGCCCCTCTCGTAGAAAAGCAGCCGCTAGGTTTTACTCCGGATACCTTCGCTCAACTTCAAACGATCGATCAAGAAACAATCCGAGATCTTGTGCAAAAGGTGCGACGGCTCGGGGATCCTCAGGTAACTCCAGCGGATTGCAGCCTGTTAACACTGGAGGATGCACACTATGCACTTACGTCCTTTTGGGACCCTGACTATATTCGTGACCCCAATGTTTGGAAAGCCCCTGTTGCGGATAATCTTTGGGACCCTTCTTTAAAAGCAGATATTGCAAAACCTGGGGCATGGATGGTAGCTATGCTGACGGAAAGCAAAGAAAGCGATATGTCCGGTGTTGCATTAAGATGGGGCGCTCCGCCCACTACTTTGACCCCGCCCCCGGTTACTCAATCAGAACCCATTGCACAAGCCTGTAATCTTGGTTGGAATGAAATTCTCAAACAAAACTATTCGTTCTTTTCATTTGTGAAGGTGACTGCCGTTCAAAATAAACTACAGTTGCATTTCACGATCGTCAAAGTCGACAAACCGCAAAAGGTCGTTGTTACCGTTCCGATCAATGGGACCTACAAGTCCTGGTCATTGGGTAAAACAAGTATTCAAGACGAATAGAGGGGGAGGTTTGTCAGTGTGCCTATACTATATGTGCTAGGTATCGGGATGTTCCTGTTATCTATTAAACATAAAATCAGAGATGTATGGAACATATTGGTTATCGTCTTAGTCTGGCTCAATATTGGTGCTTTGTTTTTCCTCAATTTCAATCCGTAATCATTAGCGGTTGGGATAAAGTTTTCTCTCCCATCGCACCAATACTGAATCCAATCATCATTTTTTTGCAAAACCTGATTATTAATCTTTTGAATAGTTTGGCCGGCTTGGGGGTGCATTAGTTGATACATTATACGACTGAACAAGTGATTAAACTTGCCATTCTAGCTTTTATCGTACTTGATTTTATCAAAGAATCCTCCAAACAGGGGCGAATTACTATGGCAGATTTCCCTGTGTATCTGTTATTACTAATTGGTCGCATCTTGGACATGTTCACGGCAGCCCTTAACGGATTATTTACCCTTAACTGGACTCCCTTATTAGCCATGAGAGACTCAATGTCTCAGTTTAAAATGGGTCCCTATAAGGACACTTATTCAAGGCAAAATCGGGATCTTGAGGCTTACTGGCTTAAATGGGGAAAGCAACGAAAAAATATACTTAGTCAAACCCTAGAACGGGCAGGAGCTCATATTATGGTTGAAAAAAATAAGTTACCTGGATATAGGGATGTAAAAACACCGCCTTCACAACACGTTCCCATGGTTCGAACCATTGATTTTAATGTTAAATTCTCTGTCATTGATAACGAGGTCCATTTCATACCCGTTTACTTTTATGGCGTAGACCCTTTACTGCGTTCTGCTATTCGGCAACGTGTCGAAGACGGTACGATCTCCGTGGCTCTTGGGGTACCCGTAAGCCAAGTTTTCTTCTGTGAACGAAATGGTCAAGAAGTTATTATGGTTAAAGTCGGAACTCAGGATCAACAAACCTTACCGCCGCAGGTTCATGTTGTGGAAAAGCCAGCTGCGGTTCAACTCTTGGATTTGAGTCCATTAGGGGAAGGCCTCCCTCCCCTTTCGATGTTTCAGAGTCCAAAACCGAAACAAACTCAAAAAGATGATGTAGTCAAACTCATTATTGACGCTTTTAATCGTTTAAAACTGGGTGTTGATTCAAGTGGCCAATCTAAATTCAGGTATCAAGAGAGCGTTTCGGGACCGACCATCACTCAAGTTATCTTTAAAACACCTTCCGGAGTAAAAATTACCTCGTTAGCGCGAGAAGGGGAAAATGTCGCTGCAGAGCTTGGAATTACTGGTAGTGTTCGGATCACTTCCGTTCCGGGGATGCCGGGTTGCGTGGGGGTTGAAGTACCGAATCGGCAGCGAGGCCTAGTAACCATTCAAGAGATGGTAGCTAGTCCGGAATTTCGACAAAGTAAAGTAGCTATCCCCACTTGTATAGGGATGACGCTTCATGGGAAACCCTTGGTCGCGGACTTGGCTAGATTGCCGCATTTGTTGATAGCCGGTGCAACCAATCAAGGGAAAAGTGTGGGGCTTAACGCAATGATTATATCGCTACTCATAGCGTTTACTCCAGATC
>OMOF01000673.1 GCA_900290375.1 Candidatus Desulfosporosinus infrequens
GAAGTGCGCGGGGCCTTGGCAAGGTGCGGGCTAACCAAGGAACACATCTCCAGTAAGATGATGGTTTTAAGCGGCGGAGAAAACGCCAAAGTACGACTCTGCAAACTCATGCTGAAGGATGTGAATTGGTTAGTACTCGACGAGCCAACCAATCATCTGGACGTGGATGCTAAGGAAGAGCTTAAGAAAGCCATCAAAGAATATCGGGGGACAGTGATTGTCGTTTCGCACGAACCAGAATTCTACGAGGATTGGGTAACTCATGTCTGGAATTTGGAGGAGTGGACGACTAAAATCGTATAACTTAAAGGATTGATCAGAAGGCCCATGTTCTTGAGGATAAGAACATGGGCCTTCTCTGCGCTTAATGCATAGCGTTTCTGATTTAAGTGAATATTAATTTAGAGGAATGAGGAGGTGAATAACCATTAAATTCGGCATTGCTGGCCCAACTTCTAAGGATCATATTATATTACCGAATGGGGAAAAATCGGAACGATACGGAGCCGTCGCTTACAGCGCCAGCGCCATGGCTAAGCTCCTGGAAGGCACTTCGGATCAGGTGATTTGCCTGTCTCATTTAGCAGAAGGGGATTTTGAGGCTGTCTCTACCCTCTTGCGCCATCCCAATCTTGATTTATCGGGTTTAGGCATCTATGAGAAGGGTACGACCGAAATTGAACTTACGTATCTCAACGCCAAAGAACGTCTCAGCCGTCAAATCAATGTCATGCCTCCTTTAACCTTAGCGGAAATGGATTCATTAGCAGGGTGTGAAGCGATCCTACTTATGCCCCTGAACGAAAGCGACATTTCCTTGGCTTGTGTACGAAGGTTGAGAGGCTTAACCCACGGGATGATCTTTCTTGACGTTCACGGCTTGGTAACTGGGGTCAACGAAAAGGGTGAGAGGTTTAGAAAAACGTGGTCGAATGCCCAGGAATGGTTGTCAGAAATTGATATTCTGAAGATGAATGAAAATGAAACATCTTGGGTAGCCGGCAGCCATCTGGAAGGCACTGAAGACTTTGTGCAATTTGCTGCGGGTATCGTGGCTTCGGGGTTGGAGATTTGCTGGATCACCTTTGGAGATCAATCGTCTTTAATTTCTTGGCGCCGGGAAAATCGTATTTTATGGGCAAGGGTGCCCGTTGTCACCGATATCGGGCCGGTGTTGGATACTACAGGGTGTGGGGATGCCTCTTCGGCGGGGTTTATTTATAGTTATATCAAATCTTATCATCACCCTATCCACTCGGTCATTATGGGCAATACCATGGGTTCTCTTAAAGCTGCCTCTCAAGAAACCAATGCCTTTCCGCCCAGAATGGAAATTAGGGGGGTTATTAGCTCTTATTATAGAGAGTATCTTCATACTTTACTGGACGATTTTCTGACCAACAACCAGCTGATCGTTAATGAATTCAAAGGAGGGCAGGACAGTGAAAGTTTTATGTACCACTCAGATGGGAGGAACAGCTCTAGGTCAGACCATGCGCGTGATCGCGGTAGCCAAGGCGCTGCAACGTAAAGGGCATGAAGT
>OMOF01000177.1 GCA_900290375.1 Candidatus Desulfosporosinus infrequens
TTTGGGGGTCCCCCTTTACTTGACGTATCAGAAAGTATAAGTTTGGGGGTCCCCCTTTACTTGCGAATTTGGTAAGATTAAGTTATGGAAAATAACATTTTGAGACAGATTTTCTTTGATGATAAGAGACACTGGGATAGATTTGTCGAGAAGTACGGAGATCGTATAAGATCAATAGTTGTTAAAGAGGTCGAGAAGTTTCGGAATTGCGGCAACCCTAAAAATGGGTTTAAGCTCTTAGTTTGCGAGGGCTGCCATGATATACGGATCGTTCCGTACCGATGTAAAGGAAGATTTTGCACAACGTGTTCAAGTGGTGAAACTGAGGAATGGAGCCGAATGATGGCAGAAGACGTTCTCCAGGTAAATCATCGGCATGTGGTGTTTACGATAGACGAAGGGTTAAGAGAAATATTTCAGAGACATCGGTACTTACTTAAGCCTCTGATGGATGAGGCTGTGGAGATTATTCAAGAGTGGTTTAAGAAGAAATTCAAGATAACGCCAGGAATTATAGCAGGGCTACATACATTTGGTGCTCAGATGAACTTTAATCCTCATGTACATATGCTGGTAACCATGGGTGGAATGAAGATAAATGGGGAGTGGAAGGTATACGACTATATACCTTTTCCAATGTTGAGAAAGCAATGGCAGACCGTAGTATTGAAGCTAATACGGAGTAATTTAGACGAAACAGAAAAGAAAAAGATTCAGCATCTATTACAGAAGGCCTATTCAGCCAATGGAGAAGGCTTCTATGTTTATGCTCCGAGACAAAAGGGAAATGTGAAAGTTCAATTAGGATATATTGGTCGTTATATTCGTCGACCCGCAATCGCGTTACATCGGATCGAGGAATATGACGGGGAATATGTTACCTATCGATATCATGACAAAAAGGATGGACAAGAGAAAAGGGAAAGACTAACAGTAGAGGAGTTTATAAAACGATTGATCGTACACATTCCGGATGAACAATTTAAAACAATACGATATTATGGTGTATATTCCAGGAGAATCAAAGCACGTTGCAAGAAGCTAATCTCGGTGTGGCAAGAAAAAGTAAGAAAGTGGATAGTGAAGGTTAAAAAGACTGTAAAACGAAGGAAATGGGAGCAACGGATAAAAGAACAGACGGGAAAAGATCCGATGGTGTGCCCGCATTGTCAATGTTATTATGAATACAAGGGGGAAGTCTGTCTAAAAGATGGGAAACTAGAAATAAAGTATGCAAGCGATGAGGTAGCAAGAGCTTGCTTGGAAAGGACGATTTGCGATATCACCGGTATCAAAACAACGGAAACCCCACAAAAAGAAGAAGTCTCAAAACCAGAAGAGCCTGGCGATAGAGAAGAGCACAGTCAACTATATTTGTTTGCAGTGTAATGAACAAGAGGAGATCCCGTTAGGAGTTGTAAGGGATTTTGATGCAACAGATGATGGTGATCCAACCGTTCCTCCCCAGTTTAGCTGCGAGAAATGTGGAGGAGATATGTACCCAGAGTATTATAAGGGACTTCACGGGTACGAATATAAAATATCAGATATCAGAGAACAATAAAAGGACCGAGGCCGCAGCCTCGGTTTTTCTTA
>OMOF01000260.1 GCA_900290375.1 Candidatus Desulfosporosinus infrequens
GATTATACACCTTAAATTGGATGCGCTTAAATACAACAGCTCATTACTCGCTATTTTAGCAGGTTCACATTTACTTTGGAGTTTTAGATCCTCTTCAGTACCCCTCCTTGCGGGGGGATTTTTTAATATTTAAAATCAAGTAACGCAAAGACCTGATCTTTTGGTTAGGTTCATCCGATATAAAAAAGTGAAAGGAGGTTTGTTATGAATGTAACGGCAGTAAATCAAGCAAGCCAGTTAGCAAGTTTGCTAAGTTCGCAAAGTACGTCAACTACGTCAACCACAATTACTGCAACTGACCCCATAGCCTTATCATCACAAGCAAGTCAGCTTACAAGCCAAATTACGCAACTCCAAGGTAAAAGCGGAAACGCACAACAGATTCAGAAACTCCAACAAACTGTTCAAGCTATCAATGATAAAATTCAACACTTACAACAGATTGCGGAAGCCAATAAAGCTCAATCAGTGAACACTCAGACTATCAATAATCAACAAGCTTCATCTGCTGCAGCTTTTGCCGGTGGAATCGATGTAAAAGTCTAACGTGGGATGAGACAACAAGTAACCGCCTGTCTTTTGACGGGTGGTTACTTGTATGTCCTAAAGTGTTTTGTATCGCCGAGGGTATTGTAAAAACAGGGATATTTTGTGATGTGCATATTATGTGTTNNTTTTCATGCAATGTTATGTAGATAGTTTGCGCGAATCAGTTAATAAAAAACATAAATAAAAGGATATTAAGTACGTGCACGATAAAAGTTTGTCCCGACATAAAATAATATATGGTAAAATATGTTAATGAAGGGATGTTGTGTGATGTACTATTATGTTCAACCGGGAGATTCCATGCATAGTATTGCTATGGCTTACAATACAACGGTTAGTGATTTGATGGATTTGAATCCTCAAATCAGAAATCCTCATAGAATCCATGTTGGTGAAAGGATTAGAGTTAGTAGCGGTGATCATTGGGGTGGTCACAATTATTGGGGAAGAAACGAAATTCAAAGAGGCCATGAAGAAGCTCGAAGGGGCCATGAAGAATATCGAAGGGGTCGGGCTGAATATCAGAGGGGCCATGAAGAATCCTCGAGACATCATAGTTGGTAAAAGGATCAGGATTAGCAGCGGTAATCAATAGAGCGATTGCTGTTGTAGATGCAGAAAAGAGAGAGCAGTTAAGCTCTCTCTTTTTGTATGTATCTCCCCAAGCTTTCATCTAGCAGGATGATTGAATACAGTATCTTTCCTGCCTTAATTTGGTGGGAAGTCATTTTTCGTTATGGATACTTGACATGTTCTTCACACAAAGTTAACGGAAGAGTAACAACTATGGTTTATGATAATTATGATAGATGATTATCCTGAATAGGACGTGACTTAAGATGTTAGTTATCCTTATAATATTAATAGGTATTGATTGTATCATCCTTATCAAAAATCTAGTTTCAAACGACCAATACCCACATTAATCTAACGGATTTTTCATTATAGGGCTTAAGGTGTATTTTGTATACAAGTCTCTTGCTGCTTTAGTCGCTGACGGCGTATAGTGAACCAAATATCGGGCACAATACTCTTTGTGTAATAGGCCATTTCCTTTCAACTAGCCTTCATCGGAAACGGTGGAGGCCTTCTGTATTTCGGAAAAATCCAGAAAAATTCGAAAAATACCTACTGGCCCATAGACCTCTAATATATAATTAATAAATAATCGTAATAGTTGAAGACATACAAAAACTAAAATAATATTTGGAAGGATGTTTCAGATGAGAAAAATTTGTAAACTCAATTTTACACTTGCTATTAGTATTCTAGGACTATCTTTAGTTTTGGCTGGGTGTGGTAAGACTACTCAACCTAAAATAACTCAACCAAATGCAACCCCAAATACGAACCAAGCACTTGATAAGAGCCAATATAGTGGAACCCAAAACCTTGATAAGTTGGAAGGCTTTGCTAAAGCCAATCCCAAAGACGTCAATGCTCAGCTGAATGCTGGTATGTCGGCTTATACCAATAATGAATACACTAAGGCAATTGATTATTACAATAACGCGATTAAAATCAACCCTAAAGACGGGATCGCATATAATAATATCGGAAATGTTTATTTCCGCGGCTTAAACAAACCAAAAGATGCCTTACCTTACTATGAAAAAGCAACCCAAGTTGAGCCAACATATAACTTCGGATGGTTCAACCTAGCTCTTTGTCAACAAAAGTTAGGAGACACTGCGGGAGCCAAAGCCACTATTACCCAAGGCTTAAAAGTGTTAGCATCTAATGACCCAGTAGCAGGATCCTTAAAGAAGTTACTGGATCAAATTAAGTAATAGTAGTAGGGTCTAGAACCACAGAGATTACTAACGCAAAAATCGTTTTTGATAAAGAACTAACTGATATGAGAGTTATATAGAATCACTGGCGTAATATCCAATGTGTTCTGATCTCCTCTACAACTTCTAGCCTCTGTAGCATGGTACCGATGGGGGCTCCTAGCAAAAGGCTAAAAAGTACGTGCACGATCAAAATTTGTCCCAGCATAATATGAGTATGGTAAAATATGTTAATGAGGGGATGTTGTGTAATGTACTATTACGTTCAACCGGGAGATTCCATGCACAGTATTGCTATGGCTTATAATACAACGGTCAGAGATTTGATGGATTTAAATCCTCAAATCAGAAATCCTCATAGAATCCATGTCGGCGAAAGGATTAAAGTTAGTAGCGGTCAACATTGGGGGCATAATAAATGGGGTGGCAATAATAAATGGGGCGGCAATAACGAATGGGGCGGTAATAACGAATGGGGTCGCAATGAATGGAGAGGCAATGAGTCCGGGCACAAACACACGGGCCATAATCGGTAAAAGATTAGATTAAGCAACGATAATCGATGGGCGATTGCTGAATGTAGATATAGAAAAGGGGGGGCATTAAGGAAGCTCTCCCTTTTTGTTTGAATTTAATTCATAGCATCTCGCCCACTGTCTAGTTTCCCAAAAACGCGCTCCATACCTTGGCGGGTAATTAGCCAGTATTTACTGGCCCGTCTGGCTTCGGATGGAAGTAATTTACTATCTCGGGCATAGCGTTTTATTATGTCGACGGATATTCCCCATTGTGCAGATGCTTCAGGGATAGAGATTACATCTCTAAATTCAATCTTCATCCCAATATCACCCCTTTCGTCTGTATTAGCCCTAGTTGGCCATTTGGACTAATATCAGCGAATATTTAGCTAAACAAATCCTCGTCAGAATCTTCGCCATCTAAAACAGATAGTTGTCTTTCGTACTTATTTTGCTCTTTTTTTACTGCCCACCGTTTATCTTTTAGGTGTTGGATGTGTTTCTTTATCCCTTCGGACCTTTCCTCAGGATCACTCATTGTTAAATTCGTGATTTGATCATCTATCGCCTTGTATTCGATGATGCAGGATTTAATTTTAGCAATCACCATGTTTCTCATGTATGGTTTCCTCACTTTCAGATTGGTATCTTAGTATAAATTATACACGACAATGTGCAGAGAGGCGACGTTACACTACACATCGTGCCAGATTTAAGTAATTTCTTACATAGCAAAATAGCCGCTTCAGTTTTGTACCAAAGGGCTATCATTCATTTCCACATATTCACGTTCACTTAGAAAAATATTCACAGGCTCTTGCTTCTAAATCATTAAGTTAGAGCCTATGAATAACTAGCGATTAAAGCTATTAGCTAACGAGCCATGGAGTAGCTTATTGGCTCTAAATGCAGCGATCAAGGTAGCTAGGGCAGGGGAACAAGGTCGGGGATTTGCGGTTGTTGCCTTTATTAGTCAAAACTAAAGTGATATTGCTGTGGCGGTCATTGCGATGGAAGATGGGACTCAACCGGCGTTGAAGAAAAGATTGGCAATTTCAACAAAAAGGGATGCGGTTAAATTTTTCCAATATAAACCAACATTTACTGCGTCCCTCAGCAGTTCTAAATGTCAATTGAGTTTTAAAAGGATATTCATGTGCTAGAGCTTCCCGTACTGTTTCTTTTAAATCCGACTTTTTATACCGTTCATCTTCTAAGAACATCCAAAAATCATTATTAAAACAATTTTTAATATCATCACCGTACCAATTAGAATGATTTTCAAGGGTTATTTGCATTGGCATATAAATCACTCCTTTCAATCTAATTAGTTTATTTCCTAATTATATTATAACACTTTTTATTGTATTTTACTGGAACTCCCAAAAAAAGGTTGCTTGTTTGAAACCTCCGTTTATACCAACTGATCGTCTTTGTGACCACATCAGCTGCTCCATTTCAACTTGCTATTTTGGCTTTAGGATTGGAGAGAGTTACCATCTGTATTATGAGAATTTAGTTTTGGAGCAGAGTATATATTTATCTATAACCTGCAAGAAATTCCCAAGCACCTTTTGAGCATCGGGTACCCCTTTAATTGCAAATTTGGTATGATAGGGTTATGAGGAAAATTGAGATAGTCTCGTTGAGAAGCACAGAGATCGTATAAGTAATAGAGCGCTCATTTTGGCCATGATATCACTGCTTGCTTTTTAGATGTGGTATTTTGTGGAGGGAGAAGAAGTAAAACAATATGATGGATAATAAACCGCGTTCCCTAAAATCGATTCCCGATTCCTATCTAGTATATTATCGTCTGGGAATTTTTCTTTCAGTTATTGTCATTGCCATTGTCGTTGCCATCTTTACAAAAGTAATAGATTTTTCCAACAATGTTTCAAATGAGCCCCATCCATCGTCCAATGAAGCTTTGAATAACCAGCATTCTGAAACGTTAAATCAATTAAGTCCCACACTGACTTCCGCAGGACCGATTAAGGTAGTGTACGAATTACCACAAAAGCAACCAGTGGTATACATCACAATAGATGATGGCTGGTATCCTAACGAAGAAGTTTTAAAGTTAATGCAACAATATCATTTTCCTATTACTACTTTTCTTATTGAGCAAGCGGCACAGAATCATTCTGCCTTCTGGCATGAATTCGTGAGTGCTGGTGGGCATATTGAAGACCATACACTTAACCATCCTTTTTTAACTCATTTATCACTGGCAGAAGATAAAAGCCAAATTTCTCAACCTATAGATTATTTCCGTCAATACGGTCCGCCACAGGATGAGTTGCGGCCACCATACGGGGATTTCAATTCAGAAGTCGGGCAAGCAGCTTGGGATTCCGGTATTAAATATATCGTGATGTGGGATGCGGAAATGGAAAACTCTACTCTTTCCACAAGAAGCGGTCCAGGGCTAAAACCTGGAGATATTATTCTTTTACATTGGGTACCAGGACTAGATCAGGAAATTGTTAAGCTTCTGAATATCATTCAAAAACAAAATCTCGGTATAGCTGACCTAACCGAGGCGCTAAATGGGGATCCCCTCACAATATGTTGGCTAAAAGCACCCATTCCGGTCTCCAAGCCAGCATTACCATTAATAACGGGAACTATTAAAACCCCAGGCACTACAACCAAAGCGCCAAGCACTACGACCAAAGCCCCAAGCATTACGCCAGTAGCGCCAAGCACGACAGCGGTAGCGCCAAGCACGACAGCGGTAGCGCCAAGCACAACAGCGGTAGCGCCAAACACAACAGCGGTAGCGCCAAACAAGACAGCGGTAGCGCCAAACACAACAGCGGTAGCGCCAAACACGACAGCGGTAGCGCCAAACACGACAGCGGTAGCGCCAAACACGACAGCGGGAACGCCAAGCACGACAGCGGGAACGCCAAGCACGACAGCGGTA
>OMOF01000006.1 GCA_900290375.1 Candidatus Desulfosporosinus infrequens
GTCGGACGCAAAATATCTAGGGCATCTTTGACTTGTTATTTTCTTTCATATGCCTTAAGAGTATGTGGTGATAAATAAAGTTATACTTCCAAATGACATAAAACAAGCTTCCGCTTTAAAAGCGGAAGCTCAATATAAAAACAAGAATCTATATCACACTACCCTAATTCACTGGACATATACCATAACATTGCGGACACCCCATGATGAGGCTGCCTCTTCAGAATCCATATATAGATCAATGCGATTACCTTGGATTGCTCCGCCAGTGTCTAAAGCGCGCGCCTTTCCATACCCATCAACATATACGTTCTCCCCAAGAGAAATAACATTGGGATCGACTGCAACAATCCCCCAACGGACAGATGCGCCCGTCCTAGTTGTCCCTCCGGGTATACAATAGGCTGTCGCTCTCATGACATAAGCCCGCTTAAACCGAACTGTCTCCCCACCTCTTGAAACTGAAGTTTGAGCACCACGAGAAATTACTTGACTGGTTGGGGCTGAAACCACGCGCTGACCGAGTATCACACGATCAACCTCTTTGCCATCTTCTAATGTCAACCTAACTGTCTGCTCTTGAAGACCATCTGAACCATCACTGACAACTCGATCCGGTAATCCGACCGGAAAATCCGCCTCTTGTATAACGCTCTGATATGGAATATCACTTTTTAAGGTTTCTACTCGTTCCGCAACCCGAACCACAGACAGCTGCTCATTGGGTGCCAACATATGATCAAAGGCTAGTGAAACCTTATCTTTCTCTCCTAGGACAATACCAAGTTTCTTAAGCGCATCTGCTACAGTTCGTGGTGCTATAAATGTATTTATTGTCTTACCATCCACTCGAACAAGAATGGGGATAGCCCGTCGCACCTTAATTTCCATCTGATCTGTAACAACTTCCGAACGGGGTGCATTTACTTCATCCACGTCCTTAATCTGAAGTCCATATCGTTCCGATAAATCCGTAAGTGCTTCTCCCACAGTTTTAGACGACGTCCGTGTTGTAAAAGTTTGTTCATCCACTGTGAGATGGACCGGTTTACTCCTTGTCACTTCTACCATCAAACCACTCGTAACTTTTGTTTCTCGAGAGGGAGTTACAATGTCCTCAGGATAAGATTCTAAGTTCGAATGAGTGAGTGCCTGACCAACGGTTCCAAAGATCGTCGTAATTCGTACAGTTTTTCCGTCAACATGGGCCTCGATTGTTTTGGCTTTGTAAACAAATGCCGCAGCCGCTATAAAAAAAATAGCAACAACCACAACAGTCACTCGAGCTATACGAGATGTCCGAACCAAGGAGAAAGCCCGAGTTCGAGTTAAATAAATCATTCAATCCCTCCACAGCGCAAAGATAACCTAACAACTCCATTTTAATGGATAAGTAGTCTGTTGTCAAAATTATTTACATTAATTGGGCTTTAATACATAAATATGCACAGGTTTCCGCCCCCAGTCAAGGCACTGACGGAGAGTAGAGAAGAACACATCAATTCGATTGCCACGAATATCCCCACCGGTATCTGCGGCTATGGCATAGCCATACCCTTCAACATAAACCTTGCTTCCCATGGCAATGACTTTTGGATCAACTGCAATTAAGCCTTCTCTTGCAGCGAGGCCGATAGCTGTTTTATTTCCTGTATAAGTATAAGCAGTTGACTCAACATTCAGTGTTTGACTGATCTTCAATTTAGCTAATTCAAAGCTTTCCCCTATAACTGGTTTAGAATTTTGAATAATCACTTTCTTCTTCGGACGTTTGAGTATGAAAGAAGATTGGACTTGCTGATTGACGGGTTGTCCATCGACCCCGAACGTCCTTACAACCTGACTCAACAAGCCATTTTCTCCTTCCTCCTGAACTTGACTCATGCCGGGAAGAAGTTTATCCGACTCTATAAATTGCGTGTCAAAGGGAATTTCTATTTCTTCCTTTTGAGTTTTACAAGTTATTCCATTTTCCGACTTTTGACTGGCTACTTCTTGACTGGCTACTTCTTGGCCTGTTACTCCCCAACTCTCTTCTCCTTGACTGGTGACCCCTCGACTAACTGTAGCCCCTAAGATGGTTTCTCCTCGACTAACAGTGCCTAAGCTTAACGCCCTCTGCTGGAGGTCCAAAAAATCTAATTCTGTACCTAGCACTTTTGTATTTGATTTTTGTGTGGTCAACTGTGACGGCAGTTGCAACGTTTGTGTTATATCTGGGGCGCTCAAAGTTGAATACTGCGTACCAGCAGCAAACATTGCCAAACCACCTATGTATGAGCTCCATAGTTTAGTTGCACGCCAATAATCGGAATACGTGGTAATCGGTAGCGAATACATTTAATCCCCCCTTAACAAAACCTATGAAGCAGAATGTAAAAAAGAACCTTCAACGAAGGTCCTTTTTTACAAGCCTAAAAATAATTTCTGCATTATGCATGGTTTGAGAAGCAACGTCTTCCATAGGCAAGTTTTTAATCTCTGCAATTTTCTTGACAACTTCTCGAACATACGCCGGTTCATTACGCTTACCACGCCGCGGTTCTGGGGTTAAATATGGGGAATCTGTCTCCACGAGAATGCGATCTAACGGGGCGTGAGCTGCTACCTCAACCGTGTGCCGAGCGTTTTTATACGTCACGGGTCCGGCAAACGAAAGATAAAATCCTAAGTTCAAAAGCACTTTGGCCATTTCCCATGACCCGGAATAACAATGAAAAACGCCACCGTACTTCGGGGGATGGGCCTTGATAATCTCCAAGACATCCTGATGGGCATCACGATTATGGATAACGATCGGTAATCCCACTTCATTCGCTAATTTGATCTGTTGAATGAATATCTCCTTTTGAATCGCGCGTGGAGACAAATCTCGGTAATAGTCTAAGCCAATTTCTCCCCAAGCCACCACTTTCGGTTGTTTCGCCAAGAGTAGGAGCTTAGCCAAAATTTCAGCTGTAGCCCCTTCAGCATTGTGCGGGTGTATGCCAATCGCAGCATAGATAAAATCGTAGTCTTGAGCAAGCTGCACAGAGCGTTCAGACGAAGGGAGATCATAACCCACATTCGTCACCCGAGAAATTCCAGAGGCTTGCAGGCGAGTTACGACTTCTTGGAAATCTTCCCTATAAACAGGGTCATCTACGTGAGCATGTGTATCCCAGATCATTTTACTCGCGCTCCTCCGGGAAGATCTTTATTGACTATGAGAACTTCCAAAACTTCCCCCTGTGAGGCTGCCAATATCATACCCTGAGACGTGATTCCCCTCAGTTTGGTAGGTTTCAAATTGGCAACTAGAACAACATATTTGTTTACTAGGTCTTCTGGGGCATAATGTTTGGCAATACCCGAAACAACCGTTCGCACAACGCCGGCCACTTCGACTTCTAACTTCATAAGTTTATCTGTTTTTGCTACTCTCTCAGCACTCAGGACCTTCGCAACACGCAAATCCAGTTTAGCAAACTCATCGATACTGATTTCTTCTTTGATCGGCTCAAATTCGGGCGTTGGAGTAGGTTCAGGCGATAGAGTAAATTCATTGGTTTCTGTTTGAACTTGGGTTTGGTTAATATTTTGGTCCATAGTTTGGTCTTCATCCACTCTCTTCGTCTCCCCAACGTTTAAATATTGTGAAATATCAATTCTCGGAAAAAGCGGTTCTCCCTTTTCTACCCGCGTTCCAGGTTCTAATATGCCCCATTGATCCGTTTCTTCCCAACGGATAAGACCCTCATCAAGGCCTAGCAGTCTACAAATTCTAGACGGTAATCCCGGCATAAATGGAGCCGTCAAGATTGCCATAATTCGTATACATTCCATAAACGTATAAAGCACTGTGTCTAAGCGCTCCCGCTGGTCCTCGTGTTTAGCAAGTGACCACGGAGCTGTTTCATCGACATATTTATTACAACGTGCCACAAACCGCCAAATCTCTTCAAGAGCACTCGCTAGATCGAACACCCCCAGTCTTTTCTCAACGGAATTTTTAATTTCCTGGCTCAATTCTTTTAATTCCTGTTCCAGTTTGCCGTCTTGCCCTGGGCGAGGAATAATCCCCTCTCGGTACTTCACAACCATTGCTAAACTCCGAGATACAAAATTCCCAAAATCATTGGCCAGATCACTGTTTAGTCGTTCAACTACGTTATCTTCGGAATACGTACCATCTGAACCCACTTGCATCTCGCGCAACAAGAAATAACGGATGGCATCTGAGCCATATCTTTGAATCAACTCGAAGGAATCTTGCACATTTCCACGGGATTTAGATATTTTACCGCCTTCTTTGGTCAAGTACCAACCATGCCCATAAATTACTTTCGGGAGAGGGATGTCTAAGGCCAACAGAATAATCGGCCAAATCACAGCATGAAAACGCACAATATCCTTGCCCATGATGTGTACATCCGCTGGCCAATACCGCTGGTAGTTTTCTCCATCAGGATAACCGAGCGCTGAAATATAATTAATCAGTGCATCCAACCAAACGTATACAACATGTTTCGGATCAAAGGGTACTTTAATCCCCCACTGAAATGTAGTGCGCGAAACACAGAGGTCCTCTAACCCACCTTCAATAAAGCGCAACATTTCGTTGCGACGGGAACTCGGTTGAATGAAATCCGGGTGCTCTGCGATGTATTGAAGTAGAGTATCTTGATATTTCGAGAGACGGAAGAAATAGCTTTCTTCCTTGAGCAATTCCACATCTCGACAACAATCTCCATTAGGACATTTACCCTCAATCAATTTATTTTCCAGCCAAAACGTTTCACAAGGGGTACAATACCAGCCTGCATACTCTGATTTATAAATATCTCCTTGTTCATATAGTTTGGTGAAAATCTGTTGAACCACTTTCTGGTGACGTTCCTCTGTTGTCCGGATAAAGTCATCATTAGAAATATCTAGGGCCGCCCATAATTCCTTAAAGCGTTCTACCACACCATCAACATAAATTTTCGGGTCTGTCCCATGTTCTTCTGCAGTACGTACAATTTTTTGGGCATTTTCATCTGTGCCAGTTAAGAAGTGAACTTTATCTCCTAGTAGTCTATGATAACGGGCAAGCGCATCTGCAGCAACCGTAGTATAAGCCGTGCCAATATGGGGGCTGGAGTTTGGATAGAAAATCGGAGTAGTTATATAATATTTCACCAAAACGTCTCCCATCTCGATAATCTTTTGTCAAGTATACCCACAATTAGGAATTAATATGAAGGAATTCTAAATCTCTTTATATATTTAAAAAAAATGAAAAACTCACAAAAAAATTGGTTGACTTTAAATGGAACGATTGGTATCATAAGTCTGTAGTTTTCTGTCGAATGTTGTTGTAAAGGGAGAGTGGGCAATTTAATGATGAAATCAACTGGAATCGTGAGAAAAGTAGATGAACTTGGTCGTATTGTTCTGCCAATTGAGCTTCGCCGCACTTTAGGTATTGACGAAAAAGATGCTCTGGAAATTTATGTGGACCAAGAAAAGATCATTCTGAAAAAGTATGAGCCTGCTTGTGTATTTTGTGGTAATGCAAGCGATAATCAGCTTTTTCATGGCAAGAACGTCTGTCGTGAATGTGCAATCGCCATGGGAGAAACCGTGTCGGGTAGCGTTGAATCAAAAGCCGTTTAATTCCAAGCTAATTACATAGAAGAAAAGCCCTGGAACGACAGATCCAATCATAATTCTCTAGAAGGCCTTTGAGGCCTTCTTTTTTGTGCCACCTGAAAGTTTCAAAGTGGGTCCAAAAGTGCTTGGTAAACTTCAGACTTTCTCACGCCATAAAGCTTGGCCACTTCTTTCATAGCATCTTTCTTACTCAATCCTCGGCTTATTCCTTCTTTGACCGCTTGGCACCATTCTTCCGGGCCTCCGGTTGGCTTCACAGGGACATAGGGCGCTATAACGATACAACACTCACCTCGTGGTGCTGTTAACTCAAATGCTTCTTTTAACTCTAAGACGGTGCCCTTATGCACCTGCTGATGCAATTTTGTCAACTCGCGCACCACAACCACATCGCGTTCCCCAAAGCACTCTGAGATTCCTTGTAAAGTCGCCAGTAAACGATGAGGTGCCTCATAAAAGATTTGGGTCTGGGGAAGATTAATCAGTTGCTCAAGGCTTTTTTTCCTTGCTCCTGTTGTAGCAGGCAAAAATCCATGAAACGCAAAATGCTCTGTCGGCATCCCCGATAATACTAAAGCCGTGAGGGCCGCATTAGCTCCAGGTAAGACATCGACTGGAATATTCTCCGCCTGACAAAGACGTATCATTTCACACCCCGGATCAGAAATTCCAGGCAAACCTGCATCAGAAATAAGCGCAATTGTTTGACCGCACTTAAGTTTCTCCATCAATTCCAGGGATTTCTTCTTTTCATTATGCTCGTGATAACTGGTCATATGTGTCGTAATCTGATAATGTTGCAGAAGCTTTCGGGAATGACGCGTATCCTCCGCAGCTATCAAATCTACTTCTCGTAACGTATCCAAAACCCGCACAGTGATATCTCCCAAATTTCCAATCGGCGTCGCACATACATACAACGTACCTTTAGCCAGCATATTTAGTCTCCTTGCCTGGTTAAGTGAACTCGAAAGTGATTAATCCTTCCTCAAGAAGCCCATACAAAACAGACAATCCCCTTCTAGCGGTTGCCCAAAATGAAGATGACAGACATGGAATCCCTCTTGATACAGGCGTACTAGATTATCATGGGCGACTCCTTGAATATGTTCAGCGTTGGCTATAACGCGTTCTGTTTCCTTTTCAGGAAGAGTCCATTCCCGTTTTAACTTAATATTTTCTTCCTCCAAAGCTTGAACATAAGGTTTTAAACGGTTAACCTCTTCAAGAAGTGAGCGCAATTTTTCTTCCACCTCTGTAAGGGCCTGCGTCAACTGACTCATACTTTCTCACTCTTTCCTTTGGGCTTTTCCCCTTTCCTATTGCGTTGCAGTTTCGCGTCAGGTCTGGGAGCGAAAACACTGTCCGCCCGGGAGTTGGCTTCATCTGAAGTTTCTACCATTTTCTCCACTGCTTGAACATTGTGACGTGAACAATTCTCTTTGTCTTCGGATTTATAACAACCATTTTCATATTTAAGGCAACACATGAGGCGGCCACAAATTCCGGAAATTTTGGTCGGGTTAAGAGAGAGTTTTTGGTCTTTAGCCATTCGTATCGAGACTGGCTCAAAATCTCCTAAAAAGGAAGTACAGCAAAGAATTCGTCCGCAAGAGCCAACTCCCCCGAGCATTTTAGCTTCGTCACGCACCCCAATTTGACGTAACTCTATGCGCGTCCGGAATATTGCAGCTAAGTCCTTCACCAATTCCCTGAAGTCAACTCGCCCTTCCGCCGTAAAGGAAAAAATAATCTTATTGCCGTCAAACGTATATTCGACATCAACTAATTTCATCGGTAACTGATGTTCTGAAATTTTCTTTAAGCAAATTTGGAAAGCGTCTTTTTCCTTGGTTCTATTCTGCTCGACCAACTGTTCATCCGCTGGTGATGCCTTACGCATGACCTGTTTTAAAGGCAGGATCACTTCCTCGTCCGCAACTTGACGAGTGGGGATGACCAACTCCCCAAATTCAATACCCCTTGCTGTTTCAACAATCACTTTATCCGATGCAGCAAGTTCAAGGTCTCCCGGAGAGAAATAATAAATCTTCCCAGCGTGTTTAAAGCGAACGCCTACGACCTCAATCACAGAGAGCCCCTCCTTGTTGGAATAATTCTAAAGCTAACACTTCAATTACAAGTCTCGGATTTACTTGTTGTCGTAGCACATCAGTGGCCTTACCAATTGCCAATAACTCAAAAGGGCGCCTAGTACCTTTTTGAATCCCTGCTTGCGTCTCTACCGCCATGACCTGTAAATAAAGACTGGCTTGATTCTTGTCAAGCGGGAAAAGAGAAAAAAGTCTAAGAAAATCTCTTTCCTCTACCGCAGCTCTAAATTTTTCGACCCAGTCTTGCAGGATTAGCACACCGTACTCAAGAATATCCGTCGCCAAATATTGATTTTTCCCACTCAACCGAAAGGCCCGCAGGGCTTCTTGTTGGTCCACCTCGCCCAATCCCCTTAGCCAAGCCTCTTCAGAAAGATCTGGGAAATAAACAAGCTGAGCACGACTCTGAATCGTGGGTAAAACTCCTTCTGCATTTACGGTATTTAAAATAATAATGGTCCTCTCCGGCGGTTCCTCAATGACCTTTAACAGGGCATTGGCTGCTGGTAACGTCATTGCCTCTGCATGCTCTATTACAGAAACTTTATAGTTTCCCTCATAATGCTTAAGATAAACCTTTGGTTGCCAGGCGAGAACCTGATCGATACCAAGGGTCGCTTTAAGTGGTTTCAACCATAAAACATCCGGATGGTTTCCGCTGAGAATCTTACGACAAGCTAAACAACATTGGCACGCTCCTGTTGACGTAGGTTGAGTACAGTTTAAGATTTGGGCTATCCGGAGAGCCGCCTCCCTCTGCTGCAGTGTACTCCCTCCATGAAACAGTAAGAGATGCGCCAATCGATTTTCACGTGCCGCTTTTTCCAAAAATGCTAACTGTAGATTCATCCGTCACACCTCAACAATCCAAATTGTTTGGCTTTCGAAACCATCCCACCCTTGCCAACGCCCCTCTCTAGCTGTGAGTAGCGTGCCCAGAATTTCGCCTGTCATTTGTTCACCCATCACAATGACAGGAATTCCTGGTGGATAAGGGGAGATCGTTTCCCCAACAATATGACCTAAACTTTCCTTGAGAGGGATCTGGCGCTTAGTGGCAAAAAAAGCATCCCGTGGGGAAAGCACTTGTTGAGGCAAGAGAGAACTTTTAAGCCTATCGTTTCCTACTCGTTTTTTTACTTCGGCAGAGCCCAACGAATGAGCGGAACTCGCTAAACCTTCTAACCCCTTAGTTAGCAGTCGAATATCCTCTGGCGTGTTCCCAATTCCTAACATGAAGAGGATGTTTTCCTCATCCCATAACTCCGGTTCAATACCATATTCTTCTCGAAGGTATTCCACACAGCGAGGAGCAAGTACACCCAGTCCTAACGTATTGATCAAAATCTTTGACCAATCTACCGTATGTATGCCATACGTTCCGACATCTTTTTGAGAGAGAATACGGAAGCTCTGCCCGACCTTCCGATGCAAACCTTCAACTTCTTCTTGAAGACACTCCCAACGTCCAAAATCCAAAGCATCTTCTCCAGCCCGTTCCAACGAGGCCAGAAGTAAATAACTTGGGCTTGAGGATTGCAGAAGTTCTAGACTTTGTCTTAAACGGGTGCGTGAGACTCTATGCCCTTGAACATGCAGCATAGCCGACTGAGTCAAGGCACTTAATGTTTTATGAGAGCTATGTAAGACAAGGTCTGCGCCAAGCTTTAGAGCACTTGGAGGAAATAAAGGTCCAAGATAATGTGACCCATGTGCTTGATCAACAAGAATTGGAATATCAAACCCCAGACTTGTCCTTTCAGCCAACAATTGGTTCAATTTAAAGCCTGTCCCATAATAACTGGGATACGTGACCTGGCAGGCAGCAACCGCCTGCCACGGAATTCGTTGCTGCTCCACGTCAAATCCTAACGGGAGATTAAACTCCGGATGTATTGTAGGCATTACATACTCCGGTTTCAAACCACTGAGGACCAATGCCGACATAACGGAACGATGGAAACTTCTCTCCACAACAACACGTTTAGCCGCTCTATTTTCCAAAGCGAGAAACATCGCTTGATTTCCAACTGTTCCTCCATTGATAAGAAAAAAAGTTTCCTCCGCTCCGAAAATCTCAGCCGACCGTTTTTGTGCCTCAGCAATTATCCCCCTCGGCGAATGCAGCATATCGAGCCCCGGAAGCTCAGTTAAGTCAATACCCCAAAAATCTAAGCCATTAAAAAACTCCTGTCGACCTTTATGGCCAGGAGTATGGAAAGAGCAAAATCCTTGTTTTTGATAATGACTCAATCCCTCTCCAAGATCACCCACCGATAAACCTCCATTAAACCTGATTTATTTATGCGCAAATATAGCCAACACATGGTATTCCTTCTATTTTATCATAAGTTAGGAAATTTTTCATCCACATTGGTAATCCGTAGGGGCAATTCATGAATTGCCCCTACGGATTAGGAAGTTGAGGCTCGATGCATCGTGCTCTTTTTAAAAGAAAACGTGTTCCTGCAAAAGAAGCCCTTTGATTATAAATAGGAATTCCTGATATTCCGGCGAGCCCTGTTCCGCCATAAACAGTTCTTGCTGGCAATCCGAACAGAAAAACATACTCCCGACCCGGAAGCCATCATACAGTCCCTTTCCGGGAACCTGAGCGCAACGATAACACACTGGAAGAACTTTTCCCTCCTTCGCAACAATTCCCTGACCTTCAACCTTCTCCTGAATCTCAGTAGGGATTTGCGGTAGGGTATGGTTCGTCTTATTCATTGTAAAATCCCCCCCTAGTTTACTTCTACCCCTATTGTTGCCTCTCTCCAGTCTAATTAGTCGTTGCGCTACTAGTTAACAATTACAGGCCAATTTATTGTGTTGTTCCTGTCCTAATTTTGATACTTTCAATTGTAAACAGGAACAATTTTCTTTATTGGACATATCCTATTTATATAAAGAAAGGAGGGACTCCATGATCATCCGACATAACTGTGCTCCCCTGTTGCCGGCGGTCCCTTTCTCTTTTTCCATCTTAGTGACCAGTCCCATCCGGCGTAATTTACCGTTTTGCCCTGTCAGTGCAAATATCTATCCTTTGGCTAGTACGGAAATTCGCTTTGCTTCAATGATTGTAGCAGGCTTGGATATACTCATGGCGTTTCTCTTCAAACGAGCCTTGGCCCATCCCCCAGATCTATCGCGCACAACCTCAGACCTTTATCCCGTGACCCTATCCATGGCACAACTAACCCAACTCATGCACGCAGCCATCAACGGGCAAATCCCCATGCCTTCCCCCTTCCAAGCTGTCCCTGGACAAGGCTTTGGCCCCGTTGGACCTGATGAACCACTTTTCCCCGACAATTTAAGTGTCTCCTTGTTTCTCTCCGCTCCTTTTGCTCCATTTGACGGTAGCCCTGATACTTCATTTAACGTCCCTTTATTTGAAATCCCAGGAGCACCCGGAAACCTGATTATCGCTCTCTGTTCAATCATTGCCCAGTTTATGATCGAACGGGCCGGAGTAGGAACTCCAGATGGAAATGAGAATGGGTCCGGAAGTGGGAGTGGGAGTGGGAGTGGAAACGCAAGCTGAGATGTAACCACAAGCAAGCTCGGAAATAGAGGAGTTGCCTATGCCAACGCAAACTCGATCCAGTTATCCTTCCTTTCCTACAGTTTCCCCACAGAGATGCCCCCCAATACCGCCGTGTGGCTGTTCGGATTCCAATTCTCCAGAGACTTGGAATTATGGATTTAATCGCCTCGTGCCATTTCCAGCGTCCCCGCCCGTTGGCGCAGGCATATTAGCTATAACTATTTTCTTTTTAATTGTATTTTTTTCTAATATCCTCTTAGACCAAGTATCCTTCGCAACACTCGGTATAGTAGTAACCTTAGGTACCTCTGGGCTGCTGGCGTTGCTCATACTGATCCTCTTTCTTGTCTAGTTTTGCGAGACTACCAAGTAAATACGTGATGTAAAAGCAACGTCTAAAACCCTAAACCGCCCTATACGGTTCAGGGTTTTACTACTTAGGGCCCGTCGGAGGCATTGGACTGAGAATTTAAATTACACAACCCAATTTTTGGTACACGTCACACCTCCCTTCCATATATTGTTACGAGGAGGCGCTTAAGATGTCCGGTAGTCAGCCAGCTAGCCTAAGCAAAGACCCAATCAACATGGGGGTAAGAATACTGGCCCCCATCAGTTCTGTGGCCGGGAGTGCCACGGTTTATTTTAGCCAACCCATCTTAAGTGGAAATGTTTTCTCAGCAACTGATATTGTAATTGGCTCCGAATTCTTCCTCCGCATTGTCCAACGCCTTTTCTGCCTTGAAACTTTACCCGTTCTTGACGTACAGACCGGACAAACAATTCAAATGCCTCTTTCAGAGCTTCAAGCATTCTTACGATGGATAGCCAACAGATCAGACCCCTCTCAAAACTCAAATTCAGTAACTAATGGAACAAATATGCCTATAACTACGAATGGAGGGTTTATCGGAACTGGTCGCCGAGGTTTTCCAACTCCTGAAAGCCCGGAAGCCCCCATCGTCGTTGCTCTATTTGTCACTGCAGATTATTCAAGTATAATTGATTCACCCTACGTTACTTTGACAATCCCCATATTCACGGTTCCTGGTATACGAGGAGCACTCCCACTTCTTATACTTGTGCTGCTTGGCACCATCTTAGTACGAGCCGTTGTCCCACCAGAAGCCACAGGCTCAAAGCCACTTAGTAAACCTAGCGCGACGATGAATGATTCGACGACCTTTACACCAAACGATCTCCTGCAATTGCTCACTAGGTTCGGAAAACATTTCGGATCAAAGTAGTTCTTCAATTAACCGTTGCGCTGCTGTTTGACATTCCTGAATGATGAATCGTGACTTCTACATTTACTGAAACCGGAAAATCCGCAATTTTCTGCTCCCATTGATCTTTTACTGTCTTCCAATACGCAGAATTTCTCTCTTCGATGTGCCGTCCAATTCCCAAAAAATCAAGGCCCAACCTTCTTTCTTTCTGAATAGACAGCTCACATTCTTTCTGAATCACCTTAGCAAAACTCTTTTCTGCCCCTTTCATCAGATCCACCCATTCCGTCTCCGAAAGTTGTTCTTTTAAGCCCTGAACTTCATCAATCTCAATACTCGCTTTGATCTGGTATTGCAGCCCTATTGTTCCGTCCTTATCGGATACTTTGTACCTTGTCTTGGAATTTAAGACTTGCCCAGTAAAGTTGGGTTCACCTTTTCTAGTGCCCACCGTGCTCATTGGGCGCTGTAGGACTTGGTTCTCTAGCCACATGTACCCTTTGGTTTCTTCGTCGTTAAGAAAATCAATCAATTGATCCCCGCGAAAAACTCCTGCACCTTGTATCCGTAGTTCTTGTGCCTCTTCCTTTCCGTCTGTTTCGTATTCAATGCCTTCGTCCCCAGACTTTACCATCTCAATCACTGGCATAATGGGTGCCGTACTTTTTCTGCCTAAAACGGTGAGATAATGCCCTAAACGAACCGTCGGGTAGGTCGATATAGTTTTCCCTGTTTCAATGTTATCTTTAATATACATTGCCACAATTGTCCCAGTACGCATTTTCACATTTAATATACTTTGCGCTTTTCCTTTGGCTAATACCAGATACATCGAACGACGAAATTCAGAATAGCGTTGCAAAAAGTCCGCTACATCCAGAAAACCTACTTTCGCTACATCTTCACCAATGACGATCACCTTCAGCGAACCCATGAAAGGTACGTGTGAAATGATTTTAGACGTCTTCTCGTAGGCTTCTCTTAAGCTTGAAGCCTCTATACTGAATGTCCGGTGTATTTCCGCCGAAGTGCTTGTCTCGCCTTTAGTAGGCTTTGCAAATTGTTCCGTAATAAGATAAGTTCCGGGTTTCTGTCCGAGATCAAATCCTAATCCGATCAAAGGCTCTAATTCCTCTACTTCCCGCGTTCCCCAGCATCCAGTTAAAAACAAACTACAGGCGATCAAGATCAATACAAGTACCGTTTTGCGCCTTTTACGTTTCATTGATTACCCGCTCCCTTCTTCCAGCGCGAGACTCCCCAAAGGATCGGTATCCAAACGGAGGTCAAAGGAAACATGAGATAACCTTCCACGAGTGAAACTTCCTTTAACATATATGGCCCTCTTGTGAACCCAAAGGCGATTCCCAAAAATACGGCACCCACTATGAGGTTCCATTTTAAACCTTTCAAGTTAAAGACGGTTTCTATACCCCAAGACACCATGAAAGAACAAGCAGTTATTTTTATGACCATGGCTCCAAGCCAAACCCCCATAAATAGGGATTCAATTCCAGAGACCGTCCGACTTATTTCTATCGACTTCCCTAAGACAAGTATTCCGTTTCCCAAACGAATCGTTTCTCTTGGTCCAAAAACCAGAATTTGTATCAAGACAACCATCATGTTTAGAATACCTACCAAAAACACAGCTCGCCAAACCCCTGTCTTCAATTGACCAAGATCTTGCTTACTGGTAGGTAAAAAACTAGAGATTCCTGCCAAGAAGAGGATATATATCATTGGAAAGGGCATTACTTTGAGCACTCCGAAAAAAAGCGGTGTTATCCCCTCACTCAAAATTGGTAAAAGTTCGCCTTGCTCTATCTGCGGTATGGCCAGAACAATATTCAGCGCCAAGGCGATGACAATCACGGGGAAGACAACTTCGGAGAAACGAGCAAACACTTCGATCCCACTCCCTAGCAAGTAGAGAACGAGTAACAATTCACCTAAGTAGAACACCCAGAGGGGCGTTAAAGGCATAATCGTTCGATACATATTTCCCAACATGGCCACTAGCAAGCCACCATAGTAACCCGTAATTAAAATATAAATCATACCTATGATTTTCCCTATCCATTTTCCAAAGAGTATTTCTGAAATTTGCAACAAATTTTTATTTGGATACTGCAGCAGAACTGAAAGCACCATTAGACCGTAGGGAATGCCCACAGCGAATCCCGGCAAGACGGTCATCCAACCATCCCTCCCACTAGCTACGGTAACTCCAGAGGCAATGAGCACAAACGTTCCACCCATGAGTACGGCAGACCCTAAGGTCATGAATTGATGCGGCGAGATTCTCTCCATCGTTATCGTTACCCTTTCCCTTTCCCGCCTGATTGGGGTTCCTCAACGTCAAGAAGTTGAGGACGTCGTTTTAACGCCCACCATGGTGCTCGGACAAATGTATCTTGCAAGAGAGCCCGTATACGCAAAGGTGCAATCGGACTTAAGTAAGGCACACCAAAGGAACGAAGAGTGAGCAGGTGGATTGTAAGCATATAAAGACCTACCGAAATCCCAAAGAAGCCAAGGGAACCCGCCAAAAGCATAAATGGGAATCGTATGATCCGAACCGCAAGACCCAAATCGAAGGTCGGAATGGCATAACTCGCTATAGCGGTCAAGCCAATGACGATGACCATCAAGGGGCTGACTAGGCTGGCCTTCACCGCCGCATCGCCGATGACTAGAGCCCCTACAATTCCTATCGTCGACCCTATAGGTTTCGGCAGGCGAAGCCCTGCTTCTTGCAATATTTCTAAAACAATCGTCATAATTAAAGCTTCTAGAAGGGCTGGAAAAGGCACTCCTTGCTGACCTGCCGAGATGCTCATCAGAAGATCCGTCGGTATAATTTCTTGATGAACCGTCGTTACTGCTATATAGATGCTAGGAGCCAACAAAGCTAAAAAAAATCCTAAATACCGAATAAAGCGACCAAGGATTGCAACCATGGCTCGTTGGTAATAGTCTTCATTCACATTTAAAAACTGCGTCAAGGTTGCCGGTACCGAAAGTACGATGGGAGTTCCGTCCACAATAATGCCTACTTTCCCTTCCAAAAGCTTTCCCGCCAGGACATCAGGCCGCTCCGTAAAGGCGATTTGAGGAAAGGGCGAATAGGGATTATCCTCAATCATTTCCTCGATATAGCCATTCCCTAGCATACTATCCATCTTAATGGTGCCCAGCCTCCTAAAAACCTCGGCGACAATATCTGGACGAGCTACTTTCTCAATATAGGTAACGACAATATCCGTATTCGTAAGATTCCCAAGTTTTAAAGAGATCATCCTCAATGAGGGATGTTTGATCTTGCGCCGCAAGAGCGAAGTATTAATTCGGAGCGTTTCCGAAAATCCCTCACGTGGCCCTTTGACGATCGACTCTGTGATTGGTTCAGCAACGCCGCGATTAGCCCATCCCCTGGCCCCAAAAACGAGTGCCTCTATAGACTCGCCGAAGAAAATAACCGCATCACCGGACAAAATCGCATCGAGGGCTTCTCCCATTTTAGATATCTTTTTTAATTCAAGACCCGGAAGTATACTTTGGATGGTTTTATCCAAAACATTTGCTATTGTCAGTTGGGCCATTTCCGGATGCCCAGCCAAGTCCACCATGAGTGGCTTTAAGATAAACTGATCCAGCTGATTTTTGTCAACCATCCCATCAATAGCCGCTAACATACAGGAAATACGTTCTTTCCCTTGGAGGAAAAACTCCCGGAACACGACATCGGTACTTGTAGATAATATCTCCTTCACCATTTGTCTGGATAAAGGCTTATTAAGATCCTCTTCAAAGGAATACTGAGGAGACTTCCGTATCTGCTTCACCTTTGGGCGAATGGTGAGGTCTTTGATCATGTTCATCCAACTGCGCACGTTCTCTCCCCCCTATCTGGCTTATTTTGTCCGACAATGAATCGATTATGCAAGCAGTCACGGGTTCTGATCATTACTGCGCAAACCCGTTCTCCACTCCCGGAATCAGCGGTTGTTGCTTTTTCACAGTTTCCGAGTAAGGTCATACATTGAAAGGAGCGAGGAGGTGAGGGTTTGACTATTATCGAACTAACTCCAGCACGCATACAATCAGCCATTATCACCCCTTTTAGGGTATTGGCATTATTTGTACTAGCCGTATTGGTTGTGATCATTGTTATAACTGCAAGCTAATCGTAGTCTCTATAACTTTTTTTTGGCGCCCTTCGCAAGAAACTTTTCATCCGTTCGTCGGTTCCTGAGAGCAACGTCTTAATGTCCGCAACTTCGCAAGTTAGGGGACGGTTCTTGGCTTGCATGTAAGCCAGAACCGTCCCCTATGTTCACTTTTGCAAATAAAACAAGAAAGTATTTTATCTTCGACCGAGATACCCGGGTCTCCAAGTTTGTAAAATTCTCAAGTAGTAGTTCGCTTCCCGCAACGTATGATCGGTTAAAAGCGGAGAGAGCAATGACTTTACCTGACACGCCAAAATGAGTTCTGTGCCCGTAGCCTTAAATTCGGCGATCGCTAAGGTCGCAGCAATGTTTTCATGCATTAGGCGTCCAAAGCCAGAGGCGGGTAGCCCCTCTCCTTTCATTTTTTGTTCCAACCGTTCAAACCCTTTTGTCAAATCTTTTGCCTTTCGACAGAGCTCTCTTTCAGACGGGTCTAACAGATGCCGGACAAACTTGGCATGGTCAGCCATAATCTCGTCCCAAAATACTTCTTGTTCGAGTAGGTCAATACGTGCGTCGACGAATTGATTATTTTGCAGACGTTTTAATATTTTAAGGTAAAACTGAGCTTCCTTGTAGACATGTTCAAGCTGCGCAGGAAATAGATTGCAGGCCAATCGACAATGGGTGACTTGCTCCAACACCATAGCCTTAAACTCGGCAAAAGAGGTTGTTAGAACCATCGCTTTCTGATTTAAGGCACAAACATGCGGTTCAATCTCCGCCGGAAGCGTCCCCAGATCTGGGTTTAGCCTCAATTCTTCTACCGTTAAAGCCATATCAATGGATATCCCTGTCAGCTCCTGAGTCTTTTGCTCAGCTCGAAGTGTTTTGTCAGTTAGCAACTCTTCGGATTGCAGCACCTCCTCAGATGCTGTACAATCGCTCAGCCTAATGGCTTCCTTTAGTACCTCATCATATTGGCATTTAAATTGTAAAGCTTGTTCAAGATAAGTAACGTCTTTAGGAAGGAATCCAGCTTGCATAAAAATGGCATGTTCTCTCATAATCCGAGCAAAAAACAAGTGTAGATCCAACGACTCACGTCCGAAATTTCCAATCATCGGTACACTACTCGTAACCAACACCCTTTCTGTTTTTCTCATCTTATTCTCAAAGCATCAATATGTTTACAAAAGTAATGCACGAAGTATGAGCTGGCGAGAATAGACCAGTAGGGGCACGATACATCGTGCCCCTACTGGTCTATATACAAAAAGAGCAGGCAACTGTAATCCTGCTCTTTTATACCAATATCTCTGGAAATACTCAATTAAATTAATAGTCCCATTTCTGGTCAGCTAGCCGTTTGTAAGAATCATAGCGGATCTTAGCATATTTTTCTGCACCCACAAAGAGTTCCTCCGCACTCTCTGGAAAGGTGTTCAGCAAGGAAGAGTAACGAACTTCACCCATGATGAACTCACGGAAAGAGGTAGTCGGCTCCTTAGAATCAAGGCTAAACGGGTTCTTACCTTCTTCGATCAGATCTGGATTATAGTGATAAAGATGCCAGTAGCCGGAATCAACCGCTTTTTTGGCCTCTTGGACGCTCTTAGTCATACCTGCCTTGAGACCATGGTTTATACAGGGAGCATAAGCAATAATTAAAGATGGTCCTGGATAGGCTTCAGCTTCTTGAATAACCCTAAGAGTTTGAGCCATGTCCGCACCCAAAGCAATTTGCGCTACATAAACATAGCCATAACTCATAGCAATAATGCCCAGGTCTTTCTTGCGGATCTTCTTTCCAGCTGCTGCAAACTTGGCTACAGCAGCAGACGGTGTCGATTTTGAGGATTGTCCACCAGTATTAGAATAGACCTCGGTATCGACAACAAGGACGTTTACATCCTCTCCAGAAGCTAGAACGTGGTCTAATCCTCCAAATCCGATATCATATGCCCAACCATCTCCTCCAATGATCCACTGCGATTTTTTAATGAGATGCTCTTTCTGAGCAGAGATTTCGGCGACGACTGCATTATCCCCAGCAGATCCATTAAGACGCGCAAGGATCTTAGCAGTCGCTGCTTTGGAGGCATCAGCGTCATCGTACCCTTGGAGCCACTCTTGGAAAGCTTCTTTCAGCTCAGAATTAATGTCAAGCTCCAGAGCTTGCTTCATCAGTTCAGTCAGTTTTTCACGCTGTTGGCTAACGCCTACCGACATACCATAGCCGAACTCTGCGTTATCTTCGAACAAAGAGTTGGCCCAAGCTGGCCCTTTGCCCTCCTCATTGGTTGTATAGGGAACTGCAGGAGCACTTCCAGCCCAGATAGAGGTACAGCCTGTAGCATTAGCAATCATCATGCGGTCGCCAAAAAGTTGAGTGATAAGTTTAATATAAGCGGTCTCACCACACCCTGGACATGCTCCATTGAACTCAAGTAAAGGTTGGGCAAACTGGCTAGCTTTAACCGTAGTCAGGTTAAAAAGCTTGCTCTTGTTGGTAAGAGTAACAGCATACTCCCAATTCTCGGCTTGACGTTCTATTTGTTCAGAGGCTGACTCCATGATGAGAGCCTTACCTTTAGCGGGACAAACTTCAGCGCAGTTGCCACAACCTGTACAATCTAATGGACTGACCTGAACACGAAATTGCAGACCTACGGCCTCTTTACCATTCGCTTTTTTAGCTGCGAACGTTTCCGGAGCGTTTTTAACTTCATCCTCGTTCATTAAGAACGGGCGAATCGCCGCATGTGGGCAAACATAAGAACATTGGNNACCCGCCACTCTGGGATGCTGACCGCGATACCGCGTTTTTCGAAAGCAGCCGTTCCTAGCGGTACAGATCCATCTTCTCGGCCTAAGAAAGTGCTGACTGGGAGATTATCCCCTTCCATCGCATTCACTGGACGAAGAATATTTGTGACATAAGCCGGTTCTTCAACCGCTGCTGCAACTTGAGCTTGAACTTGGGCATTGTCGACATCGGACCAAGACGCAGGCACTTCCACTTTGACAAAAGAAGACACACCCTGATCAATTGCCGCAACGTTCATATCCACAATGTTTTGGCCCTTTTTACCATAGGCCTTCACTACTGATGCCTTTAAATAGTCGATGGCCTCTTCAACAGGAATCACGTTAGCGAGCTTGAAGAAAGCGGCTTGCAGGATCATGTTAGTACGGGAACGGAGTCCAATTTTACCAGCGATAGCTACCGCATCAATAATGTAAAAGTTAACCTTGTTTTTTGCAATAAATTGCTTCATCGCAACTGGAAGTTTTTCATCCAATTCTTCAGCTGTCCACTGGCAGTTCAAGACAAAAATGCCGTTCTTTTTCAAACCTTTTAAGAGATCATATTTGTAGACATAAGTTTGGTTAGAGCAGGCGATGTAATTTGTGCCTGTAACATAATAAGGGGATTTAATTTCTTGTTTACCAAAGCGGAGATGGGAAATCGTAATTCCGCCAGATTTCTTACTGTCGTATTGGAAATACGCCTGCACATAGAGCTTGGTATGATCCCCGATAATCTTAATCGCTTGTTTATTAGCTCCGACCGTACCATCAGAACCGAGACCCCAGAATTTGCAAGAAATTGTCCCTTCTGGTGCAGTGTCAATCGTTTCGTCTTCAGTCAAAGAAGTATGGGTTACGTCATCGACGATGCCAATGGTGAAGCCATTCTTCGGGCTTTCGGACTTAAGGTTCTTGTAGACTGCCAATACTTGAGAAGGCGTCGTATCTTTAGATCCTAAGCCATAGCGGCCGCCGACAATCATCGGTTTACTATCGTTAGAATAGAAAATTTCTTTTATATCTAGATATAGAGGTTCACCCAAGGAACCCGCTTCTTTGGTCCGATCAAGAACAGCAATTTTTTTAACGGTTTTAGGCAACACTTTAAAGAAGTAGTCGCTGGAGAACGGGCGGTACAAGTGAACTTTAATAACTCCAATCTTTTCCCCTTTAGTTAAGAGGTAATCGATGGTTTCCTCAATTGTGTCACAAATCGAGCCCATCGCTACAATGACGTATTCCGCATCTTCTGCCCCATAATATTGGAAAGGGTGGTATTCACGGCCAGTAAGTTTCTTATACTCTTGCATATAATGTTCGACTAGATCAGGTATTGCAGCATAGAAAGAATTGGAAGCTTCACGACCTTGGAAGTAGATGTCCGGGTTTTGAGCTGTTCCACGCAGAACAGGATGCTCCGGATTCAAAGCACGATCACGAAAGGCTTGAACCGCCTCTCTATCTAATAGTTGAGCAACGTCCTCATATTCCGGGACTTCAATTTTTTGAATTTCATGAGAAGTACGGAAGCCATCAAAAAAATGAAGGAACGGTACACGGGCTTTAATCGTTGCGAGGTGAGCGATAAAACCAAGGTCCAAGGCTTCCTGTACGCTATTTGATGATAGCTCGGCAAAACCAGTAGCGCGTACGGACATAACATCCTGATGATCACCAAAAATCGAAAGGGCATGAGTGGCCAAGGCGCGGGCACTCACATGGAATACACAGGGCAGAAGTTCACCAGCAATTTTATACATATTAGGGATCATTAAAAGTAGGCCTTGTGACGCTGTGTATGTGGTAGTTAAAGCTCCAGCCTGAAGTGAGCCGTGTAGCGCACCGGCAGCCCCTCCCTCAGATTGCATTTCCACAACCTTGACCGTTTGTCCAAATACGTTTTTCCTACCATGAGCAGCCCATTCGTCGACTAACTCGGCCATCGTCGAAGAAGGTGTAATAGGGAAGATGGCGGCGACTTCCGTAAACGCATACGATGCATGGGCGGCCGCTTCATTACCATCCATAGTCTTCATTTTTGCCATTATTGCGTACCCTCCTAATTATGTGCTTAATTTAATTCGAAACTTAGTGGACAAGATTTTCGATAAGGTCAGACCACCTGACCTTTATCTAATATAGCATAACATTCACATATCTACAAAATATATATTTCACAAGCCTACGGTCACTCAAAACCATCCCCTCTACCTCACCATTCTGCTTCAGTATTGTTGAATTCATCCTGACAAGCACCTGAAATCATGGTACAATGTGTATGTTAAAGTTAAATTTTGGGAGTTGTTTCTATGAGCGAGTTTCTTTCAACACCATTGGCCGAAAAGAAATACACGTATGCTGACTATCTGAAATTCCCAAGTGGAGAACGATGGGAAATTATTGATGGTATACCATACATGCAATCAGCTCCAACCTGGCAACATCAGGCAGTTAGCGTTGAATTAACCTCACAGTTTAACGCTTACCTTAAAGGAAAACCATGTAGAGTATTCGCTGCGCCCTTTGACCTTTGCATCCCAGAACTTGATGAAAGCGATGAGAACATTTCAAATATTATCTCTCAACCCGACATTGTTGTAGTTTGCGAAGAAAGCAAGCTTAGAAAAACAGGTTATTTCGGAATACCCCCACTCATAATTGAGATATCCTCACCATCAACAGCAAGAAACGATAAGCTTTTTAAATTTAATAAATTTGAAAAGGCTGGAGTAAAAGAATATTGGATTGTAGAGCCCGATACAAAACTCTTAAGTGTCTTCACGCTACAGGAAAGCAACAGATATGGAAGGCCTGAAATTTATACTGAGCTCGATAATGTAGTAGTGTCTATTTTCCCAGACCTTATAATCGAATTAAGCACAGTGTTTGATTTTTAAGTGCAGACAAGTAAAGGGCCACCCCAAAAACTTATACTTTCTGATAGTACAAAAAATAACAGCCCGACTCAAGAGAAGGAAGAGGCTGTTATTTTTATGTAACTAACGATTTCATCTTCTTCAATTTATTTATTACCTAAAATCCCGCGTTTTTTTATACCTACAAGGAGAAACACCGTAAATACGGGAAAGAATAAGTGACTATTCAGATCCTTGGGGAATTCTGAACGGAGAACCACAGATTCCACATGAAAAGAACGATAAGAGAAACCACAGATTAACACAGATTTCACAGATTAAGAAGGATT
>OMOF01000026.1 GCA_900290375.1 Candidatus Desulfosporosinus infrequens
TGTACAGAGTTGGATGTATGAATGTCATCTGCCCAGTGTAGATGGTTCGTTGGTGGTTGACAATCTGCCCGTAATCATTACGATAGATAAGCAGGATAAACTTACAAAATATTGTTATACTGAAGATGTTGGCAGGGAAGTTAAAACATTAGTGCCTTTGACTGTCCAAGATATATTTGAACATAGGAAATATATCAATTATGCTTTAAAGTGTCAGGGAATTAAAGTAAAATAACAAATGAGAAATTACTAGAAAAAATTATTACGATCAATCATCAAAAAGAAGGATATTAACATTATAGAGTGGAATAGATATTAATAATGATTTTGAGGAGGGTTTTTATGTTGAAAAAAATATTGGTGGCAACTGATGCTTCAGAGTATTCACGACGAGCATTGAAAACTGCATTGGAGATTGCTCGGAAATTTAACTCAGAAGTTGAGCTTCTGTTCGCTATGCAAATACCGTTGGCCTATGATTCTAGTGTTTATAGTTATGTAATTTCTCCGGAACAAATCCAATATGAAGGAGATGTTGCCTTAAAACACACACTTGATGGAATCGATACAAGTGATGTCACCGTGGTTAAGAAAAAAATCCAAGGAAAACCGGCGATCGTCATCTTGCAAGAGATTGAAGATGAGAACATTGACTTAGTTGTCATGGGGAGCCATGGTTACGGGGCGGTGGCTGGTTCCTTGTTAGGCAGTATCAGTCAGCACGTCCTTCACAAAGCAAAATGTTCTGTGCTTGTTGTAAAATAAAATATATATTGAACGTCCTATTCCTTTTGACGTTGCTGTTACACACTATACATTCCCCAAACAGATTTCCGCATGATAACATTTTATTTTTGGTTGATTTGAACCAGCTTCTAATCATACCGAAAATATAGTTTATATGCGGATTTTTATTGTTGGGTAAATTTGTCGAAGTGAGTCAATTATAGAATGTGATTTACTTATGCTCTAAATTTAAGCGAAAGAGGTGATGCGAAAATATTTCATTGACTGACTTATCAATAATTAGTATAATATAAATTAGCTTGATATATAAATATTATCTATTAATAATTATTATAAAATGGAGGTGAAAATTTAGCGAACTGAAGTCTCTTTCAAAAAGGCAAAGACCCATTAGGGCATAATACTAAAATAGTGGAGGTGGAACGATGACTGAACTCATTTTGGCCAGATTACAATTCGCTGTTATCACTTCGTATCATTTCCTGTTCGTGCCATTGACTCTGGGCCTATCAGTCTTGGTTGCGATGATGGAGACTTGGTATGTGCGGACTGGAAATGAAACGTACAAAAAAATGACTAAGTTTTGGGGGAAATTATTTTTAATTAACTTTGCCATGGGTGTCGTGACCGGATTAGTTCAAGAATTTTCATTTGGAATGAACTGGTCCGAGTATTCAAGGTTTGTCGGGGATATTTTTGGAGCACCTTTGGCCATTGAGGCCTTAGTAGCCTTCTTTTTAGAGTCGACATTCATAGGTGTATGGGTTTTTGGATGGGATAAATTGCCCAAAAAAGTACATGCCTTGAGTATTTGGCTAGTGGCGATTGCCACCAATGTGTCCGCACTTTGGATTTTGATTGCCAACTCCTTTATGCAAGAACCAGTTGGGTATGTTTTACGAAATGGCCGAGCGGAGATGACCGATTTCATAGCCTTAATTACTAATCCTCATGTTTTCTATCAGTTTCCACATACCGTTCTGAGTGGCTTTGTGACCGCGGCGTTCTTCGTCATGGGTATTAGCGCTTACCATCTCCTGAAGAAGAACCATCTGGATATTTTTCACCGTTCGTTTCAAATAGCAGTTATTTTTGGGTTAATAAGTGCCGTCGCAGTCGCCGGAGTTGGGCATGCCCAAGCAATGCATCTTGTCGAAGTACAACCCATGAAAATGGCTGCAGCAGAGGCTCTTTGGAACACGGAGAATCCGGCCGGGTTATTGTTATATGCTTCCATCGATGAAAAGGGACAAAAGAACACCTCTGAAATTAAAATCCCGGGCCTGTTAAGCTTCCTGTCCCACAATAGTTTCACGGGGGAAGTTAAAGGAATTCATGAACTTCAAGCAGCGGATGTCCAGCAATATGGGCCGGGCAACTATATTCCCCAAGTAACTTCGTTGTTCTGGAGTTTCCGGATTATGCTAGTGGCTGGATTATGGTTAATCTTGATCCCGCTCCTCGGACTTTATTATTATAAGTCGAAACGCTTGGACCAAAAAACCTGGTTCTTAAAAGTTTTACTTTGGACGATTCCCATACCCTATATTGCCAATACCGTGGGTTGGTATATGGCTGAAGTTGGACGAATGCCTTGGATTGTTTATGGCTTACAAAAAGTAGAAGCAGGGGTATCCACTTCAGTTTCGGTCTTATCCATATTGATCACGTTTAGTGGCTTCACTCTGATTTATACAGTTTTGGCAGTAGCGGACGTTTACCTCTTAGTTAAGTATATTAAGAAGGGTCCGGAAGATGATAGCACGAATGAATCACTGAAAGGTCGGAGAAAGGGGGCGTCCTTGTGGACTTAAACATCCTTTGGTTCATACTCATCACTGTCTTGTTTGTCGGATTCTTTTTTCTGGAAGGGTTTGATTTTGGAGTCGGGATTCTGCTACCTTTCCTTGGGAAAAACGATTTAGAACGTCGCATGATCATCAATACCATTGGACCGATTTGGGACGGGAATGAGGTCTGGTTAATTACTGCTGGTGGGGCGATGTTTGCGGCTTTTCCAAATTGGTACGCAACCTTGTTTAGCGGCTTCTATCTCGCGTTGTTTCTGGTCTTGTCCGCAATAATTATCCGTGGCGTTGCCTTTGAATTTCGCAGCAGTGACAGTGCTCCCCGTTGGCGAACCACATGGGATTGGATGATCTTTACAGGCAGTTTTCTATCCGCTCTTCTTTGGGGCGTTGCAATGACGAATATTGTTAAGGGAGTACCGATTGATGCCAAAATGCAATACGTTGGGACCTTCTTTACTCTACTCAATCCCTATGCTATCGTTGGAGGTCTCACCACGCTACTGGTTTTCATGCTTCACGGTGCCTTATATCTCAACTTAAAGACTACAGAGGTAATGGCTGAGCGGGCATTGAAGACTGCCAAGAAGATTGGCTTGGTGGCCATCGTAGTAGTTCTCTTGTTTGCGGGATTAACCTATTTTCAAACCGATCTGTTTGCTAATCTGGGGGCCGGCATTACTTTACTAGCAGCCGGAGTAGCTCTAGTTGTTGCTTATCTTTTGATATGCTCCCGTAAGGGAGGCTGGGCTTTTATCGCCAATGGTGTAACCATTCTCTTGTTCACAGTCGCTTTATTCTGGGGACTTTTCCCACGCGTCATGGTTTCCAGTCTGAATCCGCAGTGGAGCCTAACCATCTACAATGCCTCCTCTAGTCCGTATACTTTGAAGATCATGACCTTCATTGCCTTGACGATGGTTCCAATCGTTCTTTTGTATCAGGGCTGGACCTATTGGGTCTTTCGCAAGCGCGTTACAGAAAAGGACCTTCACTATTAAGTTAATATCCTTTAAACTGAAGGGGCAAGATACTTATATCTTGCCCCTTCAGTTTCTCTAAACTTTCTTTATGTAAGTGTCTACCAATCTCCGTTAAGTAAAACCAAGGCTGGAGGACTTGTCTTGTCCATGAATGCAAGTGAGAACCGTCCCCGATTGCACGCCGATTGCACGATTGCATCGAAACTGACGACTAGGAGATGACCAAATGTTCGATAAGCGGTTAGTTCAAGAGGGGAGGCCTGTCTGGGGATTACTGTTGCTCACGGTCGGAATGGGTATGGGGATCGCCTTATTGGCTGTGGCTCAAGCTTGGTTTTTCTCCCGTGTCGTTGCCGGGGTCTTCCTAGAAGGGGCTACTCTAAGTCGGGTTTGGAATTCCCTAGCCCTGATACTCGGGATCATTGTACTGCGGGCGGTGTTGCAATGGGTCAGTGACCTAAGCGCACATGAAGCAGCTTCCCACATAAAGTCGAGCCTGCGTCAACGTTTAATGAGCCATATTGTCTCATTAGGGCCGGTGTATGCTCGGGGAGAAAGGACCGGAGAGTTAATCACAACGGTAGTGGATGGGATTGAAGCTCTAGAGGAATACGTTTCTAAGTATCTGCCCCAATTGCTGCTCGCTGTAGGAATTCCCCTCCTTATTTTAGGATTTGTTTTTCCTCTAGATTGGAAATCAGGAATCATTCTACTCCTGACCGGGCCGCTCATACCGTTCTTTATGATTCTAATTGGTAAGTTAGCGGAGAAGAAATCCCTGCACCTGTTCCAAAGTCTGAGTTGGATGAGCGCCCATTTTCTCGATGTTTTGCAGGGGATGACAACGCTTAAAGTGTTTGGTCGTGCCAAAGATCAAACCCGGGTGATTGAGAGAATCAGCGATTCTTTTCGTAAAGCTACGTTAAGTGTGTTAAGGATCGCTTTTTTATCCGCACTCGTTCTAGAGTTTTTGGCCACGATGAGTACAGCCTTAGTCGCAGTAACCATTGGCTTAAGGCTAGTCTATGGTACCCTCACTTTCTCTGTCGGATTGTTTCTTTTGCTGCTTGCTCCCGAATTTTACACTCCTTTGAGAACGCTCGGCTTGAATTTTCACGCAGGTTTGTCCGGGGTAAATGCGGCGGGGCGAATCTTTGAAATCCTAGATCTTCCTTTGACGTGTAATGTGGATGTTGGGAAAGATGTGGAAGACGATCAAGTGTTAGCCTCTGATTTTAATATATCCTTTCAACACGTCAGTTTAAGTTATCAACTAGGGAAAAACTTGGCTTTAAACGGAGTCAACTTGTCCCTGAAATTTGGCGAGAAGGTTGCTCTTGTCGGCCCGAGTGGAGCAGGTAAAACTTCGATTGCTCAGCTACTGCTTCGCTTTATAGAGCCTACTGCGGGGGAGATATTCGTCAACGACGGTTTGCTTAAGACAATTTCGGCAAAGAAATGGCGGCAACAGATTGCTTACGTTTCGCAGACACCACATCTTTTTGCAGGGAGTATTGAGGAAAATATTCACTTCGGTCGGCCTTCCGCAACCAGCTCAGAGGTCAAACGTGCTGCCCAAGCGGCTTCAGCTCATGAATTTATTTTAAAACTCTCAGACGGTTACCAAACTGTCCTCGGCGAAGGCGGTACTCGTTTAAGCGGCGGACAGGCCCAAAGAATTGCTATTGCCAGGGCTATCTTGAAAGAGGCCCCAGTGCTTATCTTGGATGAGGCCACTTCCAATTTGGATACTGAGAGTGAGCGCGTTGTACAGTTGGCCTTGCAACGACTAATTCACGGTAAGACTGCCCTGATTATTGCCCATCGGCTGAGTACGGTTCGGCAAGCGGATCGCATCCTGGTGATGGAGCAAGGGCAGATTGTCGAACAGGGTAAGCACGAGGAGTTAATGAAAGAGCAGGGTCTCTATTACCGAATGGTGACAGAATATCGAGGTGACTCTCTATGAAGAGCATGACCTGGTTAACTCGCCTGATGTTACCCTATTGGCGGCAAATCGTGCTGGCCTTGATTTTAAGTACGCTCACGGTCACCAGTCACATCGGCTTAATGGCGACTTCCGCCTATCTTTTGGCGCGCGCTGCCCTTCATCCTCCGGTACTCGATTTAATGCAAATTATTGTCGGAGTTCGTTTTTTTGGACTCGCTCGCGCAATCTCGCGGTATTTAGAACGCTATGTGTCGCATGACGTGACGTTTCGAGTGTTGAGCCAAATCCGCGTCAAGTTTTACCAAGGCTTAGAACCTTTGGCCCCGGCTCGGTTGCAAAACTTCCGCAGTGGGGATATGTTGAGCCGAATTGTGGCGGATGTTGAAATTCAACAGAACTTATTTTTGCGCGTAGTTGGGCCGCCGTTGGTTGCGTTACTGGTTCTCTTCGGCTATGGATTGTTCTTGGCTCGTTTTGATGTGCGATTTTCCTTTCTTCTGGCTGCTTGTTTTCTAATAGCGGGGCTTGGGATTCCGTGGGGAATAAAAGGTTTGAGTCAAGGGGTGGGGCGTCAGTTGGTCGCCTTAAAAGCAGAATTGAATACTCAGGTTGCAGACAGCCTGTTAGGCATCACGGAATTGCTGATCTATGGCCAAGCTCGTGCGCACTTGGCTAAAATTCAGCACACAGACAAAGCCTTGAGGGATCAGCAGCGTCGAATCGCTCGTCTTTCCGCGCTTTCCTCTGCCCTAACGGGGATGATTGCCAACTTGGGAATGTGGCTCGTCCTTGTGTTGGGGATCCTACTTGTGGAAAAAGGGAAATTGAGCGGAGTAAACTTAGGGATGTTAGCGTTGGGGACTTTTAGCAGTTTTGAAGCGTTGTTTCCCTTAGCCCTTGTACCTCATCATCTGGAACAAAACCGAGCGGCAGCGGATCGCTTGCTGGAGTTGATTGAGGCTGAACCCGCCGTAAAAGACAGCGGTGCACTGTCTCCCAAACCGGAGGGGCTGGATCTTGCTTTCCGTGAGGTGTGCTTTAGGTATGATCAAGACGAACCTTGGGCTCTTAACCAGCTTTCTTTTCGGATTCCCCAACAAGGCAAGGTGGCGATCATTGGACCGAGCGGTGCAGGTAAAACCAGCGTGGTGAATCTTCTGCTGCGCTTTTGGGAATACGACGAGGGACGGATTGACCTAGGTGGTCATTCGTTACGAGACTATACCCAGGAAGATGCTCGAGGTTATATTGGAGTGGTGACTCAGCGAACTCATCTTTTTAACGCGACAATCCGAGAAAACCTCCTTTTAGCAAAACCCCTAGCAACGGACGAGGAACTAATGCAAGTCTCTCAGCAGGCTAAGCTCCATGATTTTATCCTATCTTTGCCCCAAGGATATGACAGTTACGTTGGAGAAGGGGGATTCAAGCTTTCAGGGGGGCAGAGACAGCGTTTGGCCATTGCCCGAGTCTTCTTAAAAAACGCCCCGATCTTAATCCTTGATGAAGCTATGGCAGGGCTTGATCCTTTGACGGAGCGAGAGGTTATGGATGAAGTTTATCTACTCATGGAAGGTCGTACTACCTTAGTGATAACTCATCGCCTTACAGGACTAGAGAGGATGGATGAGATTCTAGTTCTGGACCGAGGACAAATCGTAGAACGGGGTAAGCATACAGAGCTCCTCCAACAAAAAGGGCTTTATTACCAAATGTGGGAGACAGCGACCGTATTTGATTGAGCAACTTATGAGTCGTCACTCTCCGTTCCTTGTCCCAAGAGTGATTCCGCTTCGTGGGCTGGGAGAGTCTGCACATCTTTAAGTTTTCGGGCAATGGTGCGAGATTTTCGGGTCGCAGTTTCGATCGTGTTGCTCGCTTCTTGAAGTTTCTTCTGAGTTTTTTCAAGGATCTCCACAAATTTACCGAATTCTGTTTTGACAGCGCCCAGTAAGTGCCATACTTCACTGGAGCGCTTTTCAATGGCTAGGGTTCTAAAACCCATTTGCAGGCTATTGAGGAGGGCGGCAAGTGTGGTGGGTCCTGAAATAATGACTTTGTATTCTCGTTGGAGGAGTTCACACAAGCCAGGACGACGTAACACCTCGGCATACAAGCCTTCAACCGGTAAGAATAGAATGCCAAAATCTGTGGTGTTGGGAGAATCAAGGTATTTATCTCGAATGGTTTTCCCTTCTAGTTTGATGCGATTTTCCAAAGATTTACCAAGTTCTTCAATGCGGGGGAGGTTGGCTTGATCCTGGGCTTCGATTAATCGTTCATAATCTTCGATCGGAAATTTGGCATCGATCGGGAGCCAAATAATACTGTCCTGACCATCCCGAGCGGGGAGTTTGATCGCAAATTCGACGCGGTCGTTGCTGCCGACCTTAGTTATAACATTTGTGGCATATTGTTCGGGAGTTAGGATTTGCTCCAACAAATTCCCCAGTTGAATTTCCCCCCAAATTCCTCGAGTTTTTACATTGGTGAGGACTTTCTTTAAGTCGCCGACGCCAGAAGCCAAGGTTTGCATTTCTCCAAGCCCTTTATGCACCGCTTCTAAACGCTCACTGACTAATTTGAAGGACTCTCCTAAGCGATGTTCAAGGGTAGCCTTGAGCTTTTCGTCCACGGTCGCCCGCATCTGCTCTAATTTCTGGCTGTTATCTTGCTGGAGAAGGAGAAGCCGTTCTTCCACCGTTTTGCGGAGTTGTTCTAATTTCTGATCATTTGTTTTGGTTAAAGAGCCTAACTGGGTGGCGAAAATATCCAATTGATTGCGTTGGAGGGTGGCGATTTCTGCCATGCGCATTAGGACTGATTCATTGAAGGAATGGACGGACTGGTTAAGCTCTTCACGGGCTTGTCGGGAGTTCGTAGAGGTTTCCTCGCGGTTCTTGGCAATTTCTCCATTGACAAGTCGTTCGTTGCGTTCAAGCGTTTTCTCTAAAGAAGCGAATTTACTCTCGAACTGGACAAAGGGAGTGCGTGACGAGCGTGTTAATAAGGTAATGAGTAAAATGATGGCGATAACGACTAGGATAATTAATCCGATCAGTAACGGTTCTGTCATATCAAGTGCCTCCTGCTCTGTAGTGCGCTATTGACTAATACTTTATCATATTTGGCAGGCATATTCGTATCTTAAATTAACTAAGAAACACATTGGCATGTATAGGGTGATTTTCTTTTTGTGGAAAATATCCTTAATTTTACTGTCGTAATATATATTTCACTAAAATATTGTCGAAATAAGTTGTTTAATAAAGGAATTTAAGTGTTCTGAGAGAACTTAATACATAGAGGGATTTATGCGTCCCATGGATTACGATCCTAATTCGTATAAACGGAGGAAAAATGAAAAATTTTAAGATAAATCTAACGAGTCTGATTATTGCAGCCTTAATCTTCGGCCTAGGTGGTTTATCCTTATTAACCTATATTAAGACGAGAGATGTTTTAAACACAAATTTAGAAACGCAGATATCCTCGCTGACCTTATCTTCGACTGCTGAAGTGGGATTGTGGTTATTAGCTCATCAAAAGGAAATGGAGGTCATGGCCAATACACCAATCATCAAAAGTGGGGATAAAGATGCGATTAGTTCTTATCTGAATCAAGAAATTCAGCGTAATCCTAATTATGAACAATTTTTTGTAGCGGACAATTTGGGCGAATTTTATGCTAATTCTGGCCGGAGTGGTAGCGCTGCTGACCGTGATTATTTTCAGAACGTAATGACTACTGGCTTATCCGAGATATCGGATCCCTATATTTCTAGGGGAAGTGGTAACCAAATTATTGTGGTGGCAGTTCCGATTCGGAAAGATGACAAGGTAATTGGTCTCATGGGGGGCAAAATTAGGCTGGAAGAATTAGCTAAAAAGGTTACGTCGGAAAAGGTTGGAGAGATAGGCAGCGCTTTTATTGTACAAAAGGATGGACTGGTTATTTTGCATTCGAACCAGGACTTTAGCATTTCGAACAATCCACTCAAGGATGATAGTGCTTCACAAGATCTCAAAGACGCTGTCCGGAAAATGATTCAAGGGGAAACCGGGTTTACCCGTTATACTTTGCAAAAAGAAGTCAAATATCTTGCCTACGCTCCGGTGCCGGGTGTGAAATGGTCTTTGGGAGTTACGATACCCGTAACCTATGTCACCAGACAACTCCGTTACTTACCAATCTACTTTATAGTGATAACGGTACTTTTTGGTATAATTTTGGCTTATTTCTTGAGTCGATGGCTTGTCGTTCCCCTTAGAAAGGTGACGAAATTTACTACGGAACTAAATGACAAATTATATGAAAAGGTGGATATATATCGACTGGATAGTCGCGTTATAGAGGTACAATCTCTGGCAACCAATTTCCAAACTATGGCGGGTGCGCTTCATAAAAGCTTTCAAGAGCTAGAAAGTGCTAATGCCAATCTGGAGGCTGAAATTTTTGAGCGCACAAGGGTACAAGAAGACCTGGAGCATAGCTATGAAGAACTTACGGCTTCTGACGACGAACTGAGGTTCAATTATGAAAAACTTCAAGTACAGGAAGAGTCCCTGCGTGAATCAGAACGCCGTTTCCGTTCGATGCTTGAAAATATAAAACTAATCACCGGAATTATTGATAAGGACGGTCAGATAATCTTCTGTAATGACTTTGCTTTAGAGCTAACTGGGTTTCAAAAGTTCGAGGTGATCGGACAAAACTATTTTGATATGTTTATACCTTATGAAAGGCAAGAGGACGCAAAAGCTTGTTTTGAAGAAGTATTAAACACTAAGAAATTACTAAAACAAAATGTATTTTCTCTACGAATTAAAAATGGAGAAGAACGCTTTGTGAATTGGAACTATACCCTTCTCTTTGATTCTGAGGGGAACGTCTCCGGTATTGCTAGTATCGGAGAAGATATTACAGAGCGCAAGCAATTTCAAGAAAGGCTTGAGCATATGAGTTTCCATGATGCTTTAACTGGTCTTTATAACCGAACTTATTTTGAAGAAGAACTTCGTCTTCTGGAAGAAGAATGTTCTGACCCAGTAGGAATGATTGTAAGTGATGTCGATGGATTAAAACTAGTAAATGACACCCTCGGACACAGCATTGGTGATCAATTGCTTCGCCTAACTGCTGATATTATCAAAAAATGCTTTCGTGAAGAGGACAAGTTGTTTAGGATAGGTGGCGACGAGTTCGCAATAATTTTGCCGAAAAGTGAACTGTCAGTCGTAGAACAAGCCTGCTCAAGAGTGCGTATGGCAGTGGAAAGGTATAATGACGAAAATGTTGAGTTTCCCCTCAGTTTATCAATGGGATATGCTGTGAGCGGGAAGCCTAAGGCGAACCTGAATCTTGGCGATGTATTTAAAGAAGCGGACGATAACATGTATCGGGAGAAACTGCATCGCAGCAAAAGCACTCGCAGCGCCATAGTTCAAGCCCTCATGAAAGCACTTGAGGTCAGAGATTTTATCACGGAAGGACATGCGGACCGTTTGCAAGATCTTGTGGTTTTATTAGGCCGAGAATTGGATCTCTCGGAGCGGAACCTTGCCGATTTACGTCTTTTGGCACAATTCCATGATATTGGAAAAGTGGGCATACCGGATCGCATACTTTTCAAGCCAGGACGTCTTACTAGCGAAGAATTTAAGGAAATGCAGCGGCACAGTGAGATCGGACATCGAATTGCTCAATCTGCCCCTGACTTACTGCCTATTGCTGATCAAATCCTAAGACACCATGAGTGGTGGAACGGTGGGGGCTATCCTTTGGGCCTTAAAGGGTACGATATCCCCTTAGAATGCCGTATTTTGGCAATTGCAGATGCTTATGATGCCATGACCAGTGATCGCCCATACAGGAAAGCCATGAGTCAAGAAGAAGCCCTTATGGAATTAAGAAAAAATATCGGCATCCAATTTGACTCGAAATTAGTACAAACATTTATTCGAGTGATTACTAGGTAAAGATTGGATGATTTCGTTGACTTTAACCATCGACCATGTTAGATTTAATAAAATCACATAATGTAATGGGCGGGGGAGCTGGAAAGGCTGGCTGAGATTTAGACCCTATAAGGTCTAAGACCCTTTTAGGCATAGGAAAGGAAATAACAAGTCAAAGATGCCATGGATATTTTGCGTCAGACAAGGAGAAGGAGGTATGTTTACCTCATAGCGGGGCTATTAGGTGAACATGCCGACGCAGTAAGACACAAAATAGACTGGCATACTGACTGGTTATTTTTTTGAATGTGCCTTAACCTGATCTGGATAATGCCAGCGTAGGTAAGCAGTTTTACTCTTTTGCAGAGGATAAAAGAGCACAACCCTATTCTGGGCCTGTGCTCTTTTTTGCTGATATTTAATAAGAAATCTAGGAGGACATCATGAAAAAGGTACTTACCATAGCTGGTTCAGACTGTAGCGGGGGAGCTGGAATTCAAGCGGATCTAAAAACATTTTCTGCTCACGGGGTCTATGGAATGAGCGTAATAACTGCAGTCACCGCCCAAAATACTCAAGGAGTCTATGCTGTACAGGATATCTCTAGAGACGTTGTTGCCCAACAAATTGAGGCCATCTTTGACGACATTGAGGTCGACGGAGTGAAAGTTGGAATGGTCTCTCAAGTCCAAACTATCGAAGTGATTGCAGAACGGTTGAGACATTATGCGCTTCAAACGATCGTCGTGGATCCTGTCATGATTTCCAAAAGCGGCTACCACTTGTTAAACCCAGAGGCTGAAGTAACGCTGATTAAGGAATTATTGCCCTTGGCCATGCTCGTTACACCTAATATTCCGGAGGCTGAAGCCATCACCAAAACTTCCATTAGCTCGTTGCAACAAATGGAAGAGGCTTCTAAAAAAATTTATCAGATGGGGGCCAAAAATGTCTTGCTTAAGGGGGGGCACCTGGAAGGAGATGCGATTGATATTCTCTATGATGGGCAGGAATTTAGTTATTTTCACTCCTCTCGAATTGCTACTAAAAATACCCATGGTACGGGCTGTACGCTATCCTCTGCTATCACAGCCAACTTGGCTGTAGGATATAGCTTAAACAAAGCCATTTCTCTGGCAAAAGAGTACATTACGATCGCCATTCAACATTCTCTATCCATCGGCAAAGGTGTAGGACCAACCCATCACTTTTATACTCTTTACAAAAAGGCGGGAATAATCGAGTGAGCCTATCTGCAAAAAATAACTTGAGCATGTTTAACTTTACAACTCTTTGGTTTGGCGCAGCTATTTCGGTGGCCGAAATCTTAGCCGGTGGTATGCTGGCCCCCCTAGGCTTTAAGATGGGGGTTTTAGCAATCCTTCTTGGACATTTTGTAGGAACAACTCTTTTAGTTTTGGGTGGTATTATCGGAACAACAGAGCGAATTCCAGCTCTGGTCTCGACTAGAATCTCTTTTGGACAGTACGGATCTTACGTATTTTCCGTCTTAAACGTGTTGCAATTAGTAGGTTGGACTGCCGTGATGATTATTGTGGGGGCCCGATCGGTAAACCAGATTACTAAAATTTTATGGTCGTTTGATCATTTGACCGTCTGGAGTCTAGTCATAGGAGCCTTCATTTTGGTTTGGGTTTGGTTAGGAAAAGATAGTGGCTGGAAAAAGGTCAACCACATTGCCGTTATTTTATTGTTCCTGTTGACGATCGTCTTAAGCGTGATCATTTTCCGCAACCCCGAATTATTTAGTAAACCGCTTGTCGGAGATATGGCGTTCGGCTCAGCCTTAGAATTGGCTGTGGTCATGCCCTTATCCTGGTTGCCTCTAATCTCTGACTATACCCGCTTTGCTAAGACCAAACGGGGCGGAGCAGGCGGTAGCTGGCTGGGTTACTTTTTCGGCAGCAGTTGGATGTACATTATCGGGTTAGGTGCCGCCATCATCTCCTCTGATCCTGACCCCGCTGCGATGTTACTGGCTGCTAATCTTGGCATAGTAGCCTTAGGAATAATTGTCTTGGCAACGGTAACCACGACCTTTCTAGATGCTTATTCAGCCGGGGTTACTTTTTTAAATATCTTTCCTAAATTAAATGAGAAATCGGTAGCCTTAGTGATGACCGCGATTGGAACTGGACTTGCAATCATCGTAAATATTGAACAATATCAAGATTTTCTCTATGCAATCGGCTCGGTTTTTGCGCCTTTGTTTGCCATTTTGTTGACGGATTATTTCCTGTTAAAAAATAAAAAGATTCAGCCAGAGGTCTTAGTGAACTGGGGAACACTTGCCCTTTGTGTATTAGGTACGATATTATATTATCAATTTATTAAGTTAAATTTTGTTCTGGGCTATACTATTCCGGTTATGCTGATCATCAGCATAATACATTTATTAACATGGAGGGTGACTGTTCAATGGAAATACGTAAGAAAATCTTCGCAAACTTAAGCGAGGTCAAAGAAAAAAGCCCCTTAATTCATCATATTACCAACTATGTGACCGTTAATGATTGCGCTAATATCGTCCTAGCCCTCGGAGGTTCCCCCGTCATGGCGGATGATCTCGGGGAAGCGGCAGAAATGGTGGGCTATGCCTCAGCTCTAGTTCTTAATATTGGCACTCTAAATTCCAGAACGATCGAAAGCATGTTGCTTGCTGGACGACGGGCGAAGGAATTGGGGATTCCAGTGATCTTAGATCCGGTAGGGGTAGGAGCCACAATGCTACGAACTAATACCGCAGAAAAACTGATTAGGGAGCTAAACCCTGAGGTAATCCGGGGGAATATGTCCGAAATCAGAGTTTTAGCCGGCCTAGAGGGAGCCATCAAGGGAGTCGATTCACTCGCCGACGAACAAGGTAGCTCGATGATCGCCAAGAAACTAGCCTCTGAATTAGCCTGTGTGATTGCCATTACAGGAAAAACAGATGTTGTTTCCGATGGTCGTGAAGTCTGTTTGCTGGATAATGGACATCGAATTTTGGCTGATGTCACTGGTACAGGGTGTATGACAACCTCTCTTGTGGGTACCTATTGCGGCGCGACAAAGGACTACTTCACGGCAGCCGTGGCTGGAATAATAAGTATGGGCCTAGCGGGAGAGAGTGCTCAAGCTTCTCTGCGCCATGGAGAAGGGATAGGAACGTTTAGAGTCCGGTTGTTGGATAGTATTTACAATCTGACCCCTGAGACCTTGGCAGAAGAAGGCAAAATCAGCTATGAGTGAGGTCAAACTCAAAGTGGACTATAGTCTGTATCTAGTCACAGATCGGAAAATGCTCCGCGAAGGGGACTTGGGTCAGAGTATTGAGCTAGCCATTCAGGGCGGAGTTACCCTGGTGCAACTTCGAGAAAAATCAGTTTCTACCCGGGAGTTTTTAGAGTTGGCAATCAGGATCAAAGAGATAACTTCTCGTGAGCGAATCCCCCTGATTATTAACGACCGTCTAGACATAGCGCTGGCTGTCGATGCTGACGGATTACATATCGGACAAGATGATCTCCCTATGCTAAAAGCGAGGGAGCTATTTCCTAACAAGCTTATCGGGGTCTCAGTCAGTACTTTGGCTGAAGCCCTTCTAGCCCAACAACAGGGCGCTGACTATTTGGGAGTTGGAGCTGTCTTTAGTACCTCTACTAAAACTGATGCCACTGAAGTCAGTCTTGAACAATTAGAAATGATCAAGAAATTGGTCACGATACCCGTGGTAGCGATCGGCGGAATTAATGAGACAAACCTAATACAGGTTCTGGCTACGGGTATTGACGGGGTTTCTGTAGTATCCGCTATTTTGGCGAAAGAGAACATTTTAATGGCTGCCAAGCATTTGCAAGAACTAATTAGGTCGATTAGTATTTTTGCTCGAGGCAACAATAGTTTGTGCTGAAGATGGTCGTAGTCAGTTTGGTAGGAAAGAAGAAGTTCTCTGGGTAGCTGGAATCGCCTGCCAAATTAGATGCGTAATATCTGAAGCAAGTTTCATCACTGTATGAAGACGGGTGCACTGTAGAATCTGAAATTCTAAATAGCCTCCCATATTAACAATTCCCATGATTGAGATATCACCAACTGGAGGTAAATCCTTATGTACCCCTGAGCCAGGTTTTAAAGGAAAGTTAGCTAAAGTGATTGTTCCGATATCGTCGAAATGCCCCAGGCAGGCATCAATCGCCAGAATAAGTTCAGGATTATACATGGTTGGTATCTTTTGGAGTTCTTGTATCAGGTTTTTCGCGTGCAACGGTTGATCAATAGTCCCCAAAACGGCATAGCCCAACCGCTTGAGATTCGTTCCAACCAAAGGTCCTAAACAGTCACCTGTTGCTCGGTCAGTCCCGATACAGGTGAAGAGGACCTTTTTCATGTGCGTGAGTTCTCTTAAAGTGGAGACGAAGGATTGTTTATCTTTGTAATTATTGGTGAATGAATTAACAGAGGCTAGGACCCGTTTTGGATTCTCAAGAATAATTCTCACTCCCATCAAAGGTGTGCTCGATTCACCCTTCGCTACCGACACTCTTGGTGACCAGAGGATTCGTTAGGTGTAATTGCTTTATTCATGTAAAGTTGTTTATTAGTCAGCGGTGGGTAACCAAACTCATTATACTGGTGTTCCACACTTAACATCAACCAAATATTTCCATCAGTATGTTCCGATATTCGTTAATGTTTATGATCTTTCAACATTATTTATTATCTGAGCACCTAATCTTTCTTTTGCTCGCTCTTTAAATCTTAGTAATAGGCAGATAAACATATGAGAAAGGAAGAATCTTATGATGTGAATGCTGTGAAGGATTTATTGTAACCATTACATGATTCTGCTGCAGAAACCCCTTGTCATGCTATTAATATCACGTTTTATTGTCATCCTGAGCGAAGCGAAGGCTCAGGATGACACCAAAATAATTGCAGTGACTTGATATTTTATATCATTTTAGACTTTCTGCAGAGGAACCATAACAGAGATCTCGAAAAAAGAGCGGCTTGCACTTGACAATTAGCTGATTTCAGGTATAATAAAGACATAGAAGGTTAGTTTTTAAAGGATCTTAAAAGTTCTTAGAAGCTAGTTCATCAAAAACTGTGTTGGTAGCGTGCTAGGTAAAGTTTCGATTCATCGAAGGTTTCAGCATTGCAATCAGTTGAGCCAGTGCTGAATTTCGCGGAATTGGGGCCACCTAGAAGGGTGGTTTTTTAGTTTAAAAATAACTTTCCCGCAAAGTTCCTCCTACTGGTCAGTTTGTCTGAGTTAAGTTATCCGTTTCGGTAGAATGTTAATCAAAATCAAAGAAATTGAGTTCAGAATTCAGGTGATGTGATTTACAACCTTAACGTTGCTTTCTCTGTAGGGGCTGTTGTCAGATTAACCCCAGTTAGATGTTAAGTTATCGGATGAAATAGTGGAAGATTTGTCAAGATTAGTTTCCTTACCTTAAACTTGGTTTTTGACTGGTTTAGTTTCAGTTTAGGTCACCGTATTGCTTCCTTACTGGTTTAGTTGTTCCGAGCGTATTTTATCTACTAGTTTGTTTAGCTGTAAGGCGTATTTTCTACAGACCTAGGTTACTCCGGTTAATAATAGTTTAGTAAAGATTGGTTTGGTGAAGATTAATCTCGAGCCGTGTATCCATTAATTCTGGAGGGACTTTGCGGGATTCAATTTAGATTTTAAAGGCCACTCATTGAAAATGAGGGGTCTTTTCTTTTGGCGAAAAGACTTTGACTGAATATTGAATGAAGGATGAGTTAAAGGATATTCTGAATTAAAGGGCGAAGTAATAAAATATATACAATATATACATTTGGAAACGATTTTTCCGAGAGAAGGTGAATTTTTTGAACAACGCGCAAATGCAGAATGCGAGAGAATTTCTCAGTCTCTTATCAAGTGGCTCAGGGGTTTCTGGTTATGAAGTTTCGATCGCTTCCTTGGTTAGAGAACGTTTTATTATGCTTACTGATGAAGTGTATAGCGATACGTTTGGCAATGTTTATGCTCTGAAAAAAGGCAAGAGCCTAAGTTGTAAAAAAATTATGTTAGCTGCTCATATAGATGAAATTGGTCTTATCGTAAATACAATTGATCCTCGTGGTTTTTTGCATTTTACATCCATTGGTGGGGTAGACCAGCGAACCCTCCTCTCCCAAGAAGTGCTCATTCATGGACGTCAGGTTATCCCCGGAATTATTGGTGCCTTGCCTCCCCACTTGCTCAAAAATGATGACTCGGATCAAGCAGTTAAGATGGAAGACCTAGCTATTGATGTCGGACTTTCTCCCGCAAAGATTAATGAGGTTATTCAAGTAGGAGATATAATTACCCTTAAACGTGAAACGTATCCCTTACTCAATAACGTGATGGCGGGGAAATCGTTCGATGATCGGGCTGGGGTTGTAGTGATGATGGTTTGTCTGGAAGAACTCTCTCGCCTTCAGCATACTCACGATGTCATTGCGGTGGCTACGACACAAGAAGAAGTAGGAGTTCGGGGAGCACGTACCAGTGCTTATACGCTTAATCCAGATCTCGCAGTGGCTATTGATGTAACCCACGCGAGTACCCCAGATACTAAGGGTCAAGTCACCATTGAATTGGGTAAGGGACCTGCCGTGGCTTTCGGTCCCAATATTCATCCTGCTATCTTCCGTCATTTTTCAGAAACTGCCCAAGAGCATCGTTTGTCCATTCAGATTGAACCGATCCCAGGAGCATCTAGAACGGATGCTTGGGCTATACAGGTATCCCAAGCAGGTATTCCTACTGGCCTTATCTCTCTTCCCTTACGCTATATGCATACTTCTGTGGAAACTCTTGATATGCAAGATGTCCTTGATACTGGAAAATTACTGGCTCGTTTTATCTCCTCCTTACCAGATGATTTGGAGGGATTTTTATGTTATTAAAGTGTCTTAGTGAATTAAATGGTACTTCAGGCGCCGAATCCCTTGTCCGTAATTTCTTGCGACAACAAATCGAACCCTTTGTCGAGACAATCACAATTGATAAAATCGGAAATTTGATTGCTACGAAAAACAGACGACTTTCTGGTCCCAAGGTTATGATTACCGCTCATATGGACGAAGTAGCGTTGATGGTCACCGATATAACTAGCGACGGTTATCTTAAGTTTCGGCCAGTTGGTGGCATTGACGCTCGAATTCTCGTCTCAAAACCAGTCCGAATTAACGAATCCCTCGTCGGGGTCATCGGAGCGAAAGCCATTCATTTACAAAAACGTCGAGAACGTCAAAAGGCATTGCCCATTGACCAGCTTTATATAGATATCGGAGCTAAATCCAAAGAAGAGGCTTCCAGTAAGGTAAAGTTGGGCGACTATGCCTATTTCATGACAAAATTCGAGCCTTTCGGAGAGGGTCTTTACAAAGGAAAGGCCTTTGATGACCGGGTAGGGTGTGCCATCTTAGCGGAGCTTCTGCAACGGGACTATGATTTTCCTTTAGTCGCTGCATTTACAGTGCAAGAGGAGGTAGGCCTCCGAGGTGCCAAGGTCGCAGCGTATCACCTTGCGCCGGATTTTGCCATTGTCATCGAGGGAACGGTAGCAGCAGATGTGTCAGATCGCGACGAAGAGGGCTGGGTTACAGAGTTAGGCAAAGGACCTGCTTGCTCGCTGATGGATAAAACAACCCTTTACAGTCCCAAGCTTATTAAATGGGTGACAGACTTAGCCCAGCAACAGGGAATTCCGCTACAGTTTCGGCGCGGAACCAGCGGCGGAAATGACGCTGGTCCTATTCATGTGAGCAAAGCGGGAATCCCAACGATTGTCTTAAGTGTACCGTGTCGCTACATTCATTCCTTGGCTTCGATTATCTCCGAAAAGGATTATGCCGCTTGTCTTAACCTAGTAGATGAACTATTAAAGGACCTCCCGCGTATGCTTGGGGTTAGCTCAATCGATAAGGAGGAAAACGTGTGATGGATCTGGATTATGCAATGCTTGGACACTTAACCCAGATATTTGGCCCGTCCGGTTCCGAAGAGCGGGTCGCGGATTTTATCTCCGCCCTTCTTAGCCCTTACTGTGACGAACTGAAAACGGACATCTTAGGGAATCTTATTGTCATGCGTCATGGGACTGGTAAGAAAATTATGGTGGCTACTCATATGGACGAAATCGGGTTGATGATCACCCATATTGATAAACAAGGGTTTCTACGGTTCACTCCTCTTGGCGGAGTACGTATTCCTTACCTAGTCGGTCAAAGAGTCCAGCTTAGCAAGGGCAGGATCGGAACGATCGGAGTTGAAAAATTAGACAAAATCGGGGATTACAAGCTTGATAAGCTCTATCTCGATATTGGTGTAGCATCTCGGAAAGAAGCGGAACAGTTCGTCTGCATAGGGGAAACGGCGGTTTTTGTCGGAAATTTCATAGAATCTGGATCTCGAATAATTTCCAAAGCTCTAGATGACCGCATTGGTTGCTTTGTAGCGATGGAAGCACTCAAACGAACGAAGTCCACTCATGAATTGGCGTTTGTCTTTACCGTGCAGGAAGAAATTGGGACTCGTGGTGCCCAAACGGCTGCCTATGCTCTCGAACCTGACTTAGCCATTGCCGTGGATGTAACACTTACCGGGGATACCCCCAAAGCGCATCCTATGTCCGTAGAACTAGGAAGTGGGGTGGGGATTAAGGTCTTAGACCACTCCATGATAACCTCTCCTCAAATTAAGCGTTGGATGGCCGCTGTTGCCACGGACCTCAATATTCCTTTCCAATGGGAGGTTTTAGAGTACGGGGGAACAGATTCTGGAGCGATTCATTTGTCTCGGGGAGGGGTGCCCTCAGGAGTGCTTTCGATTCCCACGCGCTATGTTCACAGCCCCGCCGAAATGCTTGACAAACGGGATGTGGAAGCTGCTGTAGATTTATTAGTGGCTCTGTTAGAACGCCCTACAGAATTATAGAAGAGACCGAACTCGAAGTTCGCCGACTGAGGCGCAACATGTTTCTTGGTCGGCGGAAGGCAAAAGCAAAATTCCTCCCCACTAAAGAAGGAGGAATGCTATAATTTGTGATTCTTATAATTAAATGGGCTATTATTCCAAAAACTCCATAAACGGTTTTTTCATACTCACAAGTGCATTCACCATTAGTTCCACTAAACCACCATACTGAACATTAAATTTATCCGTCGCCTCGTAGAACTCCAGTATATCTCGAATAGCTCCTTTGCAATTAGAACAAGGTGCGCAGACATATTTAGGTATGTTGACGTTTTCCATGGTATCCTGAAAGGCACCAAGGATCTGGTTAAATTTCATCCGAGAACTAATTTTATTTCTCCATTCAGAAAAATTCATGGAATTCGTAATCGCGAAACCACCACCACCACCACAGCAGTAATTGTCGACTCCATGGGGAGTCATTTCTCTAAACTGAGGGCAAATAGCTTTTAAGACATTCCGTTGAGGTTCGACAATCCCCATTCCCCGAACATAATTACAAGGATCATGCAGCGTCACAGGGAAATTATTTTTACTGGGATCGAACTTTAAACGTTTGCTCTGGACCATATCCCAAAGCAGAGGCAGACAGCTTTCCACGGGGATCTTAGCTTCTCCATAGGTCATGCGATCCCCTACAATTATCGAAGCTTTATGGGCATGCCCACACTCAGCGATCATTATGCGGTTAACTCCTAATTCTTTAGCAACTTTCATTTGCAACACGGCTAGCGATTTTGCTTGAAAATCATCATACCAGATGCCATAATTTACATTGTCATAGCCCGCAATTTCACTACTGAGGGTCCAATTTATTCCAGCTGCTTCGAAGAGAATGGCAAAAGCAATGGGGTTTTCTGGCCAGGCCATGTACTCGCCCGCATTATGAAGCAGAAGGATATCGGCACCTTTTTTGTCCATCGGAAATTTGATCTTCAAACCATATTTTTCTTCCATATCCTCTTCTAAAAACTCAATCGTATCTAAGAAAGCCGGTTTGCTAACTCCCGTAGACGAACCTGTTTTGAGCTGCAGCACGGTACCTTTGGTATGCAGGGGAAGCGGAGCAATGCCCAGCTCTTGGCTGAAGACTTTACGAATCTCTTTTGTGAGAATAGCGTTATCTAAGCCTAGTGGGCAAGTCTGAGCACAACGGCGGCAAAGATTGCAGCGATAGGCTAATTCTCCAAGTCGAGCAATCGTTTCCCAGTTCACATCAATATCGGCTCCGACAAAAGCGCCGAACAACCTTCCGCTTTTGGTAAAATACTTCTTTAGAATTTTTCGAAGAACTTCAGAACGGAAAATGGGACGGTATAACTCGTTTTTGCCGGATGCTTCGTAAATATGACAAGCTTCTGAACACGTATTGCATTTTGCGCAATATTCGAAGGACAATAAGAGCGGTTGAAGTATACCATTGTTGGCATCAGAAAAGATCTTCTCTAAGCCAGTAAGGAACTTACGGACAAATTCATCCTCTTCCGCTTTAGTCTGTGGGCGGATTAAGGTATCGAGACCAACGTAGCCATCTAAAGAAGTACAAAATTTTTCTTGCCAGGCAGGCTTAGGGTCCGTTAGTGGTGGTTCCATGCCGGGTTTATCATAAGGCGGTAACAAAGGCATCAGCTGTTCGGGTTCGAGTTTGATCAATTGCTTATCCGGGCGTCCCATATCACTTGGACGTAAATCTTTTTGATTTATCATATTTAGCTCTCCTCTTTCCACAAAGTTAACTCTTAGACCTTTGTAGTTATTCCTTGGGGTGCGTCGGTTGCCTTATTATGAAGGAAATAAAAAGATGTAGTCGTACTAGCCGTCTTCTCTAGCCTGTTCAGTGCCCCCTTTTAGTTATTGACATATGCCTATTAAATCATAATTATACCCTCTTGTGAACATATGTCAATAACTAATTATTGATAGCACCTATTCATTGTGAATATGACAATGATTGGTTAAAGAACTGTTAAACGTCGGGAAATAAAAGAGGAAGATATTAATTATTGACATATGTTCAAAACGATATATAATGAAAACCATAAAAGCATAGTCAATAATTAATGAGGGGGTAATGAACATGCCAAAAGGAGATGGAACTGGTCCAATGGCCCGCGGAGTGACGAATGGAAGAGGTTTAGGTATTTGCAATAGAGCAAATGCTGTTAGAGCTGGTACTGGTTTAGGACTAGGGAACAGAAGAGGGTGTGGAAATTCCGTAGCTGATCCAACAGGATCTAAAACACCAAAAGAATTGCTACAAAAGCAAAAAGAGCTGCTTGAAAACAAGCTTGATAGCATTAGCAAGCAATTAGAGAGTCTATAAGAGTCAGCAAAAGTGGCAGGGGGACCCTCCTCCTGTTACTTTTGCTGTAAGTTGGGGTGAATGAATTATGCCAAGACCAAGAAAATGGAGAAAAGTGTGTTGCTTGCCGGAAAATAATCAATTTGGACCACTGAACCCCTCGTTTAAGCAAGAAATGTTTATTACTATGTCGGTTGATGAATATGAAACGATACGGCTCATTGACATAGAAGGCTATACGCAGGAAGAGTGTGCAGATCAAATGCATATCGCACGCACAAGCGTTCAGCGTACTTATAATGATGCGAGAAGAAAACTTGCCGAGTCTCTAGTTAACGGAAAAGTGCTCAGGATTGAAGGTGGGGATTACAAACTTTGTGACGGCCAGGAAAAATCATGTGGTGGTGGCGGTTGTCGCAGGCATAAATGTGGCAGAAGCACTGGTGAAGAGGATAATGGAGATGAGCCTTAATATAATCGAAGAGATTGTTATAAACAAAAACCGCATCTATTTGCCGAGATGCGGTTTTGTCATGTCATTAGATCTATTTATTCATAACCCGGTTCATGAGGCGCATCGAACACATTTCTCCGCACATGGTGCAGCTGTCCTGATGCTCAGGGGCGGACTCTTTGCGATAGCGCTCCGGTTTTTCTCGGTCCAAGGCAAGGCCAAACATTTTCTCCCAATCCATAACTTGGCGGGCTTGGCTCATCTTCCGATCCCAGTCGGCAGCTCCGGGTATCCCTTTGGCGATATCTGCGGCATGCGCGGCGATCTTGACCGCTATAATCCCTTCGCGCACGTCGTTTAAAGTGGGCAGACGAAGGTGTTCTGCCGGTGTCACATAGCAGAGAAAATCTGCCCCTGCCGAGGCGGCTAAAGCTCCGCCGATCGCACTGGTGATGTGATCGTAACCGGGCGCTATGTCAGTGACCAACGGTCCTAAGATGTAAAAGGGCGCACCGTGACAAAGTTTTTTGGCCAACTGGACATTAGCCACAACTTCATTCAGGGGAACGTGGCCCGGTCCTTCAATCATGACTTGAACATTCCGTTGCCAAGCCCTTTGGGTTAATTCTCCGAGGACAATCAATTCCGAAATTTGAGCTCCGTCTGTGGCATCGGCGATGCTGCCTGGTCGGCAGGCATCCCCTAGGCTTAAGGTTACATCGTATTCGGCGCAGATATCGAGGAGGTCATCAAAATATTCGTAAAAAGGGTTTTCCTGCCCGGTTAATTTCATCCAGGCATACAGTAAGGACCCACCCCGGGAGACGATGTTGGTGACGCGGGAGGTCTGCTGGAAGTGACGGGCGGTTTCCCGGTTGATGCCGGCGTGGATGGTGACAAAATCAACGCCATCTCGGGCGTGCTGTTCTACCACGGCTAAAAACTCTTGGGGTGTAATGTCTTCTAATTTCTTATCTAAATAACCAAGGGCATCATACATAGGAACCGTCCCAATCATGGCGGGGGACATTGCGATGAGGCGGTGGCGGAATTCGACAGTTTTACCGTAGTTGCTGAGATCCATTATCCCTTCCGCTTTCATATCCAGAGCCATACGTACTTTGGCCAGCTCGCTATCCAGGTTGGCACACTCCGGAGAAATCCCCAAATTGACGTTAATCTTCGTCTTAAGCCCCAGACCAACACCCTCCGGACTTAAAGAGGTGTGATTGCGGTTAGCGGGGATGGCAATTCTGCCCGCCGCCACCCGGAGCCTGATTTCTTCAGCAGTCAGGCTTTCTTTAGCAGCGACCGTTTGCATGGCCGCTGTGATAACTCCGTTTTTAGCTTGTTCCATCTGTGTACTCATTGAATCACACTCTTTCTCTATACTTCATACTGTGCTTAGGTTTGTGTTTACGCAGGTAGGATGGGAAGTTTTGTTGCCTAGTTTAATAGTGTGTCTCCATAAGACGTTGCAACCTCTTGATCTTGCCCGCAATGTCAGGGCTACCCACAATCTCGGTAACAAAGGCGACGGTCTGAGCGCCTGCTTTGAGGACTGAGGCCAGATTGTGTTCCTTGATGCCGCCGATGGCGACAAAAGGGATCTTCAGATTCTGAATGACGTAGTCTAAATAGTCCAGTCCTACTGGATCACAGACATCAATTTTAGTTTGGGTGGCAAATAAAGGTCCTACTCCGATGTAATCAGCGCCATCTTTTACAGCTGCCTGTGCTTGAGCAGGTGAATGAGTGGAAACCCCAATCAGAAAATCAGGTCCCAGCAACTCGCGTACTTTGGACAGAGGTAAGTCGTCTTGCCCAATATGCACGCCATCAGCGCCTACAGCAAGAGCCAGATCTAAGTGGTCGTTGATAATGAACAAGGCGCCGGTATGTTGGGTCATAGTCCGCAGAACAAGACACTCCTCATACATTTCCCTAACCTTTTTGGACTTCTCCCGGTACTGAAGAATCGGTACGCCGCTGGCCAAAATCTGACCGGCCACTTCAAGATTGCTGCGGCTTTGAGAGTGGAGTTCAGATGTGAGGGCATAAATGCCAGCGGGAAGGGCGCGCTTTTTTGAAGATTTATTGATGATTATCAGTCACTCCCTTCGTGCTACTAGTTCTTTTTCACCATCCTTGGTCAGCGCTTGGCGCTAGCCAACTTTCCGTTAAGTGCCCATGCTAAAACTAGGTTTGCTTGTTTAGCAGCAACAACACCGATGCGGGGAGAGAGGGGAGGGTGGTCATCTGCCACGTCCGTGCAGAAATCCCCGACAACTGATAAACCGGAACTCCAGTGCAAGGTCTGGATCGCATCTGTGTCTCCCCAACCAGCCAGTCCAGACGCGCCGATAACTTTTTTCCCAGCCGCCAGACCCTCTTCCACGAACATTCTCTTAGAAGCGGTCTGATCAAAACCCTCTACCCACACCGCACACTGCCCAAATATCGTCTGGACATTGTCTGGTGTTATGAGAATCGACCACAATTCCAAGTGTAACTCGGGGTTGATTCGCAAAAGGTTTTCAGCCAGAGCATCAGTTTTCAAAAGTCCTAATTGATCAGGAAAATAGACTTGTCGATTCAGGTTGCTGGCCTCTACCCGGTCAAAATCGGCCAAGACGAGGTGCGTAAACCCACAGCGCACTAAGTGCCATGCGACATTGGAGCCCAAGCCGCCTAAACCAGCGATCCCGACGGATGTTTGCTGGACCCTAGCTAATTGTTCTGGAGGTAATGTCTCGGCCAATCCGGTCGTTAAAGGATTCATAGACCAACAGCAGCCTTTTTCCGCATATTCACCCAGTCGCAAAACGAAGGCAGATAGCCTTTGGCCCGGATCATGCCTACCACTTCTGGGACGGATCGTTCGTCGGCAATTTCAAATTGAGCGCTGCCCACGTTGTTATTCTCACTATATCCACCGACTGAAGTGAGAGCGCCAGCCGACATGCGAGTGATGCCGAGGGGCATTAGATTTTCACGCATTTGCGGACTTTCCCGGGTGGACAAGGTAAGTCCTGCTCGTGGCAGAAACAGCCTGTAAGCCAATATAATTTGGACGAAAGAGGCATCCGTGACAGGAGCAGCAGAGGAGCGAAAACTGCCGGCATAGGGTCTGAGGCGCGGCACAGAGAGCGCAACTTCAACCCCGGGATAAGTCCTTTGCAAGTAATCAGCGTGAAGTGCCGAGAAAAAAGCGTCTTGCCTCCAGTCCGAGAGGCCCAAAAGTGCACCAATGTTAATGGCAGAGATTCCAGCCTCACAGGCACGCTCTGGTGCCTCTAAGCGGTAATGATAATTTCTCTTAGGTCCGGAGGGGTGTACCTTCGCATAGGTGATCTGATCGTAGGTTTCTTGAAAGAGAGTGACAGAATCAACCCCTGCCTCGTATAAACGCCGGTATTCATGAGTGGATAGGGGATACACTTCAAGCCCAAGAGAGGCAAACATGGGCCGCAAGGCCTGTACGCATTCTTCTATGTAAGCTGGTCCGCTCTGGGTGCGCGATTCTCCCGTCAAGAGCAGCAAATGTTGCAGTCCGGTTGCCGAGATAGCCTCACCTTCCTTGATGGCTTGTTCGACAGTAAGCTTGCAGCGTACAATCTCATTGCCAGCGTGGAAACTACAATAGAGGCAGCTGTTAGTACAAAAATTGGCGAGATAGAGTGGAGTAAATAAACCAATCGTGCGCCCGAAATGGCGGATAGTTAAAGCCTGAGCCTTTTTGGCCATGGGTTCCAGATAAGAGTGGGCTGCTGGGGAAAGCAAGACCACCAAATCATGGGGGCGGAGGGTTTCGCGGGTCAACACTCGCTCGACGTCGACTCCGCTAAAACTCTCCCAGGCCGACTCGGAGAGTCTGGGTTGCCAGTCCGTGATTTGCTCGTAAAACATCCCTTAACCCTCCTGCAAAAAGCCAGTTAAGGGGGAGGAAGCTTCGGCCGTTAGTCGTCGTTCACCTAGACCAGCTAAATAGCCTAGGCGTCCTGCGGCTACGGCTAAGCGGAAGGCTTGAGCCATGAACACCGGATCACCTGCCGTTGCAATGGCCGTATTCACAAGCACTGCGGCCGCCCCCATTTCCATGGCTTCGGCTGCCTCGGAGGGTCGACCGATGCCGGCATCGACAATGATCGGCAGAGAGATCTCTTCAATCAGAATCCGGATGAGTTCTTTGGTTTGTAAGCCACGGTTGCTGCCAATCGGAGCTCCCAGGGGCATAATGGCTGCCGCCCCCGCATCTCGCAGACGCCGAGCTGCACCGAGATCAGGACTCATATAAGGTAGTACCACAAACCCCTCGTTCACCAGTTGTTCGGTGGCATTAAGTGTCTCCCAATTATCCGGCAATAAGTAGCGCTGATCCTGAACGACTTCGATTTTTACCCAGTTTCCGCAGCCGGCTGCCCGAGCTAAGCGAGCGATGCGCACGGCTTCTTCGGCCGTGCGCGCGCCGGAGGTGTTGGGCAATAAAATAGTGTTCTGAGGTAGGTAATTAAGAATATTCTCCTGAGGGTTTTTCCAATCGACTCGACGTAAAGCCATCGTTACTACCTGACTGCCGCTTGCTTCCAACATTTGGGGCACAATTTCATGAGATGAAAATTTACCAGTTCCTACGAACAGTCGGCTATGCAAATTTATGCCACCGATGAGTAGAGTGTCCTCTGCTAGATTATCACTTTGTGTGATATCGTTCACGTATTAGCCACCTCCCATAAAAATTAAGATTTCCAAACGGTCACCAGCCTGCAAAGGAGTACCCTGCCAATATTCTTGTTTCAGGATTTTTCCATTGTGCTCTACGACCGTCGCGTTGAGGGTCACAGCTTGGTTTTTGAGTAACTGGAATACGGTACAGTCGGAGAGAATTTCCTGAGCTTCACCGTTCACAACAATCTGCAACGGAATCACCCTCCTTTCGCTTGTTCTCCATACATGTTTGTCGCAGGGGTATCCCATTTTTCTGTCTTAGCACCAGAGAAAGCTTAAACCATAAAAAAAGAGAACTGCGGTAAGCAGTTCTCACTTATATTCCTATAAGTAAAACGATTAGCTTTCCTCCGCTGGTATTAACCAGATCAGGTTCAAAGGGTTAGAGTTTCCTCATCTCAGCCCCGAAGGGCACCCCTAGCAAACAAACGTATTCAATTGACTGGGTAACAATACTTATCCTACCAAGTATTACCCTGTGCCCATTATATAACTAAAAGAGTGTAAGTGTAAATATATCTCCGAGATACATAATAAGAGGTCGCTAGAACCTTTACTTGAGAGAAGGCAGCATTGATTAATATTCGGGAGGGTTTAGCCGTCCTCTGGATTTTCAGGGCCGGGGAGATTTAATTGATAAAAGGCTAAATCAAGCCACTTACCAAACTTAAAGCCGGCCCTTCTTACAGTGCCAGAGTATTCAAAGCCTAATTTCTGATGTAATTTCAGGCTATTTTCATTAAAGGCATCAATGCCAGCGACTATGGTTGCAAACTTTCTTTCATCCGCCATTCTAATTATTTCTTTTATCAGCGCAGTACCAACCCCATGGTGCCGATAGCCATTATGTACATAGACTGAATGCTCAATCGTATATTTATAGGCTGGCCAAGTCCTAAAAGGACCAAATGTTGCAAATCCAATTACTTTGTGCTTTTCCTCAGAAACAAGGACAGGAAATTTATCCTCATTCTTCTTGCGAAACCATAACATTCTGTCCTCAAGGGTCTGAACGTTATAGGTATATACTGCTGTAGTATTTAAGATAGCATCGTTGTAAATTTCTAGGATTTGGCATAAATCGTTTTCAACTGCTTGTCTAATCATGCAATCAACCCCTCTATGCCTTAGTTTAACATTATTGATAAAGATAAGATACTCAAATTTACGCCTTAAATTTGTGCATGAAACAAGATTAGAGGAGCGCTTTTTGAACACTTGGATTGATCAAACATTTAAATCTTAAGAAATCTTAACATTGTCCTCGCAAATTATTCATAAATTTATTGTATACTAATAACAGAAGATCTTAATTAGATAAAAAACTACATGAAAAAGATGAGAAGCCGTCCTTGCTGTGGGGCGGTTTTTCGCTGTATGCCCCGTTAATTTAACTCAACAAGGAGGCTATAACATGAAGACGGAATTAAAACGATCTGTATGCCCGTACGACTGCCCAGATATGTGCGGGCTTTTGGTTAAAGTTGTCGACGGTCAGGCTGTCAAAGTTACGGGTGACCCGGAACATCCCTATACTAGGGGAACTTTATGCCCCAAAATGGTTCATTATGAGCGAACGGTACATTCTCCGCAAAGACTGACTCACCCCTTACTGCGTATCGGGGAAAAAGGCGGGGGGCAGTTTAAAGCCATTACGTGGAAAGAGGGGATTCAACGTCTTGCCGACAGATGGACGGGAATTATATCCGACTATACTGCGGAAGCTATCTTACCCTATTCTTACGCAGGAACGATGGGGCTTGTCCAACGCAACTGCGGGGAGGGTTTTTTTCACCGTTTGGGAGCTTCAAGATTGGCTCGCACTATTTGTTCCTCTGCCAAGGGTTATGGCTGGGCTTCAGTTATGGGGGAGACCTTGGCGCCACACCCGGATGAGGTTAAGAAAAGCGATTTTATTATCTTGTGGGGTTCGAATGCCTTGGCAACTAACATTCACCTGCTGCATAATGTCCGAGCAGCGAAAAGGCGTGGTGCTACTGTCTGGCTCGTTGATACGTATGAAAATCCCACGGCCCAAATTGTTGATCAGGTCGTGTTAGTACGTCCGGGGAGTGATGGTGCTTTGGCTCTCGGCATAATGCACATCCTAGTTCGTGAGGGGTGGATTGACCAAGCGTTTATGGAGCAGCATGTTCAGGGGTTTGAACAGTTCCAAGGTGAGGTTTTGCCTGATTACCCGCCGGAGAAAGTCAGTCAAATTACTGGGATAGACGTTAATTTGCTCGAACTTATGGCGGCTCGTTACGGCAAAGCTCTTGCGCCTTTCATTTCTTTGGGGTCAGGGCTTTGCCGTTATGGTAATGGAGCGATGACGGTCCGCGCTATTACCTGCCTGCCCGCATTGGTAGGGGCATGGGGCAAGTCGGGCGGTGGCTTGTTGGCCAGTATTTCTACTAATAAAGCCTTTAATACTGGTCGAGTAACGCGTGAAGATTTCATGCAAAAGCCAACCCGGATCGTAAATATGAATCAACTTGGCTATGCACTGACGGATTTATCGGAACCGCCAATTATGAGCTTGTATGTCTACCACTCCAATCCCGTTTGCGTAGCCCCTGACCAAAATATGATTATCAAGGGACTTAGGCGCGAGGACTTATTTACGGTCGTTCATGAACGTTTTATGACAGATACAGCCCGCTATGCCGACCTTATCTTGCCAGCTACAAGCTCATTAGAGCACGCAGATATCTACCGCTCTTATGGTCATTATGGCGTCCAGCGAGCGGCGGCTGCGATTCCTCCGGTTGGGGAAGCAAAATCGAACTGGGAAGTTTTTCAGCTCCTTGCCCAGGCTATGGGCTTTGAAGAGCCTTTCTTTAACCAGACTACAGACGAAGTTATCAACCAGCTGATCGAGCCACCTACCCCGTGGTTGGGACGTGTTGAGTTAGCGAAACTCCAGGAGGGCCGCCCCGTTGAACTCTCCCTGCCTGAGAATTACAAAACAACTTTCCTGACTCCATCCGCTAAAATCGAGCTCTATAATCCCAGTGAAGCCGAGCCGCTTCCACGTTATTGTGAGCCTTACGGTGATGACGCCCCATTCTATCTGATGAGTGCACCTAGTTTGTTTTCTCTGAATTCTTCCTTTAATGAGCGTCCTGATCTACTGCGTAAAAAGGAAACCGCTTATCTTCAGATGAACCCAAAAGATGCTGAAAACAAAAATTTACAAGCTGGTCGGAGCGTGATCGCCTTTAATGAACGTGGTGAAGTGCCTTTTATGCTGAAACTAACGACTAAAGTTCCCCAAGGTGTCGTCGTAACCGAGGGCTTATTTTGGTACGCCAAGGGGCCTGACGATAGCACGGTTAACGCACTTACTTCTCAACGCCTCACGGATAGAGCAGCGGGTAGTACTCTTTATGATGTCAAAGTTGATGTCAGGCTAGCTTAGACAGGAAATTAAGGTACTCTTGTCGAAATGCATAGATAATACGACATTTAATAGGGTATCTCGATTCTATTCTTTTCAAGGAATGTTGGTGAGGTGAAGCATGGCTTCGTGTGTACGTATTTTACATTGTGCAGGATTTCGCTTGGACAGCCCTTCCTGGGAAGGGCCGGAGAAATGGATTGCACAACGTAATCAAGATTTGTGGCAAACCTTTGCAGCGGTCCTCTCGCTTTGCCGGTCGGAAAAAGTAGATTTCCTTTTCCTGGTCGGTAATTTATTTGAACAAGAGTATGTGCGCAAGGAGACAGTCGAGCGGGTTGCCAAATCACTGGCCAAGCTGGATGAAACTAAAATCTTTATAGCTCCGGGAGAGAGGGATCCGTTGGTTACAACCTCTGCCTATCGCCTAGCCGTGTGGCCGAGTAATGTGCATGTATTCTCAGGTGGTATCAGCAGCGTAAAAGTTTCTGCCCAAAACGTCACGGTTTCTGGAGCGGGATGGACAGCCTATCGTCAAGAGGGGCCATTCCTCGACGGTTTTCAGACTACGAGGGACGGAACGATTCAGTTCATGCTTCTGCATGCTGAGGTGGACTCGGTAGAGAATACCAAAGGGTTTATTTCTATCAGCCCAGAGCAAATTGCTGCCAGTGGTTTGAACTACCTAGCCTTGGGGCACCTGGAAAATTGGAGTGGGGTCCAGCAAGAAGGGGAAACAATTTGGGCCGATTGTGGTTCGCCCGAGGCTAGAAGCTTTCGTGAAAGTGGACCTCATGGTGTAGTCCTGGGAAAAATCGGGATAGAATCTACCCAATTCGAATTTCGGGAACTAGGACAGCGCCGTTATATTGAAAAGACTCTAGAGATCCGATCCGATCTGATAGGCCTTATGGCAGAGTTATTGGCAGAAACGAGCACACAAGAACGGCAAAAGGATTTATTTAGAATCAATTTGTCTGGGCCTTTATGGGAAGTAGAAGCGGCTATTCCAGCACTTCAGAAACTATTAGCGGATAAGTTTCGCTACATCGAAGTTTTACCTTTGGAAAGCCAACAAACTCAATTTAGGCAAGATGTCGTTAAACCCGTGCCCTTAATGCCTAAAACCCAGGATGGCTATCCTACCCTGCCTCAAATATTTGTTGATAAAATAGAAGAGCGCTTGAATGGAGCAGAGAGTGCGGAGGATCGCGAACATTGGGAGTTGGTACAGAAAATCGGATTGGCCGCACTGGGGCAGGGACGGGAAGATGATGAGAATTGAACGAATCAGAAGCACAAATCTAACAGGTTTAGGGGATGTAGACTTGATATTTCCAGTGGGCCCAGCTTTGCTATGTTTTGAGGATCGAAGTCGTCAAAAGAAGCTGGGTGATCTACTGCTAGAACTATTCTATAATTCAAAGAACCCTCTGGCTGCAAAATCTCAAAGCTGTAACGGTATAGTGGAAGTGTGGATGGTTGGGCAAAATACTCGCTTCCATATCCAGCGACAATTTGTGCAGCGTAGTAACGGATTAGAGCAGTCCCCAGATCTGGTGATTAAAGATGAAACAGGACGACAAATCTCCTTTCCAGAAACGATGACGCTAGGGGAATTTTTATTTCGGGTCAAGCAGGAAGCTTTCCGTCTGGGAGGGGTCCTGGAATGGCCAAGAAGCGGAGAAAATGATACCTTTTTCCGACGTTCCCGTAACATGCGGCAAGGAGGAGACGAAGGATTCTCGCTAGCTAAAGTACGGGCTTCTTTGGCAGGAGCGCAAAAGAGAGTGGAAGAACAAACAGAGAGTATGGCGTTGGTTAAGGCTGAGTACGATGCCCTACGACATGAATGGGAGGAAGCGCACCGCCAGCAGGAAAGAGAACGGTTGCTTCTGATAGAAATCAAGAATCTGCAAGAGAAGGAGAAGGTTTTATCCGAGAGGATTAATCAGGCAGAAAAAATGCAGGAGCGCTTAACCGTGCTTCGTCAAAATACGGACTACCGTGAGTTACGTCAACTCCAAGGTGAACTAACTCGGTTGGAAGAACTTTGCCAAGAATTAGAATCAAATTTAACTGCGCTTACTCGTGAGTCGCAAGTGGATTGGGCAATGATTGAGAGCTTACGTGAAGAGTGTCTAGAGTGGGCAGGTTTTCAAGAACAGGTGAATCTTATAGCTTCCGACTCTCAAATACTAGCACGAGAAATTTACGAGACACAAAATTCTCTACAAACGTCTGGATATCAAGGAATGTCGGAAAACGAGGTCCAGGCTCTGCGTCGGGCGGAAGAGGAAAGGCGCGCGGCCCAGGAGGAACTCGAACCTGAACTAGAGAATCTAGTCGTCCTGAAAAGTGAACTTGAAAAAATACAAATAGTACGTACAAATGAGATTACGAAACTACAGGCTTTATCAGGTATGGCTGGAGTAACTGAGGCTGCTGAAACAAGGATTGCGCGCAGAGAAAGACTTTTGGCGCTGTGGCGAAACTCCCAAATAGGCAGTTTTCTTGACCAGACATTGCGAGAAAAGCTTAGCGTGACTAGTATCAGCGATAGGCTTTCATTGCGCCTTACAAAGTACTACCAAAACTATAATGTCTCAAACTTCAAAGAATTCACATGTCAATTGGAAGATTTTCGTGTCTTAAGGCAGCAGGTAGAACGGTTGCAAATGGAGTTAGAACTCCTGCAAGAGAAAGTGCGTTGGGAGGAAAAACTACGTAAGATAGTAAATTCTTGCAATACGATGTTAAAAAGGGCTTTTAGAACGGCTAAAGTAGCTGATTTTCCGGCTTGGCTGAACGGATGGGAAGACCATCAGCAAAAAAAAATCCAGATTGACCTCTGGCAGGATGAGTTGCGGCTTAAACTAGAACAGCAGACGAGGGAAGAAAAAAAGATGGCAACGTCTACCGAACGACTGCGTGAAAAATTGGGAATTTGGGAAAATATTACATCTGACAGAGATGAAGTTTTGGCTGAAGTCATGAACATTGCCAGGCAATTACGAACCAAAGATGAGGCGGAAAGAGAAGCCGCCGTGTTTTCGGAAAAGTTTAATGATATGCTCGGTGATCGCAATATCGAACAGCTTGCCAAGATTTTGGAACCCTTGGCGGATTTGGAACGCGAAACCCGTCTTTCCGG
>OMOF01000336.1 GCA_900290375.1 Candidatus Desulfosporosinus infrequens
GAAGAGCCATCGCCTTTGACACGCCGACCCCGATCTTCCAGAATCGCGACGGGACGCAGTATTTTGAGCAAATCCACCACGACGCTTTGAATGGTGTTGATCTTTCCAACGTGGTCCTGAAATACAACCACTCAGAGCACGTCCCTCCCATGGCAAGCACCAGGGCTGGAACGATGGATTTAACAGTCGATAGCACAGGCTTGGGAGTTACGGCGCGAATGGCGAACACCACCCAAGCAAGTGATATGCATGAGCTTGTGCGGTCAGGAAACTTGGATAAGATGTCGTTTGCTTTTACTGTTGCCAAGGATGCCTTTGACCCGAAAACCAACACTCGGACGATCTTCAGCTTTGATAAAATCTATGATGTTTCTGTGGTAGACTTCCCCGCATATGAGCAAACCACAGTGTCTGCCAGAAGCTATGTCAAAGCGCAGCAAGAATTAGAGGCCCGGCGCTTGCAGAGCATCAAAGAGGAAGAAGCCAAAGCCCAAGAAGCAAAGGATCGAGAGAATCAGAGACGAATTGAACTAAGGAATTTATTGTTTAAGACCCGTTTATAGAAGTCCAACACCTACAAGGTGTCGGGCTTTTTAATTGAAAGGTGGAATAAAATGCTTAAGAGACTGAGGGAAATCGAAACCCGCAAAGCAGAAATTCGGCAAACCATCGAAACTGGATCAGACCTGACTGAGGATGTCATAAAAGGTATTGATACTGAGCTCACCACGCTGGCGACAGAGGAACGAGGTATCCTTGCGAAAATGGATATCTTAGAGCGTGCTAAAGGTGGGAACTTCGGCGGCCTCAAGCCAGTTCCAGATCAGAACCCAGGCTTTATAGGGCAAGGTGGATTGTCTGCTGCGGAGTTTAATCAGCAAGAGGCCCGGAAGACAAAAGAGTATCGCAGCGCATTTTTCCGCATGCTGCAATCCGGGAAGGATCGTTTAACGCCTGAAGAGCGCGGTGTTCTTGAGCGTGGTAACGCAATTGGTAACGGTCGAAACCTCGTCGAGTTACGTTATACCAGC
>OMOF01000031.1 GCA_900290375.1 Candidatus Desulfosporosinus infrequens
AGTATGGTCAAATGGCAGCATCTCGCCAGAGATGGCTATCAGTACGGCAGCCAAAATGATGAGCGACCATCTGGAACTCTTCAGGGGAACCGCTGAAGATGTTGAAATTGTGGTAGAGAAAGAGGAAGATTCTAAGGGCAAAATTTCGGACATATTGATTGAAAATCTTGATCTGTCTGTTCGCTCCTATAATTCCCTGAAGCGAATGGGGATTAATTTGGTCGAAGATTTAACCCGAAAGACGGAAAAAGAAATGCTTAAAATGCGCAATCTTGGTATCAAGTCGTTTGAAGAAGTAAAATTCAAACTTGAAGAATTGGGGTTATCGTTCCATGAAGATGAGTAAATTTGCTCACCTTACTCATCGTTCTTAATTTGTCAGCAAGAAGGGTTATAAATTCAGAATTCGTTGGTTTTTGATTGTCTTATAACTCTGCCTACAAAAGACTAGGGTCATTAACAGTCGTTAATGACCCTAACTGACTTTAACTGATCTTATATTTCTACCATTAACTTTCCACAACACATAGGGATTTCTTCCCCTTTTTTAAGCTTAGTGACCTTTTTGCAAATATTGCAATAAACTTCACAGTCCTCTTCCGCATATTTCATAATATCCATCTCCTTAAGTAATATATATTACTTAATAATTATTATAATACTTAAGCGAATTCTATTCAAGCTAAATATTATTCTCGAATATACATACCTATAGTATATCTGAGCAGATAAGATAACCCAATCTGACAACACACGATTCAATGCCGCCGGGTGCTTTGAGACTGGTATATTGGTAACGTCAGAACAGTTTGTACGAATCTACAAACTTCGATCCCCCACCTCCCCCATTACAACCAATCCCCCAACACGCCATTCAACAAGCCACCGTGTGTTTGGACTGATGTATTTGGAAGCATCCCCCCTCCAACCGCAAAGGAGATGATCACGATTTTTTTACCCAGTTTTCATGCCTTCTTAAAAGATTCTTGTTATAAGATGTTCTGATAAGATAAATTTTTTTCCATTTATTTCATATTATGAGTTATCAATGGAAAGGAAGGAATTCTACTCTAACCGTCTATTTGCGCGACCATTTAACTCAACAAGTTGTCAACGTGCTAATTATTTTCAGCAATTTCCGAACCATAAAGAATATTTATGGCTCCTTTAATGTAAGGATATCATAGCTGGTCCAAAAGCAGTCAGACTCATTTTGAAGAATATAAGAAAAATAGTCACTAAGCCGATGTGCTTTTCCTCTGGCTTACTCATTACTAACGTTTCGTTCATAAGCTGCGGCTTCCTTTGCAAAAGATGTTTTGCCAATGGTTTGTTTTATTTCGGCCCGCAGCCACAGCCTCCAGAAGATCCGCTCCCAATCATGGCTAAGCCTTTAGACACTAAATCTCTTTGGGCAGTCTTCAATACCTCGTCAAACTTAGCCGTTATCTCGCTGACCACCTTTTCAACCATTGCTTTGTGTTCATCCGTCAGATTTCTGGTAGACAAAGCTCCTGCTTCGGCGACTTCCTTGCCTATAAGGTCCGTAACATCGATTGCCGCACTCACTTTACCGCTATATTTCTCGGTAGCCCTTTTTGCGCAAGTTTTAGAACAACCATCCACGGAAATCGTTGGAAACTTTTCAGCAAATCCCCGTTCTTCCACTCCGCCTGCTAGAAAGAGTGGCAGACATATCGTCACGGTCGCATCTGGGCGAACTTCATCCAGCATCTTTCGGGTTGCCAGTCTAGAAATCGTCCCTCCCAAACAGTCCTCGCCACTGCAAGATACAACTCCGATTTTCACCATATTTATGGACATTTTTAGCCCTCCCTACTTAATAGTTTAACTTTTTCGGCAATCTCGCCGGCAATTTCATCCACAATCTTCCAGCCTTCTTCCGTGAGTTCCGTGGCAGTTCCTGGCTTGGCCCCTTTGTGCTTACGAAACGAATCAATGACCCTCACCTTTTCCACGACAACTCCACCTGCTAGTTCAGCATTTTTAGCAGCACACATGGAAGGGCACCCATCGAGAGTAATACACTTTTCTCCCTCGATCAATTCCTTAGCCTCTTGGTCTCCTGTCACGATATAAGCGAGGCATACCGTGCTGGAGTCATTCGGACACAGCTCCTGGATCACCTTCAAAGTGCTTTCTCTCGCCACAAGACCGTACACCTTGCCCATCCCACTGCAGGGGATTACTTTAATCTTTTCAAACATGAAAATCATCTACCTTTCTTTTTAGAATCGCGAAATATCCATCAAACTCAAGCAAAAATTCTTTATCGCTTTCCAAATCGGATAGTTCTACTTCAGCGATCCAACCTTTTTCATACGGATTCTGATTAATAAGTTCCGGGGCAACTGAAAGTTCTTCATTGACCGCAGTAATCCTGCCTGACACAGGGGACACCACTTCGAAGACCGCCTTCCCCGATTCCACCGTACCCAACTCTCCAAACTGTTCCACCTCTTGCCCTACGACCGGTGGGGTGAAGAACATGATATCCGATAAACTTTGTTGCACATAGTCCGTAACGCCTACCCGAGCTTTATTGCCGGATATATACACCCAACTGTCATTTTCATTAAATAAGAAGCCTTCTTTGGGCACTCGGAATATGAACTTGTCCTTTTTGTAAACTTCATAATTATAGGTTTCAGGGTAGACTGTTTCGCTTACTGACGCCTTTTCCGCTTCCTTCTCCAGAAGTAGTTCATCGGCAACCATCTCAGCAAGTTTCACTTCATTTTCCCCGAGCCTTAAGGAGTCTCCTAGATCAAATCCTCTATTTTTTGCTTCTTCTGTCACAGTTATTTTGGCGGTAACCTTTAAACCCTTTTCCGAAGCAAGCTTGCTAGCACATCGTGTCTGACAGCCATCAATCACCAGGAGCGGCTTTTCTTGGGCGATTTTAGTATATCGGGCATCCGCTACTCGATATAACACAGGACAGATCATTTCGCTGTCTGATTTCTCGATAAGGTTTAACGCGATTTCCCGGGCAATACAGCCTGCGCTTTTGTCCAGCCCATTGCAAGGTAAGACGGCAAAGCTTTTACTCATTGCCTACCATCCCCTTTCGAGTTGCCTTGATCTTCTTGGTTGTCTCTCCCTTATCCGGGAAGGTTATGGCATCCACACCACAAGTTTTTCCACACGCTCGGCAGAAGACGACGCAGTTGTCCGGATTTTTCACAATCAGCTTTTTCTCCTCGGTTTCACGGACTTCATACACTTGGTGCGGACAAAATTTTACGCACTCCATACAGTAGTTACATTTGTTATAGTCAAGTATCGGGCTCCAGTCGATGGTATTTCTGGGAACCCCCATAAAAGTATCTTCACTCACGCTTATCCCTCCGCTTCGATTTTTTCTACCAAGTCTTCCACCTTTTTGAACGCTGCTTCATTGGTCATATCCCGAATATCTAGCATATAGGCATCCTTTTCAATGTCCAACCCCGCATCCTTGAACGCCTGCTTGAACATTTTCCTCTGCATATTCGGAGCACACGCTCCAATAATGACCTTCCGGTGGGCTTTTAGATAATCTGCTAGGAACCGATCCCCATCGTCCTCACATAACTGCGGATGAATAAATCCGTATTCCACAGGCAACTCAACCCTGACCTGATTGATAAAATCCCAGATATCCATACTTTGAAAGCCTGGGCATTTCCCCGTACAGACACACATAATAAAACCTGGCAACTGTTTTTCGGACATTTTTAACTCCTCCAATTTCAAACTTAGGCATATGAAAGAAAATAGCAAGTCAAAGATGCCATGGATATTTTGCGTCAGACAAGGAGGTATGTTTACCTCATAGTGGGGCTATTAGGTAAATATACCGACGCAGTATTACACAAAATAGACTGGCATACTGACTGGTTATTTTCTTGAATGTGCCTTAAGTAGGCTTCACTTATCCGCCTCACTAATCATGTTTTTATGGACCCTCTATTTATGAATCGCCCTGCCTATCGCATCGCCACACGCTTCCATTACTGCCTCAGCTAACGTTGGATGGGGATGGATCATATCTGCTAGGACTTCTGCTTTGACCCCTAGACTGACTGCCAGAGTGATTTCCGAGAGCAACTCTGAAGCATGAGGTCCTAGGATCCGTCCTCCTAAAATAATCCCTGTACTCTCCTCCGTTATAACCTTAACAAAACCTTCCCGTTCTCCATGGCATAAGGCTCTGCCGTTGTTTCGAAAATCAAAACGTCCCACTTTGACAGCAATGCCTTGTTCCTTTGCTTGATCTTCACTCAAGCCCACTGAAGCTACTTCTGGGTTAGTATAAACGCAGGCGGGCACAGCCTTGTAATTAAGCCTGCTAGGAATCCCCATGGCATTTTCAGCCGCCACTCGCCCTTCGGCGAAAGCCAGGTGCGCCAGAAGGTTACCACCAATCACATCACCCGCTGCATAAACCCCAGTTACATTGGTCTCCATACGGTCATTGACCACGATGGAACCTTTCGTCACCTCAAGGCCCATAGCACTGATGTCAGGAGATACACACCCTAACTTTCTTCCCACGGCAACTAAAATCTTTTCCGAGAGCAGAGACACTTCTTCTCCTTCACCCTTAACCTGGGTCTCCAGCCCGTTTGGAGATTTAGAAATCCCGAGAACCTTAGACGCCAGCTTAAATTTGATTCCTTGCCTCTTCATGATTTTAAGAAGTTCCACTGTTATTTCCTTGTCCTCATTCGGTAGGATTGTCTCTTGAAATTCGACCACAGTAACCTTGGAACCCAGGGAATTATATAGAGTAGCAAATTCCACACCTATGGCTCCAGCTCCTATGATCGTGATACTTTCAGGGATCTCAGTAAGTTCCAAGGCCTCATCGCTCGTGATAACGCCTTCTAACCTAACGCCTGGTATCTCTGGGATTAAGGGCTCCGAACCCGTAGTAATAATCAAGCGGTTGCAGTTGACAACTGCTTCTCCCTCCGCTGTTTTAACGGTGACCCTCTGAGGAGATTCAATCCAACCCTTGCCACGTATTATTTCAATACCATTCTTCGCAAGCAGGTGCTCGACACCCATCCTCAGACTTTTTACCACTCGATCTTTTCTGGCCTTGCCAACGCTCGCATCGACCGATGAAACCGTTACTGCGATGCCCAATTCCTTAGACTTACTGATCATAGATAAGACTTCCGAGACTTTAAGAAGTGCTTTGGTTGGAATGCATCCCCGGTTAAGGCAAGTTCCTCCAACCTCTTTTTCTTCAACCAACGTCACTCTTCCGCCAAGCTGAGCTGCACGTATGGCCGCTACATATCCAGCAGGACCGCCGCCAAGAATGCAAATATTTATTGAATGCACCTTACTGTCGATCACCCACACCTCCTTACCATTATGTAATTACTATATGATAATATTATACTACTATTCTATTATGATGTCACTACTGTTTTCATTCTATATGTTGATCACAATCATTCAGCTGACTCAATCCCTCGCATTAGCCGAAGGTTGGAATCGAGTTCATTACTAATAATCACTTGGACCTTCTGTAGAAGAGCCGAAATTTCTACGTGTTTAATTCGATACATGACCAGCAGTCCCTGTTTTTTGGACTCGATAAGATTCTCCCGACGAAGTACCGCCAAATGCTGGGATACATTCGACTGCTCAAGCCCCAGTTCGGAAATGATATCACAGACAATTGTCTAGGTCACCATAACTCGAGCGCGACATCGCTTGTATCGAATGAGTTTAATGAAGTGATAGAGCCACAAACTTAAATTCGAGTTTGTGGCTCTATCACTAGAATTGTTCGTTACATCCTTAGACCATTGTTGATACTTATTTTCATTTTTTGCTTTCCAAAATTCTTCTGCAGTGTTTCCATCCTCGTTGTCACCTCTTCCTACTTTGCGGTGCGTGGATGTGCTATTCAGGTTAGTGTCAATGGCATGTTGAGATAGGAGCACCTATTTTCCCCAGACACTCGCTAGATCGATAATTATTTTTATGGCTACTAAGTATTGAAAAACGCCAATAATTTGTTTTATCTGATTACCAGTTAATTTAAAACGAGCTAACCAGGAACCGATGTAACCGCCCATTATTGCTGCAATACCAGTAATTATCAGAAATACATAATTGAAATGACTGTATTCTAAACCAACATGCCCTAAGAAACCAATTAAAGAGGAAAACATAACCACTAAGGAACTAGTACCAGCCACTTCTTTACCATCCATGCCGAGCCAGACCAAAAAAGGCCCGAGAAATGAACCACCACCAATGCCGAGCATACCACTTAAGAATCCTACTAGACCACCTATTCCTAGGCTTGCTAATGGCTTGGCATTAATTTCTTTGTTTGCTTCGTCCCTTTTGGGGTGATAAAACATCATTATCGTGCCAGCAATAATAAGAAAGACCGAAAATATTCCCAATAAAATATTTTTATTAACGCTATTAGATACGTATACACCCAATGGTGATAATACCAATATGGCGATTATCATAGGAATTGCTACTTTGAAATTAATAAGTTTGTCCTTAGCAAAATTGATTGAAGCTACACTAGTACTTAACACTCCAAGCATTAAACCAACTGCTGCTGCTTGAGGGAAAGACATTCCCATCCAGTAAAAGATCGGCACAAGGATAAAAGCTGCTCCAACCCCACCCATAGACATAAATGATTTCAAAGCTAGAGTTGCAATAAATCCCCAAATATATAGATTCATTTAGACCACCGTCTTTCCTTTTTTGTAAGTATCACCACTCCAGCTTTTAATTTCTATGGAGCCTACTTATACCTCATTAATTCAGTTGAGCCCGTAAATACCGTCTATTTCTAAAATATCCTTTCTCACCCCATTCGCATCTAAATTAGCGCACTACATGCGCTTATGATATCCTACCAAAACAATTCAATGGCCCAAGAACAATGTTATTTATTTAAATATTAATATATTATATATGTATAATATAATCAAGTTTATTTTCCCGTATTTCCAGTCTATTCTCCCTGGCCTTGACAGCATATCTTTCGCTCTTTAATGGTGGGATGGTTTATTGAAGTACTCCCTACTAGCCTTTAATTTAGAGACAAATAAGGGGAGTTGTACGGGTAATTTGAAATTAATAGTTTGTAGTGACGTAATTAAAATGACAAAGTGAGACGTATCAAGGGTTTGAGACCTGTTTATCGGAAAGTTGAGTTAGTGATCTCTTGAAACATCGTCAAGAGTCCAACGCAAAGTCTATAGATAGAATCAATGCTGAGATTCGGTCGCAGGGTAGCAATTTCTCGTTTCAGCTGTTCGAGTATTTGCTTCAGTTGCTCTGTCGAAGTCGCCTGTCTGATGATTTTTCCATCGAGTTCTTCAATTTCTTTATGTCATTAAACAGAAAAGCAACAGGGGCATCTGTACCTTTCTGTACAAATACCCCTGTTGCACCCTTCTTTGATCACAATCATTCAGCTGACTCTATCCCTCGCGTTAGCCGAAGGTTGAATCCAGCTCATTACTAATAATTTCTTGGGCCTTCTGTAGAAGCTGGTTCACTGGCGATAGATTATAAGCGTTACCGAATCAACCCTCGTCGATATGCTCCAATCCCTGACGATAAAGTTCTGAGACATGAGCGTCATGCGTGGAATAGTAGACCATCTTCCCCTCACGCCGGTATTTGACAAGATCATCATTCCGAAGCACCCGAAGCTGGTGAGATGTGGCAGATTGGCTTAATCCTAATAATTCAGCCAGATCACAAACACAGAGCTCCGATTTTGCTAGGGCATCCATAATTCTGATTCTCGTCGGATCACCCAGGGTCTTAAATAACTCTGCCAAGCTATTCGCCCTGTCAGGGGTAATCAGTTGGTTTGCATACTTATCGATCACCTCATGATGTACGCATAAGCAGTCACACACGGCGTCTTTTATAGATTCATGCTTATCGTTAGCGACATTAGCCTCTAGTTTTTTCGGTATCATACAACTTTCACTCCGAACTTATAAATAAATAGTTCTTGTACTTTTATTCTACCATAGAGTGTTACCTTGCCACCACTATAACCGTTTGAACTAACGAAGCTTCTGGAAGGGAATTTCTTGGGCTGTTATACCACCTAACCCGCATGGCATTCATAATAGCGAGCAAGGCGACGCCTTCGTCAGCGAAAATAGCAACCCACATATTGGCCAACCCAAAGATCGCCAACAAAATAACTAGCAACTTTACACCCAAAGCCAAACCGATGTTTTGCCAAATAATCTTCTTTGTGTACCGAGCAATATGGATGGCCTCTAGGAGCTTGCTCGGTTGATCTTCCATAATAACGATATCCGCAGCTTCAATCGCTGCATCGGACCCTAAGCCACCCATAGCGATCCCCACATCCGCCCGTGTCAAAACGGGAGCATCATTAAGACCATCGCCCACAAATGCCACTTTACCCTGTCGTTTTGCTTGACTAAGCGTCTCCAGCCAAGAAACCTTGTCCTCAGGCATTAAATCAGCGTGATATTCGTTCAAGTCCAGTTCTTCCGCCACTGCTTTGGCGACGACTTGGTTATCCCCAGTGAGCATGACCGTCTGCACACCCATCTGCTTTAAGCCAGCAATCGCTGCTCTGGAATCTGCCTTAACGCGGTCAGAAATCGTCAGTTGCCCAACATAATCTCCGTCTACGGAGATATACACGACTGTCCCCAGTCCCTTGTCAACCGTAAGTCTTGGCAAAGAGACCCCAGCCTGTTCCAATAATCCGGCTTTACCAACTAACACCGTCCTTCCATTAAAGATGGTTCGGATCCCTTGACCACTTACTTCTTCATAACTCAATAGGCCAGTCAAATCACCGTCTTTCAAGTCTTTCCCATACTTCTTGCGAATTGATTTAGCAATAGGATGAGGGGAATGAGCTTCCGCCCGAGCTGCGATTTCTAAAATTTCCTTCTGAGTATACCCTTTAGCTGGGCAGATCTCTACAACCTGGAAAACTCCTTCTGTCAGAGTTCCTGTTTTGTCAAACACCACGGTGCGAAGATCTGTCAACGCTTCTAAATAGTTCGCTCCTTTGATCAAGATCCCATAGCGTGAGGCTCCCCCTATCCCTCCGAAATAGCCTAAGGGAACAGAAATCACCAGAGCGCAAGGACAAGAAATGACCAAGATTGTCAGTGCTCTATATAGCCAATCCTGATAATTTCCGCCGAACAAAAGTGGAGACCGCCACAACAACGGCAGGCGTATAATAGCGCGCAAAGGTTGTAATAAACTTTTCCGTGGTTGCTTTGTGGGTACTGGCGTTCTCGACCAGATCTAAGATCTTTTGTACGGATGATTCGGCAAACACCTTCGTGACGCGCATCGTCAAGACCCCAGTAGTATTAATCATACCAGCTAAAATGGTATTACCCACTTGGACTTTCCTCGGTACTGACTCTCCAGTCAGAGCAGATGTATCCACAAACGAACCTCCCTTCACAATTTCGCCATCTAAAGGAACTTTTTCTCCTGGACGAACCAAAACCTGCTGACCGACCTGCACTTCTTCGGGATCAACTTTGATCACATCCAGCTGATGAATTAGATTGGCATACTCTGGACGGAAATTTAGCAAAGCTTGAATAGAATGACGGGAACGGTTTACGGCCCGCTCCTCTAAATATTCACCTACGGAGTAGAACAACATGACTGCAACAGCTTCAGGCAAGGCATGAATTGCAATCGCCCCAACGGTGGCCAAAGCCATCAGAAAGTTCTCATCAAAGAGTTGTCCCCTGACTAGATCGCGGCCAGCCTTGGCTAGGACTTTGTAGCCTACTATAAAATATGCCGTTAAGTGAACCAAATAATCAAGAATTTCCCAAGAACTATTTTTCCAACGCGACTCAAAAACCAAACCCACTGCAAATAACGCACTCGCAAGAATAATCCTTGTAATTCTCCACTGATTCTCCTTATTCACAGCAACAGTATTGTCCGGAGTAGCCACTTTTTGCTTCGTTTGGATCGGAACGAGTTTAACTCCCGCCTCAATCCTTTCCATAATATCCTGAGCCTGCTCGACCCGCGAAGAAGGCAAGAAAACTGTCTTGGTCGCATAGTTGATCGTTGTCATTCCTATTCCTTCCGTTGCACCCAGCATTCTCTCCATTTTAGCCGAACAATTGGCACAAAATTCCCCTTCAATACGATACTTCACTCGTTCTTCTTTAGATAGTTGTTCTGTCATCTCTTCTCCTCCAAAATCAATCAATGTTCATATGATTATATATTCATACAATATTTAATAACTCTTCATATTTTTCGTTATTTTTTGGATCAAAATCCTTGGTCATAATGATTTCTTCATGTGGTTTAATTCTAGCAAGCTCAAATTCCTTGGAAGCACATGTTGCCGGGCAGCCATTTAAGGCAATATACTTTTCGTTAACACCACTTTGGTTGTCAAGAGATAAACTTAAATTGGGTAGTACGCGTATTATTTCGTCATCAACAAAAAATTCAGCCACCGTTTTTGTCATCATACTGACGTTACAACGGCCTTGACAAGGGAAAATTCCAATATTCATAATTGCTCCTTCCTAACCTCCATATTATTATATAATTATCATATAATAATATAATACTACGTTTTTACTTAATTTACACTATTACTTATATTATTATTTCTCCGTAGTTGTCTCGAAGATCAGAGATTTTCATGTGTATCGGTATAATTTATCGTATTTGTATAATATAATAATGTTATTATATTTGCCGCTCTGCAGAAAACAAAAGGAGGACGTATAACATGAAAACATGTGGTAACTGTGGTTTAGGTAAAACGACAATAACGACCTTATAAGCTGTTTCAAGTACAAAACCTTGAGCAATTCACAAGAAGACAAAACTAGCTGCGCATATTTCATTGAAAAAGTCTTAGAAGATGATGGCGAACCCCTTCCTCCCATACAACACTTGTTTTTAGTAGAAGAATCATTTAAAGAGCGAAAAATGAAAATCAGTATAAATAATGGTCTGAGAATGTAGTTGTGGCAACAGGGGCATCTGTACCTTTCAGTACAAATGCCCCTGTTGCTACCCTATTTGCCAGAATAATTAGTTCTCAGTTTCTATCTGCTGAATAAGCCGATAACTTGCAACTCGTTATTAGCTCAACTCTTCAGCAACCCTTCTTACCGCCTGCAAAGCCGTTACAATCTCTTCGTCGCTCGTGAAATGAGAAGGGCTAAATCGAACGACCCCCTGTTCCAAGGTTCCTAACATCCTGTGGGCATGGGCAGCACAATGTAACCCGGCCCGGGCGATTACTCCTGCGTTCTGTTCTAAAAGAAAGCTGACTTTTATAGAATCTATTTCACCTATGTTAAAGGCTAAAATAGGCGAACGCCGCTCCACCATTTCACTTCCATAAAGCTTAACCCCCGGAATTTCCCGTAACCCCTCCCATAATTTCCGGCAAAGCGCCTGTTCTCTATCCCTTATTTTATCCACGCCTTCACTAAGGATGTACTGCACTCCCGCCCCCAATCCGGCAATACCTGCGCCGTTCATAGTGCCGCTTTCCAAGGCATCTGGTAGAAAGTCCGGCTGACAATCCTCTTCAGAGCGACTCCCCGTACCACCGTAAATCAACGGCTCTAACCGAATGTCCGCCTTGACGATGAGTCCTCCCGTTCCCTGCGGTCCCAAAAGGCCTTTATGACCCGGAAATGCCAGTAAATCCACAGAAAGAAGTCCTAAATCGATAGGAAAAACCCCTGCCGTTTGTGCGGCATCCAACAAATAGTAAGCGCCATGCTCATGGGCTATTTGACCTATTTCTTCAACAGGCAACAACGTGCCCGTTACATTTGAGGCATGCAATGTCACAACTAACTTGGTATTGGGCCGAAAAGCCTTGTTGTACTCTCCAAAATCAAACTCTTCCCCAGGTACTCCAGGGATTTCACTCACCTCAACCCCCCGCTGTTTCAAGGCCCAAAGCGGTCGGGCCACTGCATTATGCTCGAGAGAAGACGTGATGACATGATCCCCAGGTTGTAAAAGTCCAAATAACGCTTGATTCAAGGCATGGGTGGCATTCTGGGTAAAGACAACTCGAGTCGGATTATTCGTACCAAATAGGACACACAGGTCTTCCCTTGTCTGATAAATGAGTCGAGCCATTTGCATCGCTGCGCCATGCCCTCCCCGGCCGGCATTCCCTCCCTTGTGAACAAGGGCCTCTTCAATGGCTGCCACAACTTGCTGTGGTTTTGGCCAAGTCGTTGCAGCATTATCCAAATAAATCATGAAGCCACCCCTTTCATCCGTTCAACGGGATCAGCCCATCGCTTTTTTGATTTCGTCATACACCATGGTTGTGTTAATACCGCCTGAGAAAAGAACAATGCCCTTTACTGCTACCAATGGCAAAGCAATCCCATTTTTAAACATCACGTGGGCTGCGTCATGACCACTCAAGTCGTCGTCTAATACATCCAAGAATTGCAACTGCACTACTGTACCTAAATCACTTTGCACTAAAAATCTTTCTAATTCTTCGTACATTTCCCCCATGGTTTTGTTAGAAGTTGAACCACCACAAGTTCCGCCGCAACTACACTTACTTGGCGGTAACTCGTCCCGGATTCCAAAAACCGCTATCTCGAACATAATCGCGCCGCCTCCTTTATCCTTATAACTGTTCGTCAGCCACTTGTCATAGAAGTAATTTAATTAATCTTAATATTCTTATATATTAATTGCAATACGTTTCTCTAAAAAATTAAACCCCCACCCTGTTTAAACAACTGCAGAAGCTTGTCTTTTTAATGAATAGTGTTATCCTTCATTACTCATCTTCCTCTGGCGATCACCGATGCATTAATTATTAGTACAATTCATCCAATGTTTATAATATAATAATACAGTATATTAAAGATTGTTTTAGGCTAAATAATGCAAAGGAGAAAAACGAATCAGACTTATCTCGTACATAACGATTGCTACTGAATTCGATAACAAAGCACAGCAAAAATAAGAGAATAGATTTTCCTCGTTTCAGTTTAATTTTTAGGAATGGGAGTCTGTGTATGCTTTATAGTGAACTGATAGAGTATCGTGCTCTAATTAACTTTGATTCTTTAACCCAGGCTATGGCTGCGGAGAAAGTCTTTAAAAAACTTAACTGTCCCTATGCTTTAATCCCGACTCCAAAAGCGATGCGTTCCGGATGTAGTAATTCTATATGCTTTCCACTACACCTTAAAGATATTATTGAGGATTTATTGGATGCAGGTGTAGTGATCATGGGTACGTATGAGGCTACTGAAGATGGTTTTGTATCTATGAAATGGTAGATTGGTGAAATACCAACCTTTTTTAAACATAAACACAACCGTTGTTTCCTCTACAAAATGGGGATAAATTCGAAGCCCAAACCCGTTACCGAGCGGGTCCTTTCATGTCAATTTTAGGGAGTAGTTCGATGGAACTACTCCCTAAAAATTATTTTTGCTACCAAAGAGGAAATTATTAAAAGCTGCAGAATATATTTGTATTGAATCTATATGCACCATGACAATAATTGAGGTGTGAACATATGAATGACGAGAAGGTAAGTGAATTTGAATTAACTATTCCCATTGAGCGTCCAATTCAAGCCGAATTTTTTGCCCGTTCTGACCATCACCTTGTTCCTCGCGGCTATAGAACACTCATGGTTTGGCAATTGGCTGAAATATTTTATAACAGGCTAGGTCTCTACTCAGCTTTGGAAGCCGCTTGCATTCCTTACTCTAATTACCCTAAATCATTAGACCTATCAAGTGCTTTGTTTAAGGGGAAAGTTGATTATGCTTTTCTTTATTCCTCAGAGGCTAAACAATTAGGACTTCCATATATAGCCCTACCCTCGAAGATTAACCTTTCTAACCCCGCTTATGCCAATTTTTATGACCAAGCTTCTGTAACCGTAGAAAGTAAGATTCCAGGAAAAGACGTAATTATTCACGGTAGGCCAATAGAATTTGCCATTGGTTTATCTAAGGAAGGCCAATATTCTGAACTAGCACAATCGTTTGTCGATCTTCTTACTGGACCGGAGGGTTCTTCAATTCTAGAGGAATGTGGTATGATCCCCTGCTAATTATTGCGTAAACAGTTTATTTAATTAGGAGGTGTAAGTCATGGAAATAAAAACAGGAAGTGAAATTAACCTGTCGTTGGAACAACCCAGGTTGGTGAGCCTCTTGGAAATTGCTAAGACTTTTCTTCACATAGGGCTTGTCTCTTATAGTTTAGCAGCTCTAGGAGAAGCAAAAAAATCGTTGGTTGACAAGAAAAACTGGATGACCGATGAAGAATACTTGAACGGATTAGCCCTTTCACAACTCTTACCCGGGGCACCTACCGTAAATCTAAATACCTACATCGGATACTTTCTCAGGGGTTTTCCAGGTGCCTTAGTGGCGAGTATCTTTTTTGTGATTCCTTGTTTTGTGGCCATGATCGTTCTTGCACATCTCTATCTAAATTATAACAATGTTCCTTTAGTATCCTCGCTATTTAAAGGAGTAGGCGCTTTAGTCGTAGGACTTGTCTTAAACACGATTATTGATTTATGGAAAAAAGGGGTAAATACCCCTCAGTTGACGATCCTAGCGGCTGGCGGGTTTGTCCTGGTGTATTTTTTGAAGGTCAATATTTTTGCTCTTCTTTTAGCTGCTGGAGTTGTAAGCTTAGTGTTTGCCTTCATGACGTTTAAGTTCAGCGGTTGGAAAGCAGTTATGGATAAAAAGTTTTGGGTTGCAAAAAAGTCCTCTCAAAGAGCCGTTTCAGCAATTCGGTTTGAATTCAGTAAGAAGAAATACGTGGGTATGTTAATTATGCTTGCTGTGCTCTTGGTCATCAATTTTGTTATTAATTCTTACAGTCCCACATTTCGAAATCTAGGAAACACATTATTCGGAATCGGTGGGCTAACCTTTGGGAGTGGCTATGCTATGCTGCCGTTCATTCAGGATGCTATGGTTAATCAATATCATTTTGTCACCGACAAGGAATTCGGGGTAGCTTTAGCCTTGAGCTTGCTAACACCAGGTCCGGTCACCGTTATATCCGCCTTTGTTGGCTATAAAGTGGCAGGTATATTCGGAGCGGCACTGGCTATGGCAAATATGTATTTACCTTCGTTTGCTGTTGTAAATATTATTTCTGACCTTTATAATCGAGCTGGCAAGGTAGATAAAGTTAAAATGGTCATTAGCGGAATTGTAGCCGCATTTTTCGGGACGCTATGGGCAGTTGTTTTTAAATTAACGGGTAGCTCATTAGTCGATTTGCCTACTTGCGGACTTGCTTTAGCAGCATTTGGAGTACAGCGGTTTACCAAAATTGATACCCTATGGATTATAATCGCTGGGGCATTACTCTCCTTGGTTATTTTCTAGTAGTCAGATTTTCTTAGTGCGTAGAAAACAACAGCCATCGCTCTCTGACGGATAAGAGACCGATGGCTGCTGTCTTTTCAGTGAAAGATCCTGTTATGGCAATAATCTGCACCCCGCGTTCATGCCTCTTCCGCCACCATTTCGTCGACCGGCACCGGCACCCATACCCAGTCCAGTACCATTTCCTAGGCCCATTCGAGCACTGCCGGTTCCGTCACAGATTACCTGATTGGCCTTCATAGTATTATAAGCCGTATCCGCCTGTGCTTGTGTCAAATAACCATCCTTAACCCTTTGGTCTAGATTCGCCTTGCTCAGTTCAAGAATCTCAGTTTTGAATTCGTCTAACTTTCCAGCTTCACTAGCAATGGTTCCATAGGTTTTACCTGCGGCTCGTTCTGCAGTAACTTGCTCTACTGACTTGCCCGTCAAACCGGCTACAATACCCGCTGGTGTCGTTGCACCTACAGCAGCATAGACAGCTCCTGTCATCCCTAAAACCCCGACAATTGTGGCAGCTGCAATGAGTTTTTTGAAATTTTTCATGAGATCACGCTCCTTTTTGATTTTGGTGTTTAACCTTTTTCATTTGCTCGGTGATATCGACAAATTTAATTCGTTGTGGTACTTGAACTACTCGAGGTGCTCGCATTTGGCACCCCAAAGTATCCCCTATTGCCGCCACGCATACCCATTCCGCCGGACATACCCATGCCTCCGGAAACGAAGGTCCCCTTCTTCATGGCCTCTTCCTGAACTTTGATTTGGGCTTGCATGGCATCGATCCAAGCTTTAATCTGCTCATCCGTTAAGCCGTTCGCCTTCATCGCTTGAGCCTGTACTTGCAAGCGAGCTTGCGCAGTGCTATCCCAGGCTTTAATCTGATCATCTGTCATAGGTTGACCGTTATTGAACGTTGCACCACCACGCATTCCCATACCCGGACCGAAAACCTGACCGTTCGCTAGAGCTTGGTCTCTGTATTGTTGGCGCAGGTCAATAGAACTCTTCATAGCGTCAGCCTGTTGTTGGGTAAGGAGACCTGCTCCAACTTCTTTGTCTAATATTTGCTTATGAATGCCAAGCATCTGTTGGGTCAGACTCTTGATTTCATCGAGTTTTGACGAATCTGTGGCCGCGACAGTTGCCGTAGCCCCTCCAACTAATAACACAACACTTAGCACCCCTGCGACGAGTTTCTTTTTCATACAGTACTACCTCCTTTGTAAATTGACCTCAATTCTTGAATTTTTCTACCGGTACAATATTATCTTAACCAGCAATTGTGTCAGAACTGTAACATTTTAAATAAAATAAAAAATAAGTAATGACCTCAATTGCTTAAACCGCGAACAATCCTACCTATTTGCCACGCTTACATATTTAGCCAGAGAAGAATCCGACGTGTCTGTCCAGATGTTTACTACACTGCCAGCCTTAATGCTACTAATGGCTCCATCTTCTACCGTCGGACCATTAGAACCTATTATTCTCAGCTTAACCGGGATTCCCACCGGAACAGTTATCGTAATGTTTTTTCCAGTCATCACATCCTGGGAAGCCAGCAGCTTTTGACGATCTTCAGGGCTCAATGACTGCATTTGCTGTTGTCTGGCAGCCTTATCAGCGGCCGATAAGCTAGACGCAGGAGGTTGCATTTTCGCAATCAATACCACATTACCCTGGATCGATTTTACTTTGCCATAAACATCCGCTGACCGATTGGGTTGATCTTGATCGATAAGTGAGCCGGTTTGTCCTGCTCCTGTGCCAGTTGAGCTGCTTGATTGCCCCGTTGTTGTAGCTTGTTGGCTACTGGAAGCGCACCCGGTCAAGCTTAAAGTTAGTACACCTACAACAATTATCCTGACTAAGTACTGGTTTTTAATCATAGTTACCACCCTTTCATTTTTCCACTAATTTTCCCATTCCACTTTAATGTTAAATTTAACCTTTTCACTCGTACACGAACCTCGAACCTCGATTTTACTCGTACCTTAACGCTTCAATGGGCTTAGAGTTTGCAGCCTTGGTGGCCGGGTAGAATCCGAAGAAGATCCCCACCAGCCCTGAGAAGCCTAAAGCGAGCACAATCCCCTGCAAGGAGCGAACCGTTTCTACCTTAAAATATTTAAGCAAAGGAATAACTGCCTCACCAAATCCTAGGCCCAATAAACCGCCTAACAGACTTAGCGCGACTGCTTCAAACAGAAATTGCCGGAGAATATCCTTTTTGCGTGCACCTAGGGCGCGGCGAGTGCCAATCTCTTTGGTTCGCTCCCGGACCGAGACGAGCATCACATTCATGATCCCGATACCCCCAACTACTAGGACGATTGTGGCGACGGCAATCAAAAGAATGGACATTGTATGAGCCGTATCTTGAGCTGCAACCAAATTTTTGCCGGCATCCCTGACTAGAAAGTCGTCACTCATGTCCGGACGGAGTTTGTGCGCTACCCTGAGGGCCTGGCTAATTTCCGCCGTAGCTGTGTTAACACTTTGTACATCTTTAGCCTGAATGGTTAAGCGCGGTGTAGCCGTGGTTCCCAAAATGTATCTTTCAGCCGTGTTGTAAGGAATAAAAACACTGCCGTCAATATCCGTATTACCCACCGTTGAACCTACACGATTGATCACGCCGATCACCGTATACTTCTGCCGATTGATATTAATAATTTGTCCGGTATAGTCACCGGTCGCACTGCCCCAAAGCGTGTTGGCTACATCTGCGCCCAGAATGACTACTTTTTCTTTGTTGGCAAGGTTGTCGGTGCTAAAGAAATCGCCTGACGAAAAGGTCAGATTGGTTTGGTCTTTAAACTCTGAGGCTACGCCCACAATACTTACTTGGTCCGACGTTGAACCAGAACTCACCGCCGCCTTGCCCGAAAGCAGGGGGGCAACGGTTGCCACGGAGGGACAATTTCCTTTAATGACGTCCACATCCTTGGCGCTGAGCTTTGACTGGATATTCGAACCTGGACTGCCAACCATAACGTAAATAGTGGTGACACTCATCGACGAAAATTGATTATCGACGCTTTTTTTGCTGCCCATGCCGACCGCCACGACCAGAATGATCGTCGCCGTGCCGATAATGATGCCGAGCATGGTCAACAAGGAACGCATTTTATTGAGCCAGATCCCGTCGATAGCCAAGCGCATGGTTTCAAGAATCCCCATAGTCTATCCTCCCGTCTTTAAACCGGATAATCCGTTCAGCCCTTTCTCCAATGCTTTGGTCATGTGTCACCATGACGATGGTCTTCCCCTCTCGGTGCAATTCTTGGAAGATCTGCAGGATCTGATCACCCGAGTTACTGTCCAATGCTCCGGTCGGTTCATCCGCCAGGATGATGTCCGGGTTTGTACTCAAAGCCCTGGCGATCGCGATTCTCTGCTTCTCTCCCCCGGACATTTCCGCCGGCTTATGTTTCAGTCGGTGCCCAAGACCCACGCGTTCCAAGAGGTCTTTGGCAATAGCACTCCTGTCCTTGCGGTTTTGATAAGCAAGGGCAACCTCAACATTCTTTTGAGCCGTGTAATAAGACAGGAGGTTAAAACTTTGAAAGACAAACCCCAGCTTCCTGTTCCTGAGCCTCGACAAGGCGTCATCGCTGAGGCCGTTTATTTGTTGACCATCCAACAGATAGGAGCCTGAGGTCGGTTCATCCAAGCAGCCGATGATGTTCAGCAGGGTTGACTTCCCGGAGCCGGACGCGCCCATGATCGCAATAAACTCACCTCGTTCCACTTTTAAGCATACATCTATGAGAATATGAACCGTAGATTTGCCCAACTTAATTTCTCTATTGACCTTCTCCAGTTCGATTAAATACTTACCCAACAAGTACCCTCCTTTCGTAAGGGCTATTTCTGATTCCCCTGCAGAAAGTCTAAAATGATATAAAAGATCAAGTCACTGCAATTATTTTGGTGTCATCCTGAGCGAGAGCGAAGGATGACAATAAAACGTGATATTAATAGCATGACAAGAGGTTTCTGTAGCAGAATCATGTTTATATTTTAAAAAAGAATTGTGACAAAAGTTTAACAAAAGTTCAGAGTAAGTTTGTAATTTTGCCTATGACACAAATCTGACACAAATATTTTTTAGTTTAATGCTACAATTGAATAAGAGAAAAAATGGGAGGAATCTTTTTGAGCAAAAATATACTAATTGCCGATGACAATGATGCCATCCTCGAAATATTACATAGATATGTTACCAAAGAGGGCTTTTCTCCGATCTTGGCCCATGATGGTAAGGAAGCCTTGAAGAAATTCTTCCAATTCGCACCGGTGCTTTTGCTCTTGGACGTTATGATGCCTAACATAGATGGTTTCGAAGTCTGCAAGGAAATCCGTAATAGCTCGAATGTACCCATCATTATGATTACTGCCAAAGGAGATGATGGCGACCGCATCATGGGTCTGGATATTGGTGCCGATGACTACATCGTTAAACCCTTTAGCCCAGGGGAAGTTATGGCTCGAATCCGCGCAGTTTTAAGGCGCCTTGATATTTCTGAGGAACAGAGAAAAGATATTGTCCGTCACTCTGGTCTGGAAATCAACATTTCAGACTATGAAGTAACATTAACTGGGCAGCCTATTAGTCTAACAAAGAAGGAAATCGAAATTTTTTGGCTTTTGGCGTCCAACCCAGGAAAGGTCTTCTCTCGGGATAACCTCTTAAACAGCGTGTGGGGGGATGAGTATTTTGGCGATGCCCGTACGGTAGACACTCATATTCAAAGGCTCAGGTCAAAATTATCGATTTCTGAACAGTTTAACTGGGATATAAAAACCATCTGGGGCGTTGGCTATAAATTTGAGGTGAAGCATGTTTAAAAAGAGAATCGCTTTCAAGTTAACTGCGGGTTTTGTCGTAATTGTGCTCATTTCGATGATGACCATTGGCCTATTATTTATTCAGATGTTCAGGCAATATACTTTTGAAAGCCGGGAACAAACTATGCTGACACGTGCACGAAGCATAGCGGGGGTCATGGCCGAGAACTCACAAAATAATGGTCAGATTCGAGGTTTCGCTGGATCAATGCGCTTCCTTGATACGATGGCCGAGGCGAAAGTATGGATTACAGACAGTAAGGGGAACCCCTCCTTAATATCCGGCAAGGGAACAGGTATGGGTAAGGGTAATGGTAAGGGTAATGGACAAAATTTCGGTTTTGGACCAGGCATGGGGCAAGGTCACGCGTATAATTCAGAGCCGCTGCCCGCGGAGGCTGAAAACGTAATTCAAGAGGTTCTAAATGGTAAGGAATCGGTCAGTGAAAGTTTCAGCAGTGTCTATAACGAAGCCACGCTTACTGTGGGCGTTCCTATCATTGATTCCGACCATCGGGTGATTGGCTCGGTGCTTCTCCATTCTCCTGTAACAGGGATTACAGCAACAGTGAATAAAGCAGTTAGTATTTTGGCGATCAGTCTTCTTGCCGCACTCGTTCTAGCCATTGGCATGGGCATTTTCTACTCTCTGCTCTTTACCCGTCCCTTGAAGGCTATGAACCTTACCGCCCTGGAAATCACGCGGGGAAATTATTCCGCTAGAACAGGAGTCGGACGCAAGGATGAATTAGGGCAGCTTGGGAATTCCCTTGACCTGCTGGCTTCGAAGCTGGGCTATACGATTAACCAGCTTTTTCAGGAGAAAGGAAAACTCAAGGACATCATAGCGAGCATTTCAGAAGGAATCGTTGCCTTTGACATGACCCTTAAGCCAATAAGTGTCAATTCCGCACTCTCGGAAATTATGAATAGACCTCATCCCTACTTAAATGAAGACGTGGAAAAGGACCTCAATAATTTAGAAATTGAGGCCCAGCTTATTAGAGTTATGGAAGAGAAGAAGCCCTCACAACTACTTAAAGATTGGTTGGGTAAAAAGCTTATGTTTACTCTATCACCCATTGTGGACAACCTTGGAATAGTAACAGGAAGCGTTGCGTTGGTGCAGGATATCAGTGAAAGCGAGCGTCTTGAACAACTACGCCGGGATTTTGTGGCCAATGTCTCTCATGAATTTCGTACTCCGCTGACCGTCATCCGTGGTTCTCTTGAAGCAATGGTAGATGGTACGGTTGAAAATAGCGAGGAGATTAAGCGTTACCACCAAAGGATGCTTTCTGAAACGCGCGGCCTGGAACGTTTGGTAGAAGACCTTTTGGAGCTTTCTCGCCTTCAATCCGGCAAAATTACAATCAAGAAAGAAAAGCTTCATCTTCCAAACCTTCTTGAGGACGCTGTAAAAAGTCTTCAGACAATCGCAGTGAAAAAAGGGATTAAAATCAAGTATCTTTCTGAGCAAGACGTTCCTCCCTTTTGGGGGGATTATGATCGCTTGCGCCAATTGT
>OMOF01000227.1 GCA_900290375.1 Candidatus Desulfosporosinus infrequens
CTGGCCAACTTGCGCACTAACAGCAGTGACATAACCACCTACCGGAGCAGTGATTTGTCCATCATTAATTTGGGCCTCATAGACCTTAATCCCAGCTTGAGCAGCCTGGACCTGAGAAGCCCCGACTGGAGCTTGAGGATTGTTAATTAGGGTCTGATAATTGGTCTGGGATTGGTTTACACTCGCCTGGGCTGCCGCAACAGAATTGGCAGACGTGGTGTTAGCAGCGTCCACAGCAGCTTGGGCTTGAACAACTTGGGCTTGGGCCGTCTGTACCGCCTTTGAATCTTGGGCGGCCTGTAAAGCCGTTTGGGCAGCTACCAAAGCCGCCTGATCTTTGGTCACAGTGGCCTGTAAACCAGCATTAGTATCTGATAAATCTGCCTGAGCCTTAGTTACCGCAGCATTGCCATTCGTTATATTATTCTGAGCATTTTGTAAAGCAATCGCCGACTGTTCCAAAGTAGCCTGTGCGGCTAAGAGACTTGGATCCGTCGTAGAGTGCGCCATCTGCTGAGCCCTCTGCAACTGTTGATTAGCTGTATTATAAGCATTCTGGGTTGACGTTAGGTTAGCCTGCGCCGTTTGAGCAGTGGTATTAGCGGCATCCAGCGTGGCTTGGGCAGAAGCAAGCCCAGTTTGAGCTTGTGTATTAGCGGCATCCAAGGCAGCCTGGGCGGCATCGAGCGCCGTTTGAGCTTGTTTAACTCCATCGGCGTACTGGACATTAGCGTTGTCCAACTGGGTCTGTGCAGTAACCAAAGCCTTTTGAGCACTAGTTACTGTAGCTGTAGCTGCTGATTGAGAATTGGTTAAATTAGTTTGAGATGCTTGTAAAGCAGACTGTGACTGGCTCAGAGAATTATCTGTGCCCTGGTTTGTAGCACCCAGTTGAGACTGGGCTACGGTGGTGTTGGCAGCCGCTTGATCGCGCTGAGCTTGAAGGACGCTCGTATCAATACTTGCCAAAACTTGCCCTGGTTGCACAATATCCCCTGCTTGAACTTTAACAGCGTTGAGGATTCCCGAAGTTGCAGGTGATAGGGAAGTTTGGATGTAAGGAGTGATACTTCCTAG
>OMOF01000217.1 GCA_900290375.1 Candidatus Desulfosporosinus infrequens
CGAAAGCTAACTTCCTCTAAAATTTTGCGCCCACCAAACCCTTGACTAACATTTTCCACATTTAAAATACTCATAAAACTAAACTTCTCTCCTTATTTATCAAACATTCCGCCGACCTTGCGACGTTTTGTACCCTTCCTCTTCTCCCCGATCTTCTGCACAGCTTTAGACGGTCCACCTTGTTGGGCACTCTTCAACTTTTTTTCTTCCACGACTCGTTTCATCGCGTCAAGCATCTTCTCATCCATATTTATAATCCTCCAATAATTTAGGTTTTATAATCCTCCAATAATTTGGGTTTTATAATCCTCCAATAATTTAGGTTTTATAATCCTCCAATAATTTGGGTTTTATTGTATNNNTTTTGGTGTCATCCTGAGCGAAAGCGAAGGATCTTAAGCCCTAGATCCTTCGCTTTCGCTCAGGATGACACCAAAATAATTGCAGTGACTTGATATTTTATAGTGTTTTTAGACTTTCTGCAGCGAAATCATTTTATTCAAATCGATTCCTTGTTTTGGGCTATTTTTTCCGCCAGTTCATTGAGATACGTCCAACGCTCCAGCAGGTCATCCAGCTTACTTTCCAGGACTTGTTGTACCCCAACCAACTCCGTCAACTTGCCAAAATCGCTCCCCATATCATTCATTTGTAGAGTATTATGGCGCAGTTCCTCTTCAACCTGCGCAATTTGGGCATCAATTTGCGCATAGTCTTGTTGCTCTTTAAAGGTCATTTTGAGCGGGCGTTCTTTCTTCCTCTCCGGCTCTTCTTTTGCCGGCAGGACGCCCGTTGCCCGATAAGTTTTCGCCAGAGCAGCAAAGTTAGTGGCTTGCACGACCTCTTGCTCAGCCGCATAAACTTGTTCCCGATAGTCCGAGTAATTTCCCACGTACGACCGAACTACCCCTTCCCCTTCAAAGGAGAAAATCTTATCCGCGATTCGATCGAGAAAATACCGATCATGGGAAACGGCAATCACGGCACCGGGAAAGTCATCCAGATAACCTTCCAAAATAGTCAACGTTTGTATATCTAAATCGTTCGTCGGCTCATCCAATAAGAGAACATTCGGAGCTCCCATCAAAATCCTCAACAGATAAAGCCTACGTTTTTCCCCTCCCGAAAGCTTCCCGATCTGGGTCCATTGGACAGCCGGGGAAAACAAAAACCGCTCCAACATTTGAGATGCGGTCAAAAATCCGCCCTCGGCCGTGGGAATCACTTCAGCCACCGCTTTAATCTCATCAATCACACGCAGGTCCGGATTCAAATACGTATTTTCCTGCGTGAAATACCCCATATTGACCGTAGAACCCAGTTCGATGCTGCCCGCATCCGGCGTCAGACGCCCAGCGATCAAATTTAATAAAGTCGATTTACCGCTCCCATTAGGGCCGATAATCCCGATCCGATCGTTCCTCAAGAGAATGTAATTGAAATCTTGGAGCACGACCCCTCGGTCCGGAAAGCCTTTTTGTACATGCGTACATTCCAAAATTTTCTTTCCTAAGCGGGTTGACCCAGCTAGCATTTCAATCCGATCCGCGTACTCCGACGGTTTAGCCGCTTGTAATTGCTCGAAACGATCAATCCTGGCCTTTTGCTTGGTCGTACGGGCTTTGGCACCCCTGCGCATCCAAGCCAGCTCATTGCGAAAAAGGTTTTGGCGTTTTCTTTCAGTTGCCTCAACTTGCTCTTCCCGCTCCACTTTTAATTCCAAGAAACGGCTATAATTTCCAGGGTAGGGATAAAGTTTTCCTTGGTCTAATTCCAACACCCGATTCACGACGCGGTCCAGAAAATAGCGATCATGTGTAATCATGACCAACGCACCTTTGCGTTTGTTCAAGTACTGTTCTAACCAATCCACCGTATCATTGTCAATGTGGTTCGTCGGCTCATCCAAGATCAGTATATCTGTTGGGTTAATCAGCGCACTCGCCAGAGCCACCCGTTTTCTCTGGCCCCCCGACAGCGTCCCTACTAAGGAATCAAAATTGGAAATTCCGAGCCTACTCAGAATCGATTTCGCTTCGTTTTCCAACTGCCAAGCGTCCAGCTCATCCATCCGTTGCCCAAGAGCGATCAACGTTTGTTGCAGCCTGGGTTGCTCCGGATCAGCATTAAGCTTTTCTAAAGCCAGTTCATGCTCCTGCAACAATTGCATCACTGGAGAATTCCCCTTAAAGACCTGTTGTAAAACCGTCGCCGTATCTTCAAACTCCGGATTTTGAGGGAGGTACTCCAAGCGCACACTATTTCCGGTCGTAACTTTGCCCTGTTCCGGCACTTCAAGGCCAGCCAAAATCTTCAGCAACGTGGACTTCCCCGTTCCATTAACCCCGATGATCCCTATTTTCTCCCCATCTTCAATCCCAAAGGAAATATCGGTAAAAAGTACTTTTTCACCGTAACTTTTCGTCAGATTCTCAGCCGTTAAGACGTTCATTTTTCTTCCTCTTCCCCTTAGCAAAAGCTGTAGAACATCTTATTATATCATACTTTGACAAATCATGCCCGCATAAAAGTCCCATAACCGTACCTTTAGGCACAGTTATGGGACGAACTAAAAGCTACCTACCAGAACCAAAGCAGAGAGCGCGGTGACGGCCCTTGAGGCTCAGACATTTTCCGACTTGAGCACACCCCTCGTTATCTGAAGCTCATCCGGAAACGTTTCCTCTGCTCGGAAATCTTCTGTGGTGTTACAGAGCTCGTTCGAAACATGACCCATGTCACGCCCACAATAAGGGCAATCCCAGACCGCCCCATCGCTGGAGGAATAGGACCTACCTCCACAGCTGGGACAAGTTCTCCTGTTCAATAGCAACCTCCTTTCCGGCGACCATTAGCAGTACGCCCCTTAATAGGTATATTATTCCATTTTCAAGACAAGTATCCCTCTACGTATATAACCAAAATATCTCTAATTATCTTTGTTTAATATTCTAAATATACTTATATTATCGCGCTTTTTTGCATCAACGCGTTTTTATCTCAATATTCGATCTTTTCTTACTATATTTTCATTTAAGGAGGGTATTAACAATCCCCAACAGACACATGACAAACCATGCATCGATCAGGGACAGTGTAGAGCTATTTAATTCACGGTAAAACAATCACAGGCTTATTCTTGGACGGTCTAAACAACAAGAAATTTCGTCCAATCACCTGGACCAAGTCAGCCTTAACCCGTTCAGCCAGTTCAGCCGCCACAACACTGGGCTCTTCCGGATTATTTTGCAACACCCGACACTTGATGAGTTCTCGAGCTTCCAGAGTTTCATCCGTTTGGCTGACCACCATTTCCGTAATTCCACCCTTACCCACTTGCAACAGCGGATCCATTTCATTTCCCATAGATCTTAAATGACGTTTTTGTTTACCAGTTAACACGTACTATCTTCCCCCTAAACATTACTCCCAATCAAACTTGACGCCCGCGATCTCGACTTTATCCCCTGCTTTAATTCCCTGTGCCCGAAGAGCGTCATCGATCCCCATAGCTTTCAAAATATTTTGAAAACGATAGACACTTGCCTCCCGATCAAAAAAGGTCATCTTCACATGTTTTTCGATTTCCTTCCCGACCACCAGAAAGAGGTCCTCTTCTTTAAGGATTTCAAATCGCTTGTCCGTCTCTGCTTTCGTAACCAGGTGTTCAGCAGGCAGGTTCAAAATCTCAGGTACCGGGGTATCCGGTAAAAGCTGGGCAATACGATAAATCAACGCTTGCAACCCTGCCCCGGTTGCTGCAGAAACTGCGAATATTTCCTGACCTTCGGCAACAACCTCTTGCAAGCGCAGCAGATGTTCATCCGCACCAGGAATATCCATCTTGTTAGCCACAATGATTACAGGTCGCAGAGCAAGCGCCGGACTATAGAGCCTTAGTTCATCCTGAATGATCCGCAAATCCTCCAGTGGATCCCGTTCTTCCGAACCGGAGATATCCAAAACATGCAGAATCAAACGGGTCCGCTCAGTGTGGCGTAAAAATTCATGCCCCAAACCAGCACCCGAATGAGCACCCTCGATGAGCCCTGGAATGTCGGCCATGACAAAACTCTGTCCATCCTCGAGCTCAACCACGCCCAAATTAGGAATTAAGGTGGTGAAATGATAGTCAGCGATCTTTGGTTTTGCCGCCGAGACTTGGGAGATCAGCGTTGATTTCCCCACGTTCGGGAAACCGACCAGCCCAACATCGGCTAAAAGCTTCAACTCCAGACGCAACCAACGTTCCACGCCAGGTTCTCCATTTTCAGCTAAGGTTGGCGCTTTGTTCGTATTGCTCAGGAAACGGGCGTTACCCCTTCCTCCCCGTCCACCAGCAGCCACCACGACACGCTGTCCATGTTCGGTTATATCCGCAATAAGTTCGCCGCTACCGTCCTCCAAGACAACCGTTCCCACGGGAATACGCAGCACAAAATCCTCCCCGCTCCTCCCGCTCATATTTTTCGCCTGCCCATGATCCCCCCGATCCCCTTTATAATGCCGTTTATAGCGAAAATCCACGAGCGTTCTTAAGCCTTCGTCCCCAATAAAAATAATATTCCCCCCACGTCCGCCGTCTCCGCCACTCGGACCCCCTTCAGGAACATATTTCTCTCGCCGAAACGCCACGGCCCCCGCCCCGCCATCTCCACCTTTAACATAGATTCTTGCCTGATCGTAAAACATAAACATACTTGATTCTCCTTAATTATTCCCATCTTAAATTTAGCGCCCTATCTGGGGTCTATCATAAACTTAGCCATTCTATCGAAGAGAACATTTTCCTCATCCAACAAGATAAACTGGCAAGATAATCCTCCTAGTTCATCGTACAAAATTATTTCAGCATCTAAATCTTTTAACTGTATAGAACGTGAAGAAACTTCCAAGCATTCTCTAGTGTACCCGTATAGGGCATCCGCATAGTCTTTTCGCCAATGGTCTTGCCAAAAGGCTTCCTGTTTCATCTCCTCAGGAAAGTCAAGCGTAGCCTTAATTCCGCCCTGCCTAAGACGAATAATAAAACTCAGCAAAATTGCCGTAAGGTGGGGTTGTGATATTTGTGCTATCTTTTGTTCTTGTTCCGGCACAGAGAGCATCTCCCGCATGTAGGCCAGCGCCTTCTCGGGTTGGTTAAGTTGAATATTACCCATAATCACTTGACAGTGATTCAAAAAATCGTGCCTTTGTAGACGGTACCATTGCAAAAGCTCCAACAATAAAACGGTTTCAACGTCTGTCATCTTATCGTTTTCCTTTCCATTCAGATAACCTCATGAGGGTGTCCTAGTGCAACATACACGAATAAAACCCCTGGGAAAACCCAGGGGCGAAGAAAAGACAGCTTATTGGGCTACAGCTACTGGTGTAGTTCGCTCAGCATAAATGCTAACTTGTTTATGCAACCGATCTTTATGCTCGAATTTAACATAACCGTCGATCAGAGCAAATAAGGTATCATCTTTACCCAGTCCACAGTTTTTAGCGGGATGAAACTTCGTTCCACGTTGACGAACGATGATCGTACCAGCGGATACGAATTGACCGTCCCCACGTTTTACGCCGAGACGTTGAGCGTTGCTATCACGACCATTACGTGAGCTACCAACCCCCTTTTTATGGGCGAAAAGTTGAAGATTCATTTTTAGCATGGAGTCCACCTCCTTCGATCTATGAATATATAGTCTTGACCATAAGCCATTTGTATTTGTTCAATGCCTAACTTCATAGTTTGCAAAATCCACTGAGCTTTCTCTAATTCTTGTTCAGCAACTCCCCCAAGCTGGCAGGTGAGATGTCCCTCCGCCTCCTGAACTTTAGGAACTACCGACAAGAAATATTCCAACCCATTGATGGCAGCTATGCTCAGTGCCGAAACACCCGCACAGACAATATCTTGGCCTTCTTCCGCAAACCCAGCATGTCCTGACAGCTCAAACTCGCGAATTCGCCCTTGACTATCTGCCCAAACTATGAAATGAATCCCAGCTTGGATCCTACGCATGGAGCGCTTCAACAACAACCTTTGTGTAGGGTTGACGATGTCCTTGCTTACGTCGATAGTTCTTTTTGGCTTTGAATTTGAAGATAATAACCTTCGCCCCTTTGCCGTGCTCCACAATTTTAAGCACTGCTGTAGCACCAGCCACAACAGGGGTTCCTACTTTAACCACACCATCTTTTTCCACGAGGAGAACCTTATCAATCGTCACGGCATCTCCTACGTTAGCATCCAATTTCTCGACGTAAACTACGTCACCTTCTTGAACCTTAAACTGTTTACCACCGGTTTCAATTACTGCGTACATTTTTATTACACCTCCCATGCCCTAGACTCGCCATTGCAGGTCAGGGTTTTTAAAAAACAAAAACCCACGTTAATACCTGATTCGAGCGGTTGCGGTGAGAAGCCACCACATTAAAACATTTTAGCATTTTGTCACTTCATTTGTCAAATAAAATTAATTTTTCGTTTACAAGAATAACCAACAACTCAATATTCAAATAAGTTTTTTAACTTAGGAGCTAAAAAGGAGGAATAATGTTCTTTAGCCTAGAATAATGTACCCCATGAACTGTTAGGAGTGAGATTTTATGCCATGGAAAAAAATTCAAGGTTCCATCTTTAAATTACCCACTCGTCAGGACGTTCTTATTATAGCAGTTGCGGTGCTCATTGGACTAATTGCGATAGCCTTTTTCGCCCTACGACCCTGATTCTCTTCCGCTTAGCTCAAAGATTAATACCCGTGCGGATTATTTTTATGCCACTGCCAAGCCGAAGCAATAATCGTTTCTAAATCGCTGTATTTAGCCTTCAAACCGAGGGCCTTTTCGATTTTATCTACCTTGGCAATCAGCACATCTGGATCTCCCGAACGTCTCGGACCTTCAACCACCGGGATATCGATACCAGTTACCTTTTTCGCGCTCTTAATAACCTCTCGTACCGAATAGCCTTGACCTGTCCCGACATTAAATATGCCGCTAGCACTTTGTCGCTCTAAGGCTTTGAGTGCCAGTACATGTGCCTCCGCTAAATCCAAAACGTGGATGTAATCACGAATACAAGTTCCATCCATCGTGTTATAGTCCGTGCCGAAGACCTGAATCCCCTCACGCTGTCCAAGCGCAGCTTTAAGGACTAAGGGAATCAAATGCGTCTCGGGCAAATGCTCCTCACCGATCGAGCCATCTAAAGACGCCCCAGCTGCATTAAAGTAGCGTAAAGCGACCCATTTTAGGCCGTACGCCTTCTCTAACCAGTGAAACGACTCTTCAATCATCCGTTTGGATAATCCATACGGATTGATTGGGTTTGTCGGTACTTCCTCCGAGATAGGGACTACCTCAGGGAGTCCGTAAACCGCCGCCGTAGACGAAAAAACAATCTTATTAACCCCTAACTGCAAGAGATTCGCGACCAACAAATTCGTTTTAGCTGTATTTTCATAGAAGTACAGATCCGGCTTTAACATGGACTCACCCACTAAGCTACGCGCCGCAAAGTGAATGACCGCCTCAACCCCATGGTCTTCTACCACAGTCCTGACCAGCCCAGAATCAGAGATATCTCCCTGATAAAAGGGGACCTCTTCTGGGACTGCTTTTCTATGTCCTGTAACCAAGCTATCTAACACAACAACTTGGGCGCCTTGAGCGCGTAAAACCTGAACAGTGTGGCTTCCGATATACCCTGCACCACCAGTGATTAAAATGCTGCCCATATTTTTCTCCTTCCATATATTGACTCGCTTTACGCTTCATTGGATGGTATCTGTGACTATAATATCACAACTAGATTTCCAAGCAAAAAACAAATCCTTGGCCTGCCTATTTGTTACAGGCAACCAAGGATTATAATCCGCGCATTACTTTAGGCATATGCAAGAAAATAACAAGTCAAAAATGCCTTGGATATTTTCTTGAATGTGCTTTATGTAGTTTCCTAACTAGATCAGTTGGTAACTGCTTGAGGGAATTTTGTTTTATCCCAAACAAAACCGCACTGGGTCATATAATCATCTGTTTTATTATAGTACTTGGTCGTGTCGGCACTGACAGCGTCATTAGTTGCGTCGAACTGATACCAATTACCACCAACTTGCACCATATTCCAAGCATGTAACCCTCCCGGAATACTACCAGTAACAATGATACTATTTACTCCAGCCTCTGTCATCATTTTTTCGGTTAACATAGCATACCCAGCACACACTGTTTTCCCGGTTTTCAAGGCTGCATAGGCAGTTCTTTGTTCCGTTACGTAATCATAGGAAACATTTTTGATAATCCAGTCATGGATGGCTTTTTCTTTTTCAAAATCAGTCATTGTTGAAGTGATAAGGGTTGGTACAATTTGTTTAACTTGGGCATCAACGTAATCCTCTTGTGCCTTTGTGGTCAAGTAGTCCATAGTAAAATTGATATCCGCGTTCCCATCTACTCCAGAGATTTTATACCCGATATTTTTCCAAGATAAGCTCAGGTAATCATCGCTTCCTTCAGCCTGTTTAGTGACATCTCCCAGACTCTTCATCATTTCGGCTGAATTCCCGTCGTAATGAATTGTAAAATTCGATTCTCTATCGATCATATCAACCTTGATTGCCTCCTGAAGCTGGGTTAAATTCATCGTCGTTTCCCCATTAGCCAGGGCTTGAAACGGATTAGCTGCCAACGAGGTAATCGATATAATTAAAACTAAGACTAACTTTAAAACTTTATTTGTTAACATCATAATGTTCATCTCCTCTAAATTTTGCTTTTTAAAACATCTGGAATTTTCTAACATCGGAAAATAAAAAATCGCTAAACCTTAAAAAGGTAAAGCGATAAAAGCACAGTTAAAAACTAAAAAAAGTCGCTTAGCCTTAAAAAGGCGAAGCGACTCAGGCATCTCTTGTTGGTTCGGTGGCTTGGCAGTCATCAGCTTTACCTGGAAGACCCATAGCTTTGCGTCCTTAGTTTTCACTAAGTTTGCCGTTATCGCTAACAATAACAATATGAAGTTTTTAAACAACAGTTTCTTTTCTTCTTTTCTTCCCTGATGGTTTTTCTATATTCCCTTAGGTTTCTTTATATTTCCTTTAAGTTATTGTTAGATGGTACCATGAGTAATTCTACCGGAATAAGTGTGTTCATCAGTTCTACTCAGAGATTTCTTTTTCTGAGTAGAATCTACGTCACATTCTTGCAATTCATTTTCCATTCTTTCTCCAGAATGAGCACCATAGTTAAAAATTAAGATTATTGCCATAACGAATAAATATATAAGTATATATTTCATCATTTCAATCGTCATCTCCTTAAATTTTTATTTAGTCCTGAAAAACAAAAAATCGCCAATCCTCGAAAGGATTAGCGATAAGAGGTGCAGCAGTAGTTATTTCGGTGGCTTGGCAGTCATCAGCTTTACCCGGAAGACCCATAGCTTTGCGTCCTTAGTTTTCACTAAGTTTGCCGTTATCGCTAACAATAACAATATGAAGTTTTTAAACAACAGTTTCTTTTCTT
>OMOF01000035.1 GCA_900290375.1 Candidatus Desulfosporosinus infrequens
TACCTGGAAAGGGAACGATTATTACACTCAAAATTCCGCTAACCCTTGCTATCATTGATGGGATGAACATCAAAGTTGGAGATTCGCGCTATACCATACCGACAACCGCGATTAAGGAGTCCTTTAGGCCAAAAATGACAGAGGTGATTGTCGATCCGGATAATAATGAGATGATGATGGTTCGAGGACAATGTTTTCCAATCCTCCGTTTACATGAAATTTACCATGTCAATACGGACGTGACCCAGTTTACGGATGGGATCATCATTATGGTGGAACAAGACAACAAAACCCTTTGTATCTTTGCCGATGCGTTAATTGGTCAGCAACAGGTCGTCGCGAAAGCCCTGCCAGAATATATACGAAACACGAAAAAAGTCAAAGGTCTGGCTGGGTGTACCTTATTAGGAGATGGAAGTATAAGCCAGATCCTCGATATCGGGGGGCTTATTTTTAGACAATCGGCGTAATATTTAGGAGAAAGGAGAAGCAAGATGGCAGATATCGTCGAACAAGATAGTCAGGATCAGGACGAAGATACTCAGAAAGGCAAGTTCCTTACCTTTTGCATGGGCAACGATTTTTACGGGATTGAAATCAAATATGTCACTGAAATCGTCGGCTTGCAGCCTATCACTGAAATTCCCGAAATGCCCGAATATATCAAGGGCATCATTAATTTGCGAGGCAAGATTATCCCGGTCATGGATGTTCGGCTGCGTTTTAGAAAGCCCTTTCGAGAGTACAACGATAGAACTTGTATCGTAGTTATTGAGATCAATGAGGTGTCGGTTGGACTCATCGTCGACAGTGTTTCTGAGGTGATAGCTATTCCTGATGAAGAAATAGTAGTTCCCCCGAGCATGGCTAAGGAAGGGAATAAATATATCAAAGGGATCGGTAAAGTGGGAACGGATGTGAAACTCCTGCTAGACTCAGATAAAGTACTTAACGATACGGAGTTGGAAGGTTTAAGTGAACTCTAATAAAATAAATGGAGGTGTCGAGAATGAAATGGTTTATTGATCTAAAAATTGCTACTAAGTTAATCGTTGG
>OMOF01000115.1 GCA_900290375.1 Candidatus Desulfosporosinus infrequens
GCGGTTAGACAATTATCATGTAATAACGTTTTAAGTAGTTTATCTACTTTACACTTAACTATTTGACTGTCATCTTCTGAAAGTGATTTATAGACATTTTCATCTCTCAACATAGTGTAAATCTTTTCTTCATATGTGTATCTATTCATGATGACAATACCACTATTTTTATCTGCTTTCTTAATAATAAGTTCTTTATTTTGTTTTAATTGTTTGAGTGCAGTTCTTTCATACTTAGTAAGGTTTTGAAATTTATGCTGTTGTTTATACAGTATATAAATTTCTTGTTTTAGTTCTCTACATAGTTCTGTAATGTCTTTGTTCAGTTTATGTGGCCAATAATTGGGGTTTTCTTCAAATGCTAAACGTGTATTGTCTATTTCATCTTCACTTTCTTCTTCTTTATCTCTGAAAAAATGAAAAAGCTGTAATTTTCGTTCAAAACGTATCATATCTTGATCTAGTTGTGTATAAGAGAAATACTTAGTATATGGAATGTAATTAAGTCCTTTATTTAATACTGCAATCTGATATTTAGTTAGAACAGTATCAGACAGGTTCGTGATTACACTCTTTTCTATAATCTTATCAAATTTCTTTATCTGATTTCTTTTATTTCGTTTATTATGGGAATTACCTCGTTGTAGCCGTCGACGAGGTTTGTTGTGTTTAGTGTGCTTTGTACTTCTATGTTTCTTTCTTTTATTCTTATAAGAAGGTGGTGAAGAAGAAGACCGTTCTGTGTAGTTGCCGGTCTTATTAATTAGTTTAAACGATGTGTTTCTGCACGCGGATAATAATTTTGATGCCGTCTTGTCTCTCGTCTGTCCAGGGTTTCTTCTATGGTGGGGTACTCCTCATGATAGTTAGAGTTTCTTCTAGAGAATATTTCGTCTGTGTAATCTGAAAGGTCACTGTCGTCATGTTTTCTTTGATTTTGTCGGTAGTAAGTTTTCGTGCGGTATGAAGGGATTCGGTTTCTGTTTTGTCTGTATCGATCTTCAGGAACTTGATCATTATAGTATCTTCCTCTGTGTCGATCTTCAGCAACTCGATCATCATAGTATCTTCCTTTCTGTGATCGTGTGTCGGTAGTTGGACGGTTTCTTTTTGTACGGTCTTGGTATCTGTTATATTGTGTTTCCGAAGGTCTGTCATTTCTTCTAGGTTGTGTGTATTCAGTATGTGGTCGTCTGTCTGTATGTATGTATGTTTCTCGTTGCTCGTCGTGGATTTGTCTTTTCCTGTTAGTTCTGAAATCGGTTCTAGCGTTGTCTTTATTACTACGTTTAACTGTACGCCACGCTTTAGCAAGGATTGAGCGTGGAGTGTTTCGTGTGAGTCCTTCTGCAGTCATTAAGTGTTTCATACACGAATCAATTGTCATGTTGTACATTTGAGCGTTAACATTTTCTGTAGTGCCTTTCAATTTCTTATTTAGTTCCTGTATGAAATGGCCTGGAAGTCTGTTTGGAATAAAGTCTGCATTAGTTCTGATCAAATAGTCTGTTTGTCCTTCTTTAATTTTCTTTGTCATGTTGACACATTTGGAGCCGAAAACATAGAACTGAGTTAGTTCTTTTCTAACTGTTCTGAAAAGGTTAAGTTCTGTTTCATTTCTGCAGTCTTCTTTTAGTGTAGTTTCTTCAAATGAACGTTGAATGTCATTTAGTGAGCTGATTTGTTCTTTGTATAAGCGTTCAAGATTGTCTGCCTTTGCTGTATTGAAGCTACATGTGTCTTGTGTTGTCGTGTTTGATGTAGTTGTTGTCATGTTTGATGTAGATGTTGTCTTGTTTGAT
>OMOF01000065.1 GCA_900290375.1 Candidatus Desulfosporosinus infrequens
TGCTGAGATAAATCTAAAACGTGAACTATGCAATTTCGAACGCACCAAATTGATAGATTGGTGTACAAAGTTTCGAGCGTTCCCGGATTGTCACGATCCGGAGTCCATTGTCATAGCCGGACTAGAAAGGTGTGTTATCAAAAACGATCTTTCTAGTTTGATTGCCTACTTGAAACCAATTCTTGACGACTATCTGAAAAATAGTATCATAACGCTTGAACAAGTAGGAAATTTATGGACGAATAGAGAAAATATGAAAAGTGCTAAACGGTTGCCAAAAGGGGACAGTAGTATAGCAGCGATGGGAAAGACTAGCACAAGCACGAGATTGAGTAAATATGAAAAATTTTATTTGTGACTATGCGCTAGTGACAACTGAATTTAGGAGGAGAAGGTGAAAAGATGGGCAAAAAGGGCAAGTCGGAAAATATAACGCTGAAGCATCAAGTAAAACGAATCCGGGGTTCTTACGAAACACAAAAACAATGTGTTCTGTGTCAGAGCCGGGCGGTAAGATGTATCGGCAAAGATCAGTATTTCTGCTCAGATTGTTGCACTGAATTTAAGGTCTTCGAAAATAAAGTTTCAGTATACTCAATCAGTCCAGATGGAGGACTCAAAAAAATAAGCTAGAGGAGAAGGGAGAATGCAAATTGATCAAAGTGTTAATTTTAGTCACTTTGGTGATTGCGTTAGGTGGTATTTTTTCATGGGCTCAAGGAGAGGAGGAGGTAAGGTGAAAATGTTTGGCTCAAGAGGTACCCGGAGTTTATTATTTGGCGTTCATCAATTTATATGGCACCCAATCACCGTATGGCTGGCGTGGAAAGAGCTCTATGGTACTCCTAGTTGGACTGAAACAGTTTGTATTGCTCTTCACGATATTGGCTACTGGGGTATGAAAAATATGGACGGTGATGAAGGATTGAAGCATCCTGAAGCCGGTGCGGAATGGGTAGGACGAATGTTCGGAGATGAGTATAGGCAACTAGTACTTGGGCACAGCCGCAGTTATGCGCAAACGCGTAAAATTAGTCCCAGCAAACTCTGTTGGGCGGACAAGCTATCGATCAAATATGAGCTATGGTGGCTTTACCTGCCTCGTGCTTGGGTGAGTGGTGAACTTCAGGAGTATCGTGTGGTGGCAGATCGTAAGGGGTTTATAAATATAAAGAATAGCCACCGGAGATGGTTTAACAAAATTAAGGAGCAAATGATTAACCAGGCGAAGAAGGAGGTAGAAAAGGTAAATGTTCAAGGAATTTCTCAATTTACCATTGTACGTTTTAACCTCTCTACACGTAATTGAAGATAGGCCAATGTATCTTGGACCTACAGTGTCTTTATAAACTATGTACATAACATACATTATTCACTAACGATAACACCACGAAACCCGGATAGTCGAATTAATAATTTGATACCATAAAATCCGAAGAGACAAAAATCAATGTGATAGATTACTGACGACTACTGAAATTTTAGAGGGGGAGTTTAGAAAATGAAAAATATAGTAGGTAAATCTTTATACAGCAGGGTTTCCTCAGGTGCTAAATGTAGAATTCTCACGGTGTCTCCAATGTTGGATATGCAAAAAAATGAAAGAATATATTTTTGTGAAATTAATGAGTGGGATAAAGTCTATTATCAGGCATTAAGTGAAACAAAAGTTTGGGATTATTACAGCGAACAAAATGATCAAGATCTTAAGAGTCTTTATGACAATATTGAACATACTGTACCAATGAATGTTGATCGCGTTGCACTCCAGGAGATTCGAAGCACTAGAGCAGCAGTTGGACTTTTAAAAATTATACAGGATGGTCATGATGGAGTGATAACAACTTGTCATGCGGCTACGCCTCATCAAGAGTTAACGGATTTTGTTCTCGATAAATTAAAAGAAGTGGACAGTATCGGCAACAAGCCGAAAATAATCAGACAAACAAGGAGGGAATGGCTGGCGGAAGGACGTCGCCGATTCGGGGATGATATGAATGATTGGAAATTTAAGTGCCCACAGTGCGGAAGAATTAACTTAGTAGGTGAATTTGAAAAATATTATATGAGTGGAAGTAGTGCCTTTAATCATTGCATAGGATATTTCCTCCACCCTGAAGGAGGATGTAATTGGAAGACAAATGGTATTTCTAGCCCAAATGGGCAGATGAAAGTTATGGTTAGGGAAAATGGACGTGAATTCGAAGTGTTCGAATTTGCCGATATCAAGGTGGAGTAAGGAGACAAAATATATTTTTTACTTTTATTGATACCTTGATAGAAGATGCGGTAATATATGGAGTATAAGTTCTGAAATGATAGCAGAAATTCAAACAAGGGGGGAAGCTATGGCATGGTAAATGGCTTCTATAGTAATAATTTTGACTATTATAAAATCTCACGCAATGGCGAGGATGATCAGCCCAATATTCAGATAAGGTCATTTTGTCAATATCTTAGATCAATTACCTTTCCATTTCAAATTGTTTGGGAAAGTCGACTAAAGACTTTATTAATTGTTCAGGTTCCAGACAATTTTTCTGAAAGTTTCTGTGAAGTTTTCACAAAACAGCTTCAAAACTTTTCAATAAAAAAGTTTACCGAAGAGGAAGTTGACATTTTTATAAATGAGAATTCCCAAGGTGGTTTTATACAAGATAGTCATAGTTGTCCTAAAATGTCCGATGCTCAAAACGATGAACCTGACGTTAAAAAGTTTTTTATGAGAAACGAATTAGACGGATGGCACTTTGAAATAGAGTTTTATGAAGCAGATTCGGTAGATATTTTGATTAATTATTGTCCTTTTTGCGGCAAACGATTAAGGGATTGACTAATGTATATCCTAAGTGTGGAATTAACTAGCTATTCATAAGTCAACGACCCCCACTTGAAGAAGTGGGGGTCGTTGACTTATGAATAGCTAGTTTAAAAAAATGTTTTCTCACACTTGCTTCTAACATTATAAGTTGTTAGAATAAACAAGAACGTATGTTCCTGGTATATTCGGAAGAGTGAGGGAAATGAACAGTCCGATTAATTGGATGGGTATTCGCTAAGTGCGGTGGTTTTGCCTACATCATTGTAAGATTATATACTGTAAATCGGTTTTTTTTAATACTCCATGAGATCTGGTCTAGCTGGTCTAGAGCAACCCTAAGGGTTGATGACTGTGTGGTTTATGGTCGATGAATTTTCTTATGGGACGGATCGGAGGCTTGATTTCCTGAATGTCAGCAAAACAACTTAACATTTTTGGTGATGAAGATTTCATTGAATCCTTGGTTGATCCAAAACAGTTTTCGCAACAAGCCCAAGATCACATTCGACTTTTGCGAAACTTGGCCTTAGAGGTCCCAATCATTGATCGGCTAACTGGACTTTCTCCGGAGGAACAGAAGTATATTCGTTATCTGAGGGAAAGGATGGCGATGGCCCTTGCCGCTGTGTGACACTAAACTTTGTCCTATTTGTCCTCATAACGAAAAATGTGGTGGTTGCCCTGGGTGTGATCGAGTTTATATCAAAGAACACACCTGCCAAAAATGTTTATTTACTTGTGTCGATAAACCCGGAGCACTTTCAGCAGCTCATTACGAATGGAACCAGTTAGAGTGGAAACGCCCAACTCTCCCCCATTCCGGCTTGCCGACGATTCCACTTATTATCCATACGATAGGTTCTTTGATGGAGGAAAGCGTGGAATGGGAAGCTTGGATTCCAAGGATCTATAAAATTCGACGCCCCCCTCGTTCGGCATCAAGATCGAAGTTTATAGCTCTTCATGGTTATTCACCCGATAGTTATTTAGCTGCTTTGTGGGCTGAGCGTCAGGAATATTGGGATTATTATCAGCAATTTGATTTGGTCTTTACCCCTAATTTCTCAATCTATGACAATGCTCCTCGCCTTGAACAATTAGTGAATTTTTATCGTACAACCCAGTGTTATGCTGAAATGGTTGATGCTGGATTGCCTGTTGTTTTAGATGTTGCTTGGGGGCATCAAACCGACATCGATCGATGGATCGAC
>OMOF01000025.1 GCA_900290375.1 Candidatus Desulfosporosinus infrequens
CTTGGATGTTTCAATTCAGGCCCGGAATGTCAATATACTGGGCAGCGTGCACTTCGTGGCTTGTCATCTCTATCGCGCTAACTCGCCGATATAGTATTTTTTTAAAGATGTAATACTCAAATAGAGAGAAAATGTTTGCCTAAACTCGATATTGTTCACTACAATTCGTTAAATTCAGGGGGTTCTGCTTTTATATGGAAAAATATGGTCTATTTTGCGCTGAACACAAAATTCCAATAATGACCATAAACCCTTTGCTGATAAGCCTTTCTCACAAATCGACTGCTTTTCACAGTTGCCTTATTATTTACGATTTCGACATCAACTCTAACGTATAATAAGGACACCGGAGAGATGCAAAGTGCTGATAAAGGCAATTAAGGTGAACCGGAATACAGTTGAGGCGGGATGATGGTAGAATGGGTAAGAAAATAAAAATAATTATCGCAGACGATAATCGTAATTTATGTCAAATGCTACAGAACTATCTCCAAGACCAAGAGGATCTTGTAATTGTGGGAATCGCTAATAATGGTTTAGAAGCCTGGGAGCTTATGCAAACTCAGGAACCAGACTTAATTATTCTTGACCTCGTGATGCCAAATTTAGATGGTTTAGGCGTTTTGGAGCGAATTAATACCCGCTCAACGATGACCCGTCCTAAAATTATCATGTTAACGGCTTTCGGACAGGAATCTCTCACGCATCAAGCGATGATGCTTGGTGTGGACTATTTTATTCTCAAACCTTTTGATCTGGAGATTCTTACAAAACGTATCCGCGCTTTAACACAGGATATGTCATCATCCACTTCAGATCAGTTGTCCTCAGCTTCCCCAATTGTTACAACCGTGGGAAACGGTCTTAATTTAAACGTTGAAGTGACAACGATGATGCATCAAATTGGGATTCCTGCCCATGTTAAAGGGTACCAATATATTCGGGATGCTATTTTGATGGTGGTGGAGGATGTTTCACTGTTAGGGGCGGTGACTAAGGAACTCTATCCTGGGATTGCGAAAAAATTCGATACTGCACCCAGCAGGGTTGAACGCGGAATTCGTCATGCGATAGAGCTAGCATGGGAACGTGGACATACTGATACATTAAAACGGATTTTTGGATATTCTATGAATATTGAACGGCAAAAACCAACAAACTCAGAATTCATAGCACTTCTGGCCGACAAGTTACGAGTGATGAGTAAAGTATCGTAATCCTCTCATATCAGGAGTTTCACGATATGAAAATGCTACATACTTTTAATAAATATACAGACTCAAGATGTCGCAATATCCCGACAATATCAGAAATTTAGTCCTTTGAATGGCCTACCCCTACAATAAAAAGATAGCCCTCCTGAGTGAAGGCTATCTTTTTATTGTAGGGGTATTTCAAGCCCATACTGTTTGTGGCCCCACTGATGCACGAAAAGGAACTATTTTCTTTCGGGGCTGAATATGAGTTTGCAGGGTACCCCTTTACTTGAAAATTTGATATGATGCAGTTATTGAAATAACATTTCGAATAGATCTTTTGACGACAAGAGATACTAAATCATGCAGGTTATGCGTAGATTAGTGAGGTTTATACGTTTTGTTATCCTGTTAGGTAATGCTAAATAGAGGTGAATCTGATGAAATTAGCTGAAATACTTGTATCAACGATGATAGTTTTTGCACTTTTGGGATGTGGCACCGCGAAATCCCAAAGCCCACCTTCAACTAAAACCCAACCTCAACCTTCTCCGGCTCAAGCAGCAACTTCGCAAGTTCAACCAGCGTCCACTACTCAGACACAATTGTCCGATGTCTCGTTTAAGTGGATCGGAGTAGATGCTGATCAATTAAGCCCAACTGACTTAAAACAGGATAGTAAACCCGATGGACACTTTCATACAACCATCTCGTTCATTCAGCCTTCAGCAGTAAAATCCATCTGGATTCGGTATTCTGAATTTGGTCAGTCATTTAAATGGGGATGGATCTATAATAAAAATCTCCCTACAACCGGCTACGTGATAGCAGTTTTTGATAATTTGGGTAAACCCGTATTGCCACAAGGTGACAATGGGTATCGAGTAAATGGGTTAACTGATTTTGATTTGTATATTTCTGAATTAAATAATGAAAACGGAAGAGACACTTTGAAATTTGAAAAAGGAGAAACGTTTACCTTGGAAATTGATTATGTAACCCAGAATAATGAACAAAAAGAATTCGATGGTTCGGTAAAAATTATTTAAAAATCGGCTATGGATTGCAAGGGGCGCAAAGCAAAAATGAGCGACAATATTAATACCCGCGTAAAGAGAGCTAGATTAACATATAGTACAGTAATACAATGTTCGAAAAGCATTTCGGAAGGGGAAATTAGTAAATATAAGGATCCTCTAGAATTACAGGTTGTGAATATTTCAAGTGAAGGATTGTGTATTTCCACCACAGAAGTTTTTAAGAAAGGTACAATACTTGAATTTAATATAGTATTAGAGGATACGTTATATACAACTCTATCCGCAACAATAATATGGAGCATCAAAGCCGAGAATGCATACAAGTATGGGCTGCATATCGAGAACATAACCGGAAAGTTCAGCATTCATATTTATAAGATGGAGAGTAGGCTCTCAACAAACATTTAAAATTACACAAAGGAATTTTTTGAAAGTATGAAGGATGGAAACAATGTGGGTAAGATATTCTGCCTGATAGGTAAAAGTAGTTCGGGTAAAGACACTATTTCAAAAATACTTTTAGAAGATAAAGAATTGGCTTTGAAGCCAGTGATACCCTACACGACTAGGCCTATGAGACATAACGAGAGTCAAGGACTAGAGTATCACTTCGTATCTGAAGATCTATTGGCATCTTACAGAAAAATGGGAAAAGTTATAGAGCAAAGAGATTATGATACGGCACATGGTAGATGGACTTACTGTACGATTGACGATGGTCAAATTAATTTGTCACAAAATAATTATTATCTATTGATTGCTACCTTAGAGTCCTATAATAATCTCCGAAATTACTTTGGCATGGATAATGTTAGGCCNNAGTTAGACTGGGACGGGCAATAGAACGGGAAAAACAACAATCTCAACCTAACTATGCAGAGCTATGTAGAAGATTTATAGCAGATAATAATGACTTTTCTAAGCAAAAATTAGAGCATTTTGGAGTAAAAAAGAATTATTTGAATGAAAATATAACTGAATGTATTAACACCATCAAAACGGATATTAGGCATATGAAAGAAAATAACAAGTCAAAGATGCCACGGTTATTTTCTTGAATGTGCCTTATTAAGGTGATGTCACCAAAAACTCATCAGTCAAGCTGCAATTGACGAATAGAAGATTAGAAATAAACAAAGCCACAACGTTCGTTGCGGCTTGAATTTCGTTATGGTGCGCCCGGCGGGATTTGAACCTGCGACCTCCGGCTTCGGAAACCGTCACTCTATCCACTGAGCTACGAGCGCTTACCGTGGACACTTTACTACTTTACTCAATAATGAGTATTTTGTCAAGCAAATATGTATCAAGAAAGATTATTAAGTTGTCTCTCGGCAGAGTCTGCAGTATAATTCAACAAGATCAACAACGTGTAGATAATGATGTCAGAACGGGGGATACAAGTGCAGTGGAGACGTTTTCGTGAAAATTTTTCCTGGCAATTATTGAAATACTTTGTCGGAATCATCATTGGTGCTACAGTCGTGAGTGTGAGCATTAATACACTTATAATCCCCAATCAAATTGCTGATGGTGGGGTTACAGGAATTGCCATTATATTGCATTATTTATTTCATTGGCCGGTGAGTTGGACCATTCTTCTCTTGAACCTGCCTCTTTTTATTGTGGGCCTGCGTTTGGTAGGAAGAAACTTTTTGGTGTTGAGTGTTGTGGGTGTCGGCGTACTCTCGGTCACACTTTCCTTGACAACTCAACTCCCAGCCTTAACCCATGATACGTTGCTCGCCGTCATATCCGCCGGAGTCCTTTCGGGAATTGGGATGGGCATTATCTTCCGCTCCAGCGGTTCGCTTGGCGGAACGGATATTTTAGCTGTCTTGTTTGCCCGAACAACTTCGTTCAGTGTGGGGCAAATATTACTGGGGATTGATGGGGTAATCTTTCTAGCGGTCGCTATTTTATTTCGTCCTGAGATGGCTATGTACGCCATGATTTACATGTTTATAGCTACACGCGTTGTCGATTTTGTCCAGGAGGGATTGAGTCACTCGAAGTCAGTAATGGTGATGACCACACGCCCGCAGAGAATTGCTGAGGAAATCATGGCAAAGCTTGACCGAGGGGCTACACTTTTTCAAGCAACTGGGGCTTTCTCCGGCGAGGCTAAACAAGTTGTTTATTGCGTTATCAATCGAACAGAGTTGTCTCAAGTCAAAAAGATTATTTTGGATCAAGATCCCCAGGCCTTTGTGGCCATTTCTGAGGTACCGGAAGTGGTCGGAGAAGGTTTTTCATCATGGAAGGGACATTAGGCGCTATGAGCGATATGAGAGAAACGGGAAATAGCGGGATTTATCGAGCAGCGGGGTTAGCTCCGTCTTTCAGAACGCTTTCGGGTGGCCAAGTACTGCTGGCTTGGGAAAGTAATTGTCCTACCGGGATGAGGGTGTGACCTTTGGCCTTGAGACGTTCGATGACGGTAGGTAAGGCTTGAATAGTATCAGGAGCTGAGTCAGAAGCATGAAATAAAATAATGTCCCCGGCTTTGGCCCCACCTCCTGAGCGAATACCGTTAAGCACGTTATTGATGACAGCACTTGGGCCAGGGCGTTTCCAGTCCAGAGAATCCACACTCCACTGGATTACTCGATATCCCAGTCTATTAGCAGTGGATATGACCTTGTTATCATAGGCTCCGTTAGGTGTACGGATTAAGCGGACTTTCTGACCAGATATTTTCTCAAGAACTTGTTGGGCAGTCGTGATTTCATGCTCTATTTCACCTGCACCTAATGTATTGAGATCAATATGACGGTTTCCGTGCGATCCAATTTCATGGCCCTCTGCTACTATTCTTTGCACCAATTGTTGATGTTTTTCTGCCCAAGGACTGGAAAGGAAAAATGTGGCATGGACTCCTTCCTTCTTGAGAATATCAAGGATCGGTTCAGCTGTCTTCTCACCCCAACTGATATCAAAGGTTAGTCCAATCGCCTGGGTGTTGACGGTTGTAGAGTAAATTGGTTTCAATTTCCCAGAAAAAACAGATGTGACATTCTCACGGTAAGCAATGATGACGAACAAGAGGATCCCCCAGAGGGCAATATTACGCCATGATGGACGTTTGAAAATAACAATTCGCATTTGGCACGCCTCCTTTGAATAGAAGATATTCGTTAGAAGGCCAGATCATGAGATGAAAAACAAAAAAACCCCTTTTTAAAGTGTTTAATTTCAGAGCGCAAAAGCAACATCCTCTCCCCATTGCAATGGGAAGAGGATGTTGCTTCGTGAGTTTATTGGATAATAGCTGTTATGTTAAAGAAATTAGTAGAAAAATTAGCTAACCTAACGATGAGTGAACCGTTCGCCCAACATTAACTTAAATAAATCAATTTTAAATAACAATTTAAGGAAAAAATGAAGGACGACAAAAGATACTCCGATCACAACGATGAAGTGTATCAGGAAGAAGGCAACCGCAAATACCCACGCAAATATTTTACCTAAGATTAAGGCGGAAAAATACAGACCTAGAATGAGTATGAGAAGTTTGAGTGCAACCATCCAATAATTTGAAGATTGAGTTGGACGATAAGTATTCAAGGTCAAACACTCCCCTCTTGAAGTTCAATTTAGACTATCATATTTCGACTTTTATGTCTAGGTTACAAGATAGATCGTCCCAAATTTCCTTAGTAAAGAGGGCTGATCAAGAGCTGTTAAAAAAAAGCGGTCACACCAAATTTAGACTTTAATGTATGCCCAATAAATCGCCTCGTGCATATGATGGAACAGACACGGAGGCGATATTATGAACGATGGTGAATTATCCGTTTGGCGGAAACTTATGGAGGTTGGGACACAGTGTCTTGGCGACGAACAGTACCTTAAAGCAGAAGATTATTTTACTCAGGGCCTGTTAAAGGCCTATCAATTAACTGTTCCGGAAATCGTTGCCTTTACTTTGCGATTGTTAGCGACCGTGAGAGTGCGTTTAGGAAATTTGGAGTTCGCTGAAGAGGGTTTTAAAGAAGCGTTGCGTATTTGTCAAGAGATTCAGAATGAGAAAGGAATGGCTGAAGCGTGGGCTGGGTTAGCAAGCGTTTCGGTTAAAAAGGGCATGTTTCAAGACGCTGGTAGGGAATATGAGCTTTCAATATCCGTTTACCCGAATTCATCTCCCCCGTTAAGATTAGGTATGCTCTATGCCGACCTGGGTCAAGTTTATGCTTCCCTCAAAGAATGGTCTATGGCCATGAATGCATATACCCAGGCGCAAGAAATTTGCCGTGCCAACGGTTTTCCCAAAGGTGAAGGAGAAATGGCTGTTCTCTTAGGAGAATTGTGCTTTCAACAGGGGAAAAAAACAGAGGCAACACTGAACTTAAAGCATGCCTGCCAGGTCTTTGCTCTACTAGCTGATCCGATTGCTTTGTCGAATACCCTTCAATATCTAGCGTTACTCTACTTTGATCAAAATGAAATGCGTTTGGCCTTTGAATGTCAACAAAGGGCAGTGGCCCTCTGTTTACAATTTGATACTAAAAAAGAATTTAGTGATAGCTGTTTTTTCTTAAGCAAGATTGAACAAATCTTAGAGGACTACGTAGAGGCAAAATATTACCTTGAATTATCCATTCAATTTCATACTGTACAAGATTTAGACCTTGCCTTGCGCTATCAAAATTTAGCGGGCTTATGCTTTCTGGCGATGGATTTAGCTAAGGCAGAACTCTATTATATAAGAGCGCTAAGTCTTTTTGAATCGATAGAGGATCATCAGCGCACCGGCGAAGTATATGAAGCTTTGACCAATCTAAAAGAAATTAGAGAGAGCAAGGTTGTTCCACCTGAAGCCCAAGCCAAATTAGAGGATAATATCCAACTTCAAAGGGAATTTTCACTGGAAGATTTCGTCCGTTTAGCAGAATTTTATGAAAAACGACGTAATTTCCGGGATGCCTTAGAATATTACTGGAAGGCTCTGCAAATAGGACGGGATACCAAAAAAGTGACCGATTGGATTGAGACAAGAGTTCAGCGGGTTTCAAAAAGCCTACGTCGGAAAAAGTAATTAAGGTGATTTTCTTAAATATTTCGAAAAGTAGGCTTTATAAATCATTGGGGTTCAGATAGAATAGCAGTATAGAAAGTTTCTCCTTGTAAAAGGAGAAATGGGGAGTGAGGGGGAATCAACATGCGAGAGGAAGATGAGATACTCCTCGAATGTTTGGAAGATGTGTATCATGCCTTTGAAATAGCCTTAAAGAAGGCTCAGAAAGTTCGTTCGATCCATGTCCGAAAATTCGAGCGACTTATTGATGACTTATTGAGCGAGCGGCGTGTTTTGGAGGACATTTCCATCCCAGCCCGGCTCATAGTTGAACAACTGCTGGAATCTCAATTTAAAGTTGGACAGGTTGCCCTGGAAGCGGAGTACTTGAGACAATCATTTGCTAGCGTTGAATCAGTCAAAGTCGAGGAATTCGGAATAATTCGTGTGAAACTTGGAAATGTTGAAATTTCTTGGCGAGATGGGAATTATTCCTATTATCTTTATCCTGATAAAGTGGAATTAAGAGCGACAGATGAAAAGTCAGCTATCAAGTTGTTGTTTTCTATTGCCTTCAATCGGCAAACTTTAGAGAGGTTTCCTGAAATATTAACGTCCCCAAAGGTAGTTTATATACATCCACAACTTGAAAATTGGATGCGGGGTGTGCTGTGATGTCAAATCTCTCACAAGGGTTGGTACAAATTTATACAGGAAACGGCAAGGGAAAAACAACCGCTGCCTTTGGCCTGGCAGTACGCGCGGTGGGTCATGGTTTTCAAGTTTATATTATTCAGTTTATGAAAGGAAGGGACGATTGCGGAGAGATAGAAGGTCTGAAACGTTTGGGGCCAGAATGTCAACTTGAACACTTTGGAGGACAAGGTTGGGTTCAGAAAGGAGAACATCAAGAGGAACATATTCACCAAGCACGTAAGGGATTTTTGAGGGCGCAAGAAATTATTCTTTCGGGTAAATGGGATATCGTGATTCTTGACGAAATTGTCAATGCGCTTTGGTTTGAGTTAATTCCTGAAAGCGAAGTTTTAGAATTGCTGAGTAACAAGCCATCTCATGTTGAATTGGTTTTAACAGGCCGAAATGCTTCCCAGACATTAATTGAAAGAGCAGATCTTGTGACAGAAATGGTCTTAATAAAACATCCATTCGAACAAGGAATTAAAGCTCGTCTTGGAATTGAGCATTAGCAAGGGCGTGTGTTTCAAATTTGCAATGGTTTGGAACCATAATCTCAAACCAAACTATTGTAAATCGAAATGACAATGGATATACTATCTTTATAAGTTAAGGACAAAATCTTGTCCATGCTGAGCCATTAAGGGTTGATGCATGGGCGTTTTCGTTTTTAAAGAGTTGAAGGGAGATATAACAGTATGTTGATGACCAAAGAAGACGTCTTGCGGGAAGCACAGGACAAAGGGGTTAAGTTCATACGACTGCAGTTTACAGATATCTTTGGAATTCTCAAGAATGTTGCCATTACGATTGAACACTTGGAAAAGGCCTTAGATGGAGAACTTATGTTTGATGGTTCCTCGATAGAAGGATTCGCGCGTATTGATGAATCAGATATGTATTTGCGGCCGGACCCTAATACGTTCGTTGTGTTCCCATGGCGTCCCAAAGAAGGGGGAGTAGCTCGGCTCATCTGCGATGTTTATAACCCTGACGGAACTGCCTTTGTAGGATGTCCACGCAATGCGCTGAAAAGCGTCTTACTGGAAGCCTCGGCAATGGGGTACACTATGAAGGTCGGACCGGAATTGGAGTTCTTTCTTTTCCATACGGATGCGGAAGGACGACCTACTACGATCACACATGATAAAGCTGGCTATTTTGACTTAACCCCCATAGATCTTGGCGAGAATGCCCGACGGGATATGGTTTTAACGTTAGAACAAATGGGCTACGAGATTGAAGCCTCTCATCATGAAGTGGCGCCTGGACAACATGAGATTGATTTTAAATATTCAGATGCCTTAGATATTGCTGATAAAATTGCCACTTTCCGTTTCGTGGTCCGCACTATTGCTCAGCATCATGGTTTACATGCTACGTTCATGCCTAAACCTATTTTCGGTATCAATGGCTCCGGTATGCACAGCAATCAATCGCTTTTTATAAATGGTGAAAATGCCTTCTATGATCCCAACGATTCGATGGAGCTTTCCAAAATTGCTTACTATTATATTGCTGGTCTAATGAAACATGCTCATTCCTATACAGCGATCACGAATCCGACGGTCAATTCCTATAAACGGCTTGTGCCAGGTTATGAGGCGCCTTGTTATGTTGCCTGGTCCGGACGAAATAGAAGTCCCCTGATTCGTATACCTGCTAAAAGGGGTTCCTCAACCCGCATTGAGTTACGGAGTCCAGATCCAGCTTGCAATCCGTATTTGGCTCTCGCAGTCCAGCTTAAGGCTGGTCTCGATGGAATTAAGAACAAACTCACTCCACCTCCACCAGTTGATCAAAATATATACGCAATGACTAGACAAGAACGCGAAAACCTTGGGATAGCTTCTCTCCCAGGCAGTCTAAAGGAAGCATTGACTGAACTAAGTAAGGCCCCCGTTATTCGAGAGGCACTGGGTAATCATATCTATCATCGCTTTGTAGAGGCGAAGACTGAGGAATGGGATAGTTTTCAAGTCACAGTTACCCAGTGGGAAATTGATCGGTATTTACATATGTATTGAGTCATTAAGGGCCTAGCGATGCTAGGCCCTTAGCGTTCGCCTAAAATCAAAGGGTCGATAAAAATATAATATTGTGAATATTCCAACTCATTATGGATTTTTTCAGCCGTGTGTGCTAATATGAAATTGGCTGATAGTTAAAATAGATAAAAGGAGTGTATCACAGAGTGGTAGCGATAATTCGTGAAACTGGAACGCGCCCAAACCATCGTCGCCAACGACAGTTTCAAATAGGAGACCGTGTTATGACATGTAACCGTCGCCTTGGAAATGTTGTTCGTGTCGATCGCGATGAGATTGGAGACTATATTGTAGCTTGCTTAGATATTATCCGTGGCGAATTTGCTTACGACCCTTGGGATTTGGAAAAAATTGAATAGCTTGTACTTTCTTAAAGAAAAGAACATCTAAGTAAGGGATGTTCTTTTCTTTTTCCTTAGTGAGAATATGCCTCATCTTCTTTGAGTAAGCATATACTAAGTATGACCCGTCAGGTCTTGCTGAGGTTAGAGAAGGGAGGGCTACCATGGAAGTCATAAAGTGGTTACGTGAATATCGCGAAAATGAGGCTGCTCTGGCGTGGAGCGGTACGTTAGCTGATTACTTGGCAATGGTTACTAAAAACCCCAACTTGGCACTGCATGCACATGCTCGAATCTATGCGATGATCAAAGCGGCCGGAGTTGAAACAATCGGAGATCAGAAAATATATAAATTCTTTGACAAAGAACTTTTTGGGTTAGATAAAACGTTAGAACGCCTGATTGAAGAGTATTTTCATAGTGCAGCCAAGCGTTTAGATGTCCGCAAACGTATCTTATTGTTAATGGGTCCTGTGAGTGGTGGAAAGTCAACAATCGTGAGTCTTTTGAAACGTGGACTCGAAGAATTTACAAGAACTGAGGAAGGCGCAGTGTATGCTATTGAGGGGTGCCCAATGCATGAGGACCCTCTGCATCTGTTGCCTGTATCGTTACGTCAAGAATTTGAAGCAAGGTATGGCATCCGGATCGAAGGAAACCTTTGCCCAGTTTGCCGCATGCGTTTGGAAGAAGAATTCGGCGGTGAAGTTGAAAGTTTTCCAGTGAAAAGAATTCTGTTCTCGGAGGAGCAACGAGTAGGGGTGGGAACGTTTACCCCCTCGGATCCAAAGTCGCAAGATATTGCCGATTTGACAGGCAGTATTGATTTTTCTACGATCACAGAATATGGATCAGAGTCTGATCCGCGTGCCTATCGATTTGACGGAGAACTTAACAAGGCCAACCGAGGCCTCATGGAATTTCAAGAAATGCTGAAGTCCGATGAAAAATTTCTATGGAATCTTCTTAGTCTCTCACAGGAAGGAAATTTCAAGGCCGGACGATTTGCCTTGATTTCTGCTGATGAGCTGGTTATTGCTCATACTAATGAAAATGAATATCGGGCTTTTATTGCGAATAAGAAAAACGAAGCCCTACAGTCTAGAATTATTGTTATGCACGTTCCTTATAATCTTAAAGTCAGTGACGAAGTGAAAATTTATGAAAAGTTGATCCGCCAAAGTGACATTCAAAATGTACACCTTGCTCCGCATAGTTTATGGGCCACCTCTGTGTTCAGCGTCCTATCCCGCTTAAAGCCATCAAAAAAGCAAGGGATGGATCTTGTGAAAAAGATGCGGATTTATGACGGCGAAGATGTAGAGGGATTTAATCAAAAGGATATTAAAGAACTGATGATGGAGGGAGAAGAGCAAGGTGAAGGTATGGAGGGTGTTGACCCTCGGTACGTGATTAATCGAATTTCTACAGCCTTAATTCGAGATGCTCATGCCTGTATCAACGCCCTAGATATACTAAGGGCTGTTAAAGACGGGTTAGCGCAGCATACCTCCATCCTGAAAGACGAAAAGGAAAATCTTCTCAATCTAATCTCGGTTGCTCGACGTGAATATGATGAAATGGCCAAAAAGGAAGTTCAGAAGGCCTTTGTCTATGCCTACGAGGAATCTGCCAAGTCGTTATTGAATAATTATCTTGATAATGTCGAAGCTTTTTGTAATTCTTCCAAACTGTTCGACCCAATCACCAGTGAAGAACTGGCACCGGATGAGCAACTTATGCGCAGTATTGAAGAACAAATTGGTGTTTCGGAAAATGCTAAAAAAACCTTCCGTGAGGAAATTCTGATTCGAATTTCGATGTATGCTCGTAAAGGGAAAGTATTTAGTTATACGTCCCATGAGCGGTTGAAGGAAGCCATCGAAAAGAAATTGTTTGCAGATTTGAAGGATATTGTCAAGATTACTACCTCAGTAGATCATCCAGATCAGGAGCAATTGTTAAGAATTAATAATGTTATGGATCGTCTCGTCAATGAGCACGGATACTGCCCGATCTGTGCCAATGAGATCGTGAAGTATGTAGGGGCCCTTCTTAACCGCTAGAGAGGGGGATAAGTGTGGCAGATGACATCATTGTGAGTCGTGATGACTGGAGTTTGCATCGCAAAGGGTACCTTGACCAAACGAGGCACAAGGAAAAAGTTGAAGAAGTAATTAAGCAACAACTGCGCGATTTGATTGTCGATGAAAGTATTATCTTAACTGATGGTAAAAAAAACACTAAGATTCCCATGCGTTCCCTTGAAGAATTCCGCTTCCGGTATGATTTGAATAAAAAGAATCATACCGGACAAGGAACAAAAAAAATGGTTCCAGGCGAAATTATCGGAAGTGATCCGACAAAGGGTAAAGGTGCTGCAGGGAATGGAGCTGGTGAGGAGCCGGGCCAAGATATCTATGAAGTTGAAGTCACTTATGAGGATTTAGCAAATATTCTCTTTGCAGAATTAAAGTTACCCAATCTGGATGATAAAAAAAGGCCACTTATTGCGCATGACCGTCCTGAATTTAACGATGTTCGAAAAAAAGGTTTAATGTCGAATGTCGATAAAAAACGCACCTTGCTGGAAAGTATCAAAAGGCAGGCGTTTTCGCAGAAGCAGAACAAAGAGGCTAGATTGCGAATTTCTCCAGAAGATTTGCGCTATAAGACGTGGGAAACACGGCCGAATTTTGAGACCAATGCTGTTATTTTGGCGATGATGGATACCTCAGGTTCGATGGGGCAATTCGAAAAATATATTGCCCGGACATTTTTCTTTTGGATGGTTCGTTTCCTACGCCTAAAGTACGAAAATGTTGAGATACGTTTTTTAGCACACCATACGGAGGCTAAAGAAGTGACCGAAACAGAATTCTTCACACGCGGGGAAAGCGGAGGAACCCGCTGTTCATCAGTTTATCAATATGCCATAGACTTAATTGAAAGCGAATACCCCCCCGAACATTATAATATTTATCCAGTTCACTTTACGGACGGGGATAATATCGGTTCTGACAACTCTAAGGCCTTGGCCTTAATGCAACGCTTAGTCGAAATGAGCCGGGTCGTCGGTTACGGAGAGATCTTAAGAACGCATTATTCCAGCACTTTAATGTCGACGTTAAAACGTATCACGGACCCAAAACTGCGGTTGGTGACGATCAGGGAGCGTAATGAGGTATACGTTGCGCTCAAAACAGTTTTTTCATGAAACTCGTCGATTAAGTAATGTATTTGCTAGCCTTAGCTTAAGAAACAAGGCTGTAATAAGGGGGGAAGTCATGGACAATGAGATGCGAGCCTTAAGCACCATAGCGCAAGATATTGCTCAAGTAGCCCGTAGCATGGGACTCGATTTCTATCCTGTGAATTTCGAAATCGTTCCGGCAGAAGCATTATATACGTTTGGCGCCTATGGAATGCCAGTGCGTTTCACACATTGGAGCTTTGGAAAAGCTTTTTACAAGATGAAAACTCAATATGATTTGAACTTAAGTCGGATTTATGAACTGGTTATTAATACTAATCCGGCCTATGCCTTTTTATTGGAAGGCAATCGCTTGACTCAAAACAAACTAGTCATTGGGCATGTCTATGCCCATGTCGATTTCTTTAAAAACAATTGCTATTTTTCACGTACACCTAAGGATATGGTTGAACGTATGGGCGTCCATGCTGAGAAAATTCGAGAATATGAATCGCGGTATGGTCGCGATAAGGTTGAACGAACCTTGGATGCGGTCTTGGCTATTCAAGAACATGTGGATTATCGCTCCCACATTGGGACTGATGAAAAGATGGAAAATTTCCCTAGTATTTCTGTACAGAGCAAGGCTCCTGTAAGGAAAATCATGTTTGTAGTGGAAATTGTGGTGGGAATTGTGCTACAAAAGAACAAAGTAAAGTAGATTCCCCTAAAATGACCCGAGCCAAGAGAGCATCTTTACCCTACGAAGATTTATGGGAAGATCTGTTAGTAGATGAATGCCAATGCTCGCCTCAGCCTGAGTATGAAGATCTCTTGCTTTATCTTATCAAGTTTGCGCCTGGGCTAGAAGAATGGCAAAGAGATATTATCGGTATTGTCCGGGAAGAATCATTTTATTTCTATCCCCAAATCGAGACCAAAATCATTAATGAAGGATGGGCAACTTTCTGGCATGCCAAAATTATGCGTGAACTTGAACTTACAGATGCTGAATCCCTTGAATTTGCGCTTATGCACAGTCAAGTTGTACAGCCTTCTCGTATGGGCCTGAATCCTTACTATTTGGGAGTGAAAATATGGGAAAAATTGGCTAAAGATAAACCTCTTAGTGAACTTTTTGAGGTCCGCGAGTCGGAAAACGACCTTTCGTTCATCCGAAATCACCTTACGCGCGAATTGGTGGAAGAACTAAATTTATTCAATTTCCGCAAAATAGGGGCCCACTGGCAGGTGACGGAAAATGAATGGGAGAAAGTGCGAGATAATCTGGTACAGCAATTAGTTAATGGGGGACATCCCCGAATCGTAGTTCTTGAGGGAGATTTTGAGGGTAGGGGTGGGCTGTATCTTAAACATCGTCATGAAGGGGCTGATCTCGATATTGTCTATCTAGAGAAAACCCTTTCCCTGGTTCAGTTTCTCTGGGGGAAATCAGTTGGACTTGAAACAGTTGTCGATGCTAAAAAGGTTATTTTCGAATGTTCCAACGGAATGGTCAGTCATCATCAGAAGACGAAAACGGGAGAAAATTTAGCTTGATTTCGGAAAATTATAAATGAATCTTCTTCAAAGCAGATGTTAGTGGTAATGTCTGCTTTGAAACTATTGCAGGATTTTAGATTAACAAAATAGAATTTACTAAATAGGTTTTAAAATGGAAGAAAAAAATTGATTTTGGGCCATATTGGCAAAGAGATCTGGTCTATGGTAAAATACCCACGGTACTTAAGAATGCATTTAGTAGAAACTCGAGAATTTATTGAGGAGGTTGACATTTGGAAGCCATTTTAATGCACCTTGGACAATTCGTTGAATATATGATTTCATCCTTTGGTTATGCTGGAGTTTTCTTTGCCATGGCAATTGAGAGTGCCTGTATTCCGTTGCCCAGTGAAATCATTCTGCCCTTTACCGGTTATATGGTATTCGCGGGGCGTTTCGGCTTTTGGCAAGCAACTATCGCTGCAACTCTGGGGAATCTTTTTGGCGCGCTTGTCGCGTATTATGTCGGGGTGTGGGGTGGACTTCCTTTCCTCAAACGTTATGGGCGTTATTTCTTTATCAATGAAAGAGAACTTGCTTGGACAGAACAATTATTTGAACACTATGGGGAAGCGACCGTTTTTGTGGGTCGAATGTTGCCAATCGTACGCACTTTTATTTCCCTTCCCGCTGGTATAGCTCGAATGAATCCACTGAAAATGGCTACCTACACGACGATTGGGGCGTTTTTCTGGTGTACTCTGTTGATTTTTGTAGGCCAAAAATTGGGGGAAAATTGGAATTCGCTTAAACCTTACTTTCATCGTGCCGACGTGGTTGTCGGAGGGGCCATTGTTCTGGTGGTTATTTATGGGGTGTGGAAACACCTCAAACGGAGATGATTTGATCTTTTTGGGGTAAAATATATTCGAACGACGAACGACGTAGCTGGGAAGGTAGGAAGGGCATGCACGGGCTTGAGCACTATGTGACAAACATAATCTTTCATTATCGTTATGTGGGCTTATTTCTACTGCTAATTGGTGGTATGGTAGGTATTCCAGTACCCGACGAATTTCTGATGACGTTTAGTGGGTTTCAAACGTCTTTAGGGCGAATGAATTTTTGGGAAACTCTCTTCACTGCCACCCTTGGAAGCTTCCTAGGAATGAACCTGAGTTATTGGATCGGCAGGCGATTAGGAATACCTTTCCTGCACAAGCTTGCCCCCTATCTTCATCTCAATGAAATAAGGATCGCCCGAGCAGAACATTGGTTTCAGCGTTTTGGTGATCGTCTTATTGTAATTGGGTACTTCTTTCCAGGGTTTCGTCATTTTATAGCGTATTTTTCTGGAATGAGTGAATTGCATTATGGTCTTTATGCTGCTTTAGCAGGAGCTGGTGCTTTTTTATGGACTATAACGTTTATTACGCTCGGACGCATCCTTGGCGAACATTGGGCAAAAATTACTCTCATTTTACACCATTATTTAGTCCGGGGCGGCCTCATGCTGGCAATTATTGTGTTCCTGATCTATCTCTATAGTGTAAAACGAGGGCGAGAAAGTAAGGAAGACTGAAGTAATCCCTAAATATTTTCCAAGCATTAGGTGAAAACTACCTCGAGTGGTATAATTTAATTTGTCAAAACCCAAACATAAAGGAGGTCACTCAGGTGACAAATGAAAGTACACAGGATTTAGAAAATAAGCAAAATTCAATCGTAACTATTGAAATGGAAAATGGCAACATAATTAAAATTGAACTTTATCCAGAAGTGGCACCCCAGACGGTTAAAAATTTCGTAACCCTTGTCTCGGAAGGGTTTTACGATGGTCTAATTTTTCATAGAGTTATCCCAGGTTTTATGATTCAAGGCGGTGACCCTAATGGAACTGGAATGGGTGGAAGTAAACAAACGATTCCTGGCGAGTTTTCCGCTAATAAATTTAAGAATGATTTAAAGCATGACCGTGGAATTATTTCCATGGCCCGAACCTCAGACCCCAATTCAGCTAGTTCTCAATTTTATATTGTTGTCAAGGCTTCAAGCCACTTAGATGGTCAATATGCTTCCTTCGGAAAGGTCATCGATGGTATGGACGAAGTCGATCGGATTGTCAGTGTTCAGAAAGATCGTGGTGACAAACCACTAGAAGACCAAAGGATGAAGAAAGTATCAATTCAACCCTAGTTACACTCTGAAATGTGCTAGACATACCCGCGCAGAAGAAGAGGGCCTTGCCCTCTTCTTCTGCGTATCAAGCAGAGAGTTCCATCGTACATTCGGATGGAGGAGGTTACTATGTTAGATTTGCTGCGTTTATTTGGTCAAGTCGTAGAGGAACAGAGTTTTACGGTAGTTGCACGGAAACTGGGAATTAGCCAACCTGCGGTCTCGAATCAGATGCGGGCACTTGAGGAGAAACTGGGGGTTAAATTGCTTTATCGCAAGGGAAAGGGTTTTGCCTTAACACCAGAAGGAGAAACAGTTTATCGGCATGGCTTGCACATGCTTGATGAATGGTCAGAGCTTATGCGAGAAATCGGGAGTTCTGAAAGATTGATGAACGGGAAAGTTCATATCGGGGCTTCACATATACCAGGTGAATATTTGCTGCCTGCTTATTTAGCCTCTTTCAGGAAATTGTATCCAGAAATAAAATTTAAACTATCCATTGGGGACAGTCTGGAGATGGCAGAAAAGGCTCTTGCCCATGAAGTGGATTTTGCCGTTGTTGGAGCCGTATTCGATACTGAAAAACTAACCTCTGAATTTTGGCTAAAGGATGAACTTAGTTTCGTAGTCTCTGGCGACCATCCTTTAAGTACCACTCGAAATATCGAAATGAATATACTCCAGAAATATCCTATGATTCTTCGGGAGAGCGGGTCCGGACATCGGAGGGCCTTCGAGGAAGCACTTGCGAAACGAGGGCTCGATTTAAATGACTTTAACGTAGCATTAGAAGTTGGAAGTACGGAAGGAGTAAAAAATGCTGTTCGTTCAGGTTTAGGGTATTCATTTCTGTCCAGACATGCCTTAGAGTCTTGTGAGAAACAAGGTTTAGTGTGGACGAGCGTCAAAGATTTTCATATCGAACGTGGTTTTTACCTATTAAGTCGTAGGAATAAGTCTTTAACATTCATCGCAAATGAGTGTTATCGGTATCTGGTTACTCAGATGTCGGGAGTCGGAGGCGACCAGTGGGCAGAACGGAACAATGCGGATAGTCCCAAAGGGTTGCCAAGGTTTGGGATGGAGGATATTTTTTAATGGTTCGACAGGTTAGGTTAAATTCCTCTGTAATTTAATGCGATAATAACCTTGTTAGTCAAGCAACCCTTTCATTACGCTATTAGGTTGATTAAAGGAGAGGCACGTTTGAACTGGTTTTTAAGTGAATTTAATATCCTGGTCTGGCGTCTGATTAATAATTATGAACCAGATAAGGCTCCAGATGTAACGCTGATTTATGGGCCGAGAGGAATAGGTAAATCAGCTCTACTGCGTTATCTTTATCAGCAGGTTGGACTAAATGAGAAAAGTATTCTTACAAATGCCTTGTCTTTTTCTCGTCAGTACGCTTATGCTGCTCAGAATAACAAGCTTAATCTATTTCGGCATCGCTACCGTTCGACCCGGTTGTTGCTGATTGATGATCTCCAATTTTTCGAAGGGAAAGTTAAAACGATCGAGGAGCTCCATTATACTTATGAATATGTTCTCGGCAATGGGGGCAAGATGGTGTTCACTCTAGAAGCAGAGATGCCCCAGTTAGATTTCCTTGGGGAGCGACTGGCGTCCCGTTTCTTGAGTGGAGTGGTCGTGCCAATTAATCGACTCCGAGAAAATGAGATGGAGCGCTTTTTAGAAGAATATAGTCACTATAAACACCTTTTCATGGATAGATTGGTTCTGGAGGTTATCGCTGAACGTACAAATAATTTAACAGATGCTACGAAGGTTCTTGAACAATTTATTAAATTTGCTGAATTGCAACAAGATGAACTAAACTTGTCGTGTTTCCAAGCTTTTTGGGATCATGAAGAAAGAAAAAAAGATGTGCTTGCTGATCCGTTGAACATTATTAGAATGGCTGCCCAAACTATGGAAGTCCCTATTGCAGATCTGGTAGGGACTAGTCGAACGCCGAGGGTTAACGAAGCAAGACAATTGGCAATTTACACAATACGTACGCTTTGTCAAATCTCATATCCAGCCATTGCGGTTTATTTTAATCGTAACCATTCCACAATGATAAGCTCTTTTAAAAAAATGCAAGAAAAGCTGGATAATAACCAAGAATTAAAAGAAAAATATAAAATTATATTAAACGTATTTAAAGCATAAGCTATTCCAGAGGTTGGACATCAAAAGTCAGAGGACAGAGGTCGGACGATGGATAGCACAAGAATAATGTGATTGGCTAGATGAGAAACCATGATAACGAAGATAATGTGAGGAGGGGATACTATGTCGGGTGAAATACAGCGGATTGGGGTACTAACCAGCGGTGGAGACGCTCCTGGAATGAACGCAGCTCTTCGAGCAGTGGTTCGGAAAGGAATTTTCCACGGGATGAATGTTTATGGAATAAGCCGTGGATACGAGGGGCTTATTCACGGAGAAATTCAAAAAATGAGTATTGGTTCTGTGGCGGATATTGTGCTTCGCGGGGGAACCATATTGAAGACAGCACGTTCAGAAGGAATGAGAACAAAAGAAGGACAACAGAAGGCTCTAGAGCAGTTACATAAACTGAAAATAGACGCCTTGGTGGTGATTGGAGGAGATGGGTCGTTTCGAGGAGCTCAAACTCTAGTTGCTCAGGGTATTCAGATCGTGGGGATTCCAGGAACCATTGACAATGATATTGCTGGAACTGACTTGACTATAGGATTCGATACAGCTACCAATACGGTTGTGGATGCCGTGAGTAAAATTCGTGATACGGCGTCTTCCCACGAACGGACGTTCATAGTGGAGGTTATGGGAAGGAATTGCGGCAACATAGCGCTTCAGGCTGGTTTAGCTTGTGGAGCTGAATCAATCTTAGTTCCTGAGATTCCGTACAATTTAGATGAAATCAGTGCAAAATTAAAGCGTGGCCATCAACGAGGGAAAAATCATAGTATTATCTTAGTTTCAGAAGGGGTAGGAAGCGCTTATAAAATTGGCGAAGAATTGCGGTCTCTCTCAGGTTTTGAGACTCGTATCACAATTCTCGGACATTTGCAACGTGGTGGAAATCCTAGCGCTCTCGATGCTGTGATTGCCGCGGGTATGGGTGGGAAGGCGATCGAGATTATTTTGGCTAAAGAATCAAATAGGATGACTGCTTATGTCAATCAGGCGGTTGTCTCCAGTCCTTTAGATGCAGCTTATGGGATACGACGTCCGTTTAACAAAGAACTATATGATTTAGCAAATGAGCTTTCGATTTAGGAAGAGCAAGCATCAAATAAAAGAGATGAGGGTGAGTAATGGAAAACCAAAAAAAACCTGGAATAAGGATGGATTATACGGGGATGATGAGTGGCTCTCAAAATCCGAAGGGGTTCAAAAAAGAGGAGTTATTGGGGCTGCAGAACGCTATGGATCAAGCCCAGGCAACGCTTGCGAACCGGAGGGAAAATGGAGAAATAGATTTTTCAAAGCTGCTGGTCTCCATGAAAACCCAACTTTCCGAGATCATTGAGTACGCTGATTCTGTCGCACCCAAATTTGAAAATTTTGTAGTTTTGGGAATCGGCGGGTCTGCTCTCGGGCCTTTAGCCATTCACCAAGCCCTAAATCATTACTATTATAATGATCTTGCCCCGGAGCAGCGCGGTCATCGTCCTCGCTTTTATGTCCTAGATAATATTGATCCGGTTCGGGTTCATGAGTTGCTACAAATGCTTGATCCAAGTAAAACTCTTTTTAATGTAATTTCAAAATCCGGCAACACCTCAGAAACGATGGCACAGTTTCTTATTGTGCGAGACAATTTACAACAGGTATGCGGTGACAACTACGCTGAGCATATTGTCATAACAACAGATAAAGAAAAGGGAAATCTTTTGCCGATTGCCCTCAAAGAAGGATATCAACGGTTTGTGATTCCAGCTGGAATCGGAGGGCGCTTCTCAGAATTGACACCTGTAGGATTGCTTGCCGCAGCTATATGTGGGATTGACATTAATCAGCTTTTGGAAGGTGCTCTAGGCATGGATCAGTGGATTAGGGAAGCTAAGGGGGTATTTTCTAATCCGGCACAACTACGAGCGGCACTTGCTCATTTGTCGTGGCAAAAAGGAAAAAACATCTCTGTGTTTATGCCTTACGCTGACGGTTTAAAAACAATGGCAGACTGGTATGCCCAATTGTGGGCGGAAAGCTTAGGGAAAGGTTACGATCGACAGGGACGAGCAGTGCACATTGGACAGACACCCGTAAAAGCGCTGGGAGTAACGGATCAACATTCCCAAGTTCAGTTATATGCTGAGGGGCCTGATGATAAGGTCATAACTTTTGTAGCTGTGGAGAAATTTAAGGAAACCCAAGGGATTCCGATAGATTTGGAGTTGCCTGAAGACATCCAGTTCTTAGGAGGACGGACCCTGGAAGAGTTGTTATTTGCGGAACAAAAAGCAACTGAATACGCTCTGACTCTGGCCGGAAGGCAACATCAAAAGATTATATTGCCCACCTTAGACGCGTATCACATAGGACAATTACTTCTTCTACTGGAGTGGGAGACGGCCTATATGGGTGAGCTATTAAACATTAATGCTTTTGACCAACCGGGCGTTGAGGAAGGAAAGAACGGGACCTATGCCTTAATGGGTCGCAAAGGATATGAGCAGAAGAAACAAGACATCGAGGAGTATGGGAAAATACGGCATACTTTGAGCTTGGACATATAAATATTAATTAAGGCATAGAGCTAGGACTGGTCACAACTGGCTTAGCTCTATCCGAGCGAATACTTGACCCGGCTGGGACTGATTTAGGATAGAAGAGGAGCAATTAGAATGCAATGTTCACTTTCGGAAACCACTAAGCTAAACTTATTGGAGATTGATCCTTATCTTAAACCTTTCGAAAAGGATCTGAGACTACGAATGGACAGGTATTCTGCACATAAAAAGGCCATTCTCGGCAGATATATAAAGTTAAAATCTTTTGCAAATGGGCATTTATTTTATGGTTTTCATTTGGGTAAAGACGGCTGGTATTACCGTGAATGGGCTCCAGGTGCAGAGGAACTTCATCTTGTGGGAGATTTTAATGGTTGGAATCCTAAAGCGCACCCCTTAGAAAGAAAAGAGCACGGTGATTGGGAAATTTTTCTGGAAGGTCGAGAGGCACTCAAACACATGTCCTTAGTTAAAGTTCGAGTAAAAGCCAATGGTAGAGAGAGTGATAGGTTACCCCTCTATATAAAGCGTACAGTACAAAATCCAGTAACCTTAGATTTTGCCGGACAAATTTGGCAACCAGAGAAACGGTTTAGGTGGCATGATAAAGAATTCCGAGTAGATCATTCAGTTCCGTTGTTTATTTATGAGCTACATATAGGTATGGCGCAAGAAAAAGAAGGTATAGGTTCATTTAAGGAATTTACAGATAANNCTATACAGATAATGGCAATAATGCAGCACCCCTATTACGCCTCGTTCGGATATCAAGTATCTAATTTTTTTGCAGTGTCTTCCTGGTTCGGAACCCCAGATGACTTGAAGGAATTAGTGGATACTGCCCATACCATGGGCATAGTTGTCTTAATGGATCTCGTACATTCCCACGCCACTGATAATCACCTGGAAGGTATTAATGGATTTGATGGGACTGAATACCAATTTTTTCACGAAGGGCCCAGAGGGAATCATCCCGAGTGGAGAACAAAGCTTTTTAATTATGGTAAAAATGAAGTGCTTCATTTTTTACTTTCCAATATTAAATTTTGGCTCGATGAGTATCATTTTGATGGCTATCGCTTTGATGGAGTCACCTCAATGTTATACCATCACCAAGGTCTGGGCGTGGAATTCACAGATTACAGCAAATATTTTAGTGTCGACACAGACCTTGATGCTATAACTTATTTACAATTGGCTAATGATTTGATTCGAGAAATACGTCCGGATGCAATAACTATAGCTGAAGACATGAGTGGTATGCCTGGAATGTGCCGACCTGTTAAAGATGGCGGTATCGGCTTTGATTATCGATTGTCAATGGGAGTGCCTGATCTCTGGATAAGGACAATTAAGGAACGCAGGGATGAAGACTGGAGCATGAACCAATTATGGCATGAATTAACAAATCGCCGTCCCCAAGAAAAAACCATAGGTTATGCAGAATCACATGATCAGGCACTCGTTGGGGATAAGACCCTAATATTTAGGTTAGCTGACAAAGAAATGTATTGGCACATGGAAAAAAAGGATCAAAATATTATCGTTAGAAGAGCTATTGAATTATGTAAGCTGATAAAATTTCTCACGATAACTCTGGCTGGTGAGGGCTACTTGAATTTCATGGGTAATGAATTTGGCCATCCTGATTGGATTGATTTTCCAACAAAGGATAACAACTGGAGTTATAAATACGCCTGCCGGCATTGGAGTCTTATGGAGAATCAAGAGCTTCGCTACGCAGATCTGGCCAATTTTGATCGAGAAAGTATTGCATTTTTGAAAGCTTACAAGTTGATGCTGGCTGATGATTTACTAAACCTCTGGATCGATGAGGAAGATAATATATTAGCCTTTAAAAAAAGTGGTTTGATCTTTTTATTTAACTTTAATCCCACAAAATCGTTTTCTGACTTTGCGCTGCCTGTAGACGCCCCAGGAGAATATCAGGTGATATTTAATAGTGATGAAAAAATATTTGCTGGACAGAGCCGAATTGCCAATGACTATATTTATCATACAAAGATACTTCCTATGAGAGAAAACAAGCTTGGATTTACAATTTATACTCCCAGTCGCACAGCGTTAGTTTTAAGAAAACTATAAGCATCCTCTGAGTCTAAAACCTCTTAGGCTGACTTGTTAGATCCTCCCCTAGTAGATAATATTCTACTAGGGGAGGGCTATTTAATGTGTGTCGGAAAATATGTCAAGCTGAAAATAGTGGCTTCTGTTAAGTCACAATAACTTGTGAAACACTCAGAGCTATAGGTAGAGGGGAGATTTAGTTATGAAATTAATATCGTGGAACGTAAATGGAATTCGCGCTTGTATCAAACACGGTTTTTTAGATTTCTTTGCCCAAGAAAATGCAGATATCTTTTGCATCCAAGAAACAAAAGTGCAGGCAGAACAGATTCCATTTAATTTAGAGGGCTATTACCAGTATTGGAATTTTGCTCAAAAAAAAGGTTACGCTGGAACGGCAATCTTTTCAAAAATAGAACCGGTCAAGATAGTTTATGGGATGGGTAAAGAGGAGCATGATAAAGAAGGAAGAGTAATAACTTTGGAGTTTGAGAAATTTTATGTAATGACGGTATATACTCCCAATTCCCAAAAAGGATTAGCAAGACTTGAATATAGAATGAAGTGGGAAGAAGATTTTTTAAACTATATAATAGATCTGGAAAGATTGAAACCAGTCATATTTTGTGGTGATTTAAATGTTGCTCATAAGGAAATAGACCTTAAACACCCAAGCGCGAATCGAAAAAACGCTGGTTTTTCACCCGAGGAAAGAAACAAATTTGATCAAGTCATTAACAACGGCTTTGTGGATACCTTTAGGTTTTTTTACCCAGATAAGGCGGAAGCGTATACCTGGTGGTCGTATATGTATAACGCCAGAGCTAATAATGCGGGATGGCGGATTGATTACTACTGTGTTTCGGCAGTGTTGAAAAGTCAGTTAAAAAACACCATTATTTATAATGACGTATTTGGTTCGGATCATTGCCCCATCGGGTTAGAAATATTTTAGCGCGGGTATCTCAGTCATGGACAGTTCGAACTTGTGGCAAGAAAGGAAGGGATCAGGATGTTTAAAGGAATTATTTTTGATTTAGATGGAACCCTTGTTGACTCACTTGGAGATATAGCCAATGCTATGAATAATGCACTTCAAAGGTATGGTTTTCCAACTCATGAGCTTCAGGCCTATAAAAACTTCATTGGAAATGGACTGAAGAATCTAGTACGTGAAACAGTACCGAAAGACTTTAGAAATGAAGAGATAATTATTAAGTGTTTCGATTCGATGATGGAAGAATATAGAGATAACTGCACAGACAAAACACAACCTTATGCTGGGATTGTTGAACTACTTAATGAATTGGCCACACATCAAATGAGATTAGCGGTGCTTTCTAATAAGGTTGATTTTTTAACAAAGAAAGTTGTCAAGACCCTACTTCCGAATTGGAATTTCGAAGCGGTAATCGGAGTCAGCAATGAAATTCCTAGAAAACCTAACCCTTTAGGGGCGCTGCTGATAAGCCGGAAATTAGAAATTTCTCCTGAGAACCTAATTTATTTAGGCGATACTGGCGTTGATATGCAAGCTGCAAATAGTGCTGGCATGTATGCTGTAGGGGCGTTATGGGGTTTCCGAACGAAAGAGGAATTAACCTCAAATGGTGCAAAGTACTTAGTAAACTACCCTTTGGAATTAATTCAGATGTTAGAAGATTTAAAGTAATCAAGGTAGATTAAGGTGGGGTTGAAGTTATCCGAAGTTTAGGCCAAGACGTAGCTGTGAGCGGTTTTTAGGGCGGGAAAATACCCATATTTTTAAAGGATTTCACTTAAAAGAGTCGAATTTACTCAATGAGAGGTGAAACAATGGAACCTATTTTTGCATTAGATATTGGGACCAGAATGGTTATGGGGCTAGTAATGATCAAAAACAAAGAGCAGGGTTATGAAATTTTGGCAAGCGCCCAAACAGAACATAGGCAACGTGCTATGTATGATGGACAAGTTCACGATGTTGACGAAGTTGCTCGGGCCGTTATAAAGGTCAAAGAGTCCCTCGAAAAAAAACTCGCTGTACCCTTAAAACAGGTTGCAGTGGCTGCGGCAGGTCGGGCGTTAAGAACTGAAGTTGCTTTTGCTGAACATAAGGAACCACTTCCGGTGCGCTGGGAGAGAGAGACCGTTTTAGCTTTAGAAATGGAAGCAGTGCATTGTGCGCTTCGTCAACTGCAAGCAGCGACGGAAGATGATTCTCAATTCTACCACTGTGTTGGATACAGCCCTATTGCTCGCTGGAATGAGGGAGAGGAAATTTCCAACTTGATCGGGCAACGAGGGAAAGTTGCAAAGGTTTCTGTAATTGCGACGTTCCTACCACGAACGGTCGTTGATTCTTTGGTAGCCGTATTAGGCCGCGTAGGTTTAGAAATGACAAGTCTTACGCTAGAACCAATTGCCGCAGGGCAGGCTGCCATCCCAACGAATATGAGGCGACTTAATCTTGCTTTGGTCGATATCGGAGCGGGAACGGCGGATATTGCCTTGACGAGAGATGGGTCTTTTTTCGCTTATGGCATGGTTCCTATGGCAGGAGATGAGGTCACGGAAGCAATCTGTGCGCATTATTTGCTTGATTTTAAGGTCGGTGAAAAAGCGAAACGAGAGTTAAATAAGAAAGTACAGCTAAATTTTATAGATTTTCTCGGAGCGAAAGTTGTCGTGAAAAAGGAAGAAGTCTTAAATATTATTAAACCTGTGGTTGGAAAGTTAGCGGAAAGTATTGCAACGGAGATTCTAAATCTCAATAATGGTGTTCCACAAGCTATAATTCTGATCGGCGGAGGAAGTTTAACCCCCATGCTTTCCGAAACGTTGGCAGAGACGCTCCAAATTCCTCAGAACAGAGTGGGTATGCAAATCAGAGAACGCCTTGGCGAGATTTTGGGGGAAAAAAGTTTGAAGGGGCCAGAAAGTATTACCCCAATCGGGATTGGGATTGCTGCGCTCGAAAGTAATGGGCTTCAGTATTACACAGTGATGGTTAACAGTACTATTGTTTCAATTTTTGAATTACAACTGGCGACGGTAGCCGAGGCTCTATTAGCTGCTGGAATAATGCCGCGGTCTTTTTTTGGTAAGCCGGGAGCAGCCTTGACGTTTGAATGGAACAGTGAAATGCGGATTATTAAGGGGACGATGGGAAATCCTGCTCAATTATCGGTCAATGGTCAACCCGGTAAATTGGAACAAGCTCTAAAAGCGGGTGATCAAATTGCTTTCATTCCTGGAGAGCCGGGTGAAGATGCACGGGCGTGCATTAAGGATGTGTTGCCTGCTCAAGAGGTAAAAGGGATTTTTTGGAACGGCCAACGCGAAAATTATCTCCCCCAGGTCTTTGTAAATGAGCAGTTGGTTTGCGAAACAGATGAAATCCTTGATGGATATAAGATAACTTACATTCCTAATGATGACCTGAAAAATCTCTTGAAGCAAAAGTTCGTTAACTTACACAAAAAAGAGGGGATAGAAATCCGTGTCAATGGGGAAGCACTTCCAATTGACTTACACTCTGAGATTATGGTTAACGGCTGTCAGGTTGAGGGGAGTTGCATAATTTATGAAGGAGATTCGATAGAGGTCCGCACAAGTCAGATAACGATCGGTGAGTTGAAGCTTCAGCCTAAGCCTCTCATTTTCAGCGTAAATGGGGTGGAAATTGCTTACCCTCCTCAAGAAACGATTGTTTCCTGGCGTGGACTGCCCGTGTCGGAAGCCCAACCGCTCAAGGATGGGATGGATCTTAGAGTTCAGGGACATAAGCAAATGCCTATCCTTTCAGATCTTTTGCCCTATGTTAAGTTTCCTGAGGAGGTCCAACCAGGGTCTTTATTAAAACTAACTGTCAATGGTCAACTAGCTGAGTTTACCACAATTTTACATCCGGGTGACCGTCTGACCATTGCTTGGGAATAAAAACACTTGACAATCGCGCTCTAGGTCATAAAATAGTAGTGGGGGTGGAGAGAAATGTTAGAAGGATTAATGGTCCTAATTGCAATTGCTATTTTAATTGTTACATTGTATTCCGATGCGGGATCGGCTAAAAAGAAACATTCCAGCTATTTTCAGACAGTTCAAAAACCGACTAAAAAAGCACTACGCGAAGTAGCGATGCCTGATTTAAGTCAAAACGATGGATTTTTTGAAAAACTTAATAGTTTATAAGAAAAACAGATCCGATGGTTGACGTCGGATCTGTTTTTCTGTCTAGAGCTTAACTATAAATCTTTAATTCAATAATACTTACAATATTAAAAGATGTAGACTTGAGACACGTTAATTTTACGGATATAATAAAAAGAAGATGAATGACCAAAAAAATGGGTAGAAATTTAGAAACCTAGTTTTTTACAAGGAGGAAATAATGCATCAGTACTGGTTTTTTATAGGGAGTTTTCCTTTGCGTGCCTACGGGACACTTTTTGCGTTGGCCTTTATCGTAGGTGTCGGCATTACACTCTATTTTGCCAAGACAGAAGGACGACCGGAATACATGGAAATAATCATGGATTTAGCTCCCCTTTTGCTTATTTCAGGCATTTTGGGTGCCCGTATTTGGCAAGTGTTTTTTTTCGACTGGGCATATTATAGCAAAAATTTGGGCGAAATTATTGCTATTTGGCATGGCGGGCTTTCGATTCAAGGGGGTGTGGTCGGGGCGTTATTAGTTGGCGGAGTTTACGTTTGGCGAAAGAAGTTACCTTTTTGGGAAATAGCTGATTTGGCGGCGCCAGGGCTGATGTTGGCTCAGGCGATCGGTAGAGATGCCAATCTTATGAACGGCGATGCTTTTGGAGGACCAACAGGTGGAGATTTCGGAATACTCTATCCCGTTGGTACAATTGCTCGAGAGACTTTTGGGAACCAACCGTTATGGCCCGCGGAGGTGTGGGAAGGGCAAGTGGATGTAATTATTTTCGCCCTGCTCGTGATTCTGAAATTGAGAAAATGGCCTTCAGGTACGCTGTTTTTGTCGTACATGATATTTTACAACCTATCTAGGTTCTTTCTGGAAAATCTCCGAGGGGATAGTCCACGCTTTCTCTTCGACTGGTCCGCAGCTCAATGGAGTAGTATGGTGGCTGTAGGAATTTCCGTAGTCCTTCTGGCCTGGAGAATTTGGAGAGAACGGCAGCACGAGACAACCTAAGACTTAAACTTTCTGAATGGTACAAAATAGCGATTCCTCGGTCCTGAGAATAATCTGAATAGTTTCTATATAAGCGTTTTGTTGCTCGCGCATAGTCTTGTGGTCGTGTATTCCTACGAGGTGGTCTAATATTTCCGATCGTATGGAGATCTGCAATCCCTCCGATGTACCGGTGTATTGAAAGTGATAAACATGTTGTTTCTTTTCGTCAACGTGTAAAGTTCCACGTCCATAGGTTGCCCGGTTTAATACTTGATAGGCGTCAAGAGCACAGGAATGAGTATAAGCAGTGACCACAAGTTCAGAACTTGGCACAGGGCGAATTCCCAGTTCGCGCAGGGCGATCTGCGCTACTCGAAAACCCAAGGATATTTCTGGACAAGTATGACCGTGAAAATCGATGACTTGTTCCCAAGGAGTTTTTTCTACACACATAGATCATTGCCCCTTACTTCTTTTTGGTATATTGTATAACTGTAGAGCTCAAATAGAAAGTAAATAGCATATTTTTAAAATTAACGCTGTTTAATTGCAGGAGTTTTCAATGGAGAACTTGAAAATTATAAATAGACGTTAGAGAGGGAAATCTCACTGTGAGATTTCCCTCTCTTCTCAAGGATGTGATCTTCTAGGATTGGGGTTAAAACTTTGGAAATAGTACTCCGAGGATTCCGCCTACTCCACCTGAAACAAGTGCCAAGATAGTTTTTTCCCCTATTTTTAGCCAAGCTGGAGTTTCTGACCAGAAAATTGCAGATAGGATTAGTACCATAAGGATAAAGCCAAGGCCTATGGCTAATCCATAGTACAATCCCTTTGTGCCCGCTTGATGAGCTGCCATAAAGGCAGCGACGAAGATACTTGCGCCAAAGATAATGTTGATCGACAGTTCAGATTCAGGGAGTGATGTGTAAGTGAGTAGGAGGCCAAAGACAAGAGACAATAATAATGCTAGGATGGTCGCCACGAGAATGCCTTTGAGAATTAAGCTAAGCTGAAAGGATTTAAACATGAGTTATCCCTCCTTTAATTGATAACACCTATGCTTCAATTAAAAGGAGTATGACAGGTAAACGTTATAAAATGCAAAAAACAAGAAAATTGAGGAGGAATTGAAATGAAAAAGACCATCCCTGATTTCGAAAAAATGAAACAAGCTGGGGAAAAAATTAGCATGTTAACGGCTTATGATTTTCCATCGGCACAGTTGGTCGAAGAAGCTGGCGTGGATATGATCCTGGTTGGTGATTCTTTGGGAATGGTGGTTCTGGGGTATGACTCGACGGTTCCAGTAACGATGGAAGAAATGCTTCATCATACTAAATCTGTTTGTAGGGGAGCAACACAAACGTTTGTGGTTGCTGATATGCCGTTTATGAGCTATGCTACCCTAGATCTTGCCATAATGAACGCTGGACGGCTCATCAAAGAAGGGGGAGCGGATGCCGTAAAACTTGAAGGGGGTTATAACCTTGTTCCCATCGTTCAAGCTCTCACACGTGCCGGAATACCTGTGGTTGGGCATATTGGATTAACTCCCCAAACAGCAAATCAGCTCGGCGGGTTAAAAGTTCAAGGACGGGATTTAAACAGTGCCAAGCAGTTGCTCGAAGACGGTCAAGCCATAGAACAGGCTGGGGCTT
>OMOF01000639.1 GCA_900290375.1 Candidatus Desulfosporosinus infrequens
TTACTATCTGTTATAAACACCTCTTTAGTATACTCACCTTGGACATCAGGGTGTAAGTAGGCGTACAACTGATCCCACTGTCCATAGGCTGATAGTTCGAGGGTCTTGTAGGCGACGTCCTCAGCGCTTTGTACCTTAGGCTTTTCTGTGGCCTTGGAGTTAATCTTCGCGTGAGAGGAACAACCAAGGGAAGCAAGTAGTGTTAGGGTAAGAATTAAGTACATAGCCTTTTTCATTTCGCAACTTCTTTCTTTCTTTCTTTTTTCTATCTATTTCAGCGCTAACTTGTTCCTTATCAAGTTAGCGCTAGTTAATAGTATTAAGTCTAACTGTAGGGCTTGCATTCTCTAAAGCGTTTGTCAGAACGCTAACCCAGCCCCGTTAGATAATCTTCAAGCATAATTAAATAGCACAAAACCATTACACAATATACTTATGTTGTGACTCATTAATTAAGAGCACCAGTGTCACTTCGATACAGGTGCTCTTGTAATAATCCTTATCTGTTTACCTTTTAGTTCTGTGCATCGTCTTGGCTAAAGCAGATTGAACGCCCCCTTTCTGTTTAAAAATATCTCCCTCACTTCAACTCCCGTCTTGAACACAAACACCGCTTCAAACATCGACTGCACCTTGACCTTCACAATCAGGCGTCGAAATATTTCTTCATCAAATTCAGTAATCGCTACTCCCTGTTCCCGGTTCAACACCCGTAAAAAAGCCTGTTCTAAATCCTTCTCCTTGACCGTTTTTGTGCTGCATTTGTCAACTCCGTTCTGCTCTCGGTTAATACATCTCCACACATACTTCTTATTCTTCCCGGTGCCCCAAGATGCTCTTCTAAACTTTGAACCGCAATTTTGGCAGAAGAGCTTCCCTAAGAAAGCATATTCGCTCGTAAAGGCACTTTTGCCCGTCCGTGAATATCCTCACATATTTGAACGTCTTTCAAACTCAGTCTGTACCGCAGCGAACTCTTCCTTATTAATAATCGGTGGGTAAGAGTTCTCTGCGTAATATTGCTGAACAATCCCATTATTCTTTACCCGCTTCTTGGTCAAGAAATTGACGGTATGGGTCTTTTGAAGCAAAGCCTCACCCATATATTTTTCATTCTTTAATATTGACTTCACAGTGCTAGCCCACCAAGCTGCCTTTCCAGCGCCAGTTAGTATACCGTCATGTTTTATGCCTTTTGCAATCTTCAAATTAATGTTTGAAGTAAAGAACTTCTCTCGTCACTCTTTAGAACTTCTTCAACTATGGAAATTGAATCAGGGGAAGTAATTTTTCGCTTGAACATACCCCAATGAACAATATCCAAAACATCTTTTCCTTTGATATGACCGTTTTGTCGAGAAAATCGCAATTGCTTTTCCAACTGTAAAATATATGGAAAACCATTTCCCCAGGTATCGTAGTTCCATTGATAGCCTCTATACAAACTCACCCAATCTTGGCTATCTACGAACTGTGTTATTTGGTTTTTCAGCAACTCTGGTAAATCAATCATTCTGGCTATCTTTGTACCACAACTTAAAAAAATTATTTCTATCCTTCCAGTAAAAATCAGTCCCAATTCCGACCTTTCTTTTTCGTTCCAGTTATCTTTTCTTGATAAGTCCGTTCGTTGAAAAAACCGGCTTATCGTTACCATATATTGCACTTTAAGGATCACTCTAGAGCACTAGTTAAGTTGGGTATAAGATTATTACACTTTGGACTTCCTATCCCAGTTAGAAAATCATAGCCTACCTTTGCCGAGTATCCGTTGTTCCCTTTATTAATATCGTGATAATTTTCCGTATAACCTGCTCTTCCTGTCCTTACAGCAAAACCGTAAAGATCTGTTATTGCATTAAAACTAGTCAATGGTGTAGTTCTCCCTTGGTCAGCAAGTGCTATCATTGCCGCGT
>OMOF01000019.1 GCA_900290375.1 Candidatus Desulfosporosinus infrequens
GGCGAGCCAAGTTTCTCTTGCCTTAGCACGTGGGGGCGGAGGAGTGGGAGGCAGTCTAGGCGGAAGTGCTGGAGGCGGTTTCAGTGGCGGGTCTATCTCAGGGAGAGGGTTTGCGGGGGGATCTTCTGGCGGACTTGGTGGGTTCTTTCCCTTTCCTTTCTTTTTCTTTGGGGGAACGTCTTCCGGAGGATCAGGGGGATTGTTCGGTTTCCTCTTTTTTATGGTTATTCTCTACCTCGTTTTCAAAGCCTTGCGTTCCCCTGGTCGTGGGAGTCAAGGAAGGTTTAGCAAGGGTCGGGGGGGAGGCGGCGGAGGTATGGACGACCACTCCAGTGAGATACCTGTGGATCTGAACGGCCGACCGATCACGAATTCAGATAGTCTGCAACGTTTCGGAAAATCGATCAACTTTACCCGCGAAAACATGCGTTATTTTTCAGAAACCTTTCCACGCTGGGATCGGGATTTTCTGATCGGGCGAGTCCGCCAGGTTTTCTTTTGGTTGCAAGACGCATGGAGCCGCCAAGATCTTTCAGCAGCGAACGAATATCTGACAACCTCCTTAGGTAATAAGTACCGGACTGATCTTCAAGAGATGAAAGCGCGCGGCGAACGCAATATGATTAAAGAACCTGTGCTTAACACGGGGGATATTGAATTCATTCATAGCCATTTGGATGAACAAACTCAGCGTTTTGTGGCTATGGTTTCAGCGAGTTTAATTGATTATACCGTTGATGCCTCTGGACGGCAGATATCCGGTGATAATACACACAGGCTTTACTATACAGAATTTTGGGAGTTTGTATGGCAGGATGATCGGTGGTTGCTTTCAAATATTTACCAGGAAGATGCCTTGGAAGTTGCCAAAATTGCTCGTGGTGAGGAAGTGTAACTACAAAATGACAAGCATTCTCCAGTGCTGGAGAATGCTTGTCATTTAAGGCATATGGAAGAAAATACCAAGGCATCTATGACTTGGTATTTTCTTCCATATGCCTTAATCGGGTTAAGTGAGAGGATCTTTGGGGAATTTATTGGAGAGATACCAATAGAGTCCGACAGACCCAAACAAGAGTGTACCGATAGCTAAGGCTAACAATAGCCGACCCGGATGATGTGCGATCTTCCATAAGTCATGCCCTACCCAAGATTCCCAAATAATCATAGGAGTTTTGCCGAGCAATGTGGCTAACAAAAACGATAGAAAGGTCATCTGGGATAGACCTGAGGCATAGTTCACTGCGGCAGAGGGAAGTACCGGAATAAGTCGCGAGAGAAAGACAACAGTAAAGCTATTTCCTCTGAGAAGAGCGCCCCATTTACCAAGCTTGGCAACCTTGGGCTGTACCCACGTTTGGCCGAGTGTACGGGCTAGCCAGAAACCTAAAGTGGCACCTAACAGGCTTCCGCCTAGGGAGAGCAAAATACCACCGACCCACCCGTAAAGAATGGTGTTGACTCCAGCGATTAAGACAAACGGGACCACTGGAAAAAGCATGAGCAGAGTTATAATAAACAGATCGACGAAAAGACTAATCGATCCCCATTGTGTGACTAAATTCTGCAAAGCAGCAGGATGCTGGAGTTTGGGATAAAGTAAAATTACAAAAGTGAGCGAGACCAATAACGTCAGACCTGAAAAGCATTTTTTCTTCAAGGGTTAACCTCCCTAAAAAATAGCGGGTTTGTGTATTTTAGCATTTATTATCGTAACATATTCTGTGATCTCATGATAGGTCATTGTCGAAAAGATAAATATTCTCTTCAGAATTGCATTTGTCGAATCGTGGGTGAACAAAAGAAACGACATGCTTTGTTTTACAGCATGCCGTTTCTTTTGTTCTTATCTTATTCGTGTTTTACAAGGCGAAGAGAAGTGTACCGTTCAGAAGGTGGGAGATTACGTCTGAATTTAAAACGAAATTCCTGAATCGAGGCCATCTTATCGGCGATCATCACGAGAAAAGCCTCCCGGCTTCGGGGTCTGCGTATGGTAAGTGGCCACATGTGGCTTAAAATAATGTCTTTTTCCATTTCACTCAGTCTAAAACAACGTTCGGCATTTTGGCAAGCGATGCGGGGATGGCGAAAACCATGCCATCTTGATCCGGTCGGTCTTAGCTGATGCCAATCATACAAGAAAAAATCATGCAGGAGGGCTCCCCGGGTAATCGCTTGCGTATCCAAATGGAGTGTACTTTCAAGGCGTATGGACCAGTTATACGCGATCTGAGCAACACGGATAGAATGTTCTAGTGTAGTAAAGGGTCGATGATGGGTATATGAAGCCAGCTGTTTGTATTCCTCGTGGTTTAAAATATCGTCGACGTGCTCTGACAAACTCATTGGATTCACCTTCCTAGCTGTGTGAGTGGGCCTTACGTTCTAGTGTACTCTAAAAGCTCATAATTGTACATTATTAGAGGACTAAGTATATACTATATTTACGCTAAAGGGCCTTGGACTATATTGACAGGTGAGAAAAATTAAGAATTATAGGATATTATTAGTGAAAAAGTTGATGGTGCGTGGTAAGCTTTGTACAGAGGGGAAGTGGTTGTAGTGCAATACGCGAGTTGGATGGAAGCATCAGGAAAAAGTTTTATCGGAGAAATATTAAAAGCAGCCCAGAATCATAGTATGATTTCTTTTGCGGGGGGATTACCTGCGCTTGAACTTTTTCCAGACCAGGCGTTACAGCGTTGTTTTCAACGCGTTTTTGAAGAGCAAGGGAAACCTGCCTTGCAATATGCGCAAACTTCAGGCTATCACCCACTACGGCAGTGGCTGGCAAAGCAGCATAAGAGAAGAGGCAAGGAAATTGCAATAGAAGAAATTATGGTGACAACGGGCAGTCAGCAGGGATTAAGTTTAATAGCGCAAACCTTTCTTGATCCAGGGGATGTCGTTTTTGTCGAGACTCCCACATATTTGGGCGCGATCCAGGCTTTTCAATCGTTTCGAGCTCGGATGGTAATGGTCCCCTGTGATGCGCAGGGGATTATTCCCCAAGAACTTGAAAAAATGCTCAAACAAGTGACACCAAAGTTTATATACCTGATTCCCAATTATCAAAATCCTTCTGGAAAGATTATGGGACTTGAACGAAGGCTAGAACTACTGCGTGTGGCACAGATGAATGATTTAATGGTTATTGAAGACAATCCCTATGGTAATTTGCGCTTTGAAGGAGAACCGTTACCTGATTTAATCGAATTAGGGGATAATGTTATATACCTGGGGACATTTTCCAAAGTGCTTGCACCTGGACTGCGAGTAGGTTATGTTGTCGCGAACTCTGACATAATAGACCATCTATGTAAAACTAAAGAAGGGGTGGACTTGCACAGCAATACCCTCACGCAACGTGCCGTGCTTGAGTTTTTAAAGGAAGGGTTGCTTCCTGGGCATATCCAAAGCTTATGCTCGGTTTACAGAGAACGTAGGAATGCAATGGTACAGGCCATCGAAAAGCACCTTGGGGATGATGTGGAGATAATTATTCCCTCGGGAGGGCTTTTTCTTTGGGCTCGCTTTAAAAAGATAACGAATAGTTATGACTACGTACAGGCGACCATTCGTCAAAATGTTCTTTATGTACCGGGCGAGGTATTTTACCCTGACGGGCGTGTGACGTCAGAGGTGCGGCTGAATTATTCCAGTTCGACACCGGAAATCATTGCTGAGGGCATTCAACGTTTAGCTCGGGCAATCCAGGAGTAAACAATGGGGTTTGTGTAGCAATGGAACAAAAAATAGGAACAAGCAACCCATGAGGAGTTTGAAGATTAATAACCTCGTTTAGAGTTTTGCTCCATTGAATCAATCCTTTCAGTTGGATAACCCTCCCCCGCCTTGCGAGAGAGGGTTATGTTGTGTCTGATGAAGTAAACATATAGAGGATTATAGTCCTAGTCAGGCCAGCTACCTGTTCGGCAAAGTCGCGCTTGGAAGGTTGAGCACCACCGGATTGACAGTAATGCTAAAGGTCTGACTCGCCGTTCTTATGTCTGTCGAATTCATTGAAAAATCGGTTACATTGACAGTAAAGCTAGCTGTCCCGCTTACTGCATTTTTAAGCATATTCCTTCTCACACATAATCCCTCCTCTTCCCTTATTTAACTATACACCCTTCAGCGGTTCTGTGGGTTATGCTCGTTAC
>OMOF01000069.1 GCA_900290375.1 Candidatus Desulfosporosinus infrequens
AGCATACGGCGATTGTCCAGCTGCTTGAAAGGCACCCATAACGACATTTTCCTGATCCTGAGAAATCGATCCATCGGAAACTAAACTGTCCAATGGATTGGTTGAAGTGCTATTGGTCGCAGCATACGCTGATTGTCCGGCTGCTTGAAAAGCACCCAATATGGCATTTTCCTGATCCGATGTAATCGATCCATTCGAAACTAAACTGTCCAATGGATTAGTCGGAGTGCTGTTGGTTGTAGCATACGGCGATTGTCCAGCTGCTTGAAAGGCACCCATAACGACATTTTCCTGATCCTGAGAAATCGATCCATCGGAAACTAAACTGTCCAATGGATTGGTTGAAGTGCTGTTGGTCGCAGCATACGCTGATTGTCCGGCTGCTTGAAAAGCACCCATTATGGCATTTTCCTGATCCGATGTAATCGATCCATCCGAAACTAAACTGTCCAATGGATTGGTCGGAGTGCTGTTGGTTGCAGCATACGGCGATTGTCCGGCTGCTTGAATGGCACCCATTATGGTATTTTCCTGATCCTGAGATATCGATCCATCCGAAACTAAACTGTCCAATGGATTGGTTGAAGTGCTATTGGTTGCAGCATACGCTGATTGTCCGGCTGCTTGAAAGGCACCCATAACGGCATTTTCCTGATCCGATGTAATCGATCCATCCGAAACTAAACTGTCCAAAGGATTGGTTGAAGTGCTGTTGGTTGCAGCATACGGCGATTGTCCGGCTGCTTGAATGGCACCCATTATGATATTTTCCTGATCCTGAGAAATCGATCCATCCGAAACTAAACTGTCCAAAGGATTGGTCGAAGTGCTGTTGGTTGCAGCATACGGTGATTGTCCGGCTGCTTGAAAGGCACCCATAACGGCATTTTCCTGATCTGGTGTAATCGATCCGTTACTCACGAGACTATTCAACGGGTTTCTACAAGTATTATTGGCATTACCAGAGTATGGGTTAGAGTATGTCATTGGTTGGCTGTAATTTTGGGTACCAAGCTCCAAAATATCTTGGTTATTCTGTGGTTGTTGGGTATTCGGTAGTTGGGCATTCTGTCGTTGTTGGGTATTCTTGCAGAGTGATGACGTTCCGGAATTGTTACTTGATTGTTCATACTGTCTGTTTATTAAATTGAAAGAATTTACGTTTATCATTTACATTTCTCCTTTTAGTCTTTTAGTATTTTCGAAAACTCTCGATGACCCGTAATCCGTAATCGCTGGATTCAGAGGCACGGATGAGACGAGCATCTCCAACAGGGTTGCTAAGCTCAAGGCCGATACGCGGCATACTCTGACTATCAGTGTTGCACTTAATGCGGCACCAGAAGTTGGTAATCATTATAATGGACGGCAACGCCTAGATAGTGAGGCCAATGATGACAGTGACGAAAACAAACACACCCTTCTTTTGTTTGAATAAAGGGGGGCCATTTAGGGTCAATTTGTTCAAATGGTATATCCATATTAATATCCGATGCTTTTTTTCTTCAAACTTTCTAAAAGCACGCATACTTTATTATCGTAATCAAATGCATTTTTCATGAGACGAAATTTGACAAATCAATCAAGCTCTGTGTACCGCACACATTTCTCATTGATGCCTGCTATTAATGCATGGTATATTATTGACAGTAAACTGGAAGGATGAAGCACATGTTCAACAATATTCTTGATACCATTGGACATACACCGCTTGTCAGGATCAACAGGTTAAACCCAAAACCACATATCCAGCTGTACGCAAAGCTGGAGAGTTTTAACCCGACTGGAAGCATCAAAGACCGTATTGCCTTAAAAATGATTGAGCAGGCGGAAGAAAGCGGCAATTTAACTCGGGATAAAACGATAATCGAGCCTACCTCCGGCAATACGGGGATTGGCCTGTCCATGATAGGCGCAGTAAAAGGGTATGCAGTCGAAGTAGTCATGAGCGAATCGGTTTCCATTGAACGCCGTAAAATGATTGAGGCATTTGGAGCAAGGATCGTCCTTACGGAGGCTTCCAGGGGAACCGACGGAGCCATCAGGAAAGCCCATGAACTCTGCCTCAGCCATCCTGGCAAATACTTTATGCCAAACCAGTTTTCCAATGAATACAACAAGTTGGCCCATTATTTTACCACAGCGAGTGAAATTTGGGAGGACACCCATGGAAAAGTCACCCATTTTATCTCTGCACTTGGAACATCAGGGACCATCATGGGCGTAGGTATGGGACTTAAAAACAGAAATCCTGATATCCAGATAGTTGAAGCCCATCCTGTCCGGGGCCATTACATTCAAGGCCTCAAAAACATGCAAGAAGCTATAGTCCCGGCAATCTACGATCCAACAAAAATTGACCGGACGGTTATGATTGAATCTGAGGCCGCTTTTTCGATGTCCAGAGCCATAGTGTTACAGGAAGGCATCTTCGTAGGTATGAGCAGTGGAGCCGCCATGCTTGCTGCACTAGAATGCATCAAAGATATGAATGAGGGCTTTGTGGTGGTACTGTTCGCCGACGGAGGGGAAAAATACCTGAGTACAAATTTATACGATCACCCTGTCTGACAAATTGGTAATGAAATATAATCGCCATATAACAGCCTGCACTCCCTAAACTAGTAGGAGTGCAACATCACGCACTACCATAATCGAATATGTAGGATGTCAAGCAATTTTCCGTATTTTGATGGCAAGGTGTTCAGACTTAATACAGCTTCTTATCTCCATCCCATTCCAATAAATCCTGCAATCTCTGCCCACACTGCCTCTGGCAGTGGTGTTTCAATTCTTGCGGTCTCCTTGCTGTTAGCTTCAGCGTCTTTGCCAAACGAGCGATACCAGTCAAAACCAGTTTGCAATGCTTCGGGTGATCCACGCTACTGGTCTTTTGAACGATTTGAGCACAAAACCCCTATATGTTTTAAAAAAGAAGATAGTATTATGAGTATCATAATACTATCTTCTTCATAGTTGCCATTGTTATAACTATAACAGATGTGATTGTATTTTATGCGGTTGCGAACAAGCACATAGCGAACATGGGCTTGTCCGTCGCCTACGATGAAACCCCGGACATTTCTTCGATTTGCAATATTTAAGTTTTTATTTTTGCTTTGAGGGTTTATTTTACCCCTTTTACAACAGTAAGAAGCATTTTAAATCTTTGCTTAGCTTCTAGTCCATGAGGTATATTAGCTGGCATTATTAATGTTTCACCGGCTTTGACAGTAAGAACTTGTTCCCCTATTGTGATTTCTGCTTCTCCGTCAATTACTTGAACCATGGCGTCACCTGCTGTTATGTGTGTACTAATTCCTTCTCCTTCTTCTAAGGAAAATAAAGTAATATTAACCGTTGGTATTTGTGCGATAGTCATACTTACTACCTGACCTTCTTGGTAACTTATCAAATCAGTTAAATGTAGAGCTTTCGAGAATTCAATGTTTTTTATTAAGTTATTCATTTTCTACCTCCTATGTATTTACTTATAATCTATATGTATTTTAGCTAATTTTATAGAAATAATGTGTGATTAGTATCACTTTCTTTAAAATTTGTGGCGCTTATCCAGAAAAGAATTCTCATTTGAATGCGAATTTTATGTTCCAATTATTTTATTACCCACTTTAACTATTACATATTGGCTCCTATCCGTTCGCCAGTTCCTTTATGCGTTTATTGGTATCGACCTTGTAGATTCCGCCATGATAGCAGATAACGGTTTCAATATCATACTCCGATATTTTTTTCAAGGAACTCATACTTAAATTTGTATCAAAATTAGATGCTTGTGGCGCTTGAATAAGCACGCCTCCCTGAACCTGTAGCGCATCCCCTGCGATGAGTATCTTGTGATGCTTAATATATAGGCAAATATGCCCAGGTGTATGACCCGGAGTGTAGACAATCGTTATTCCACCACAGTACGGCAATTCTTGACCATCGGAAAACGTTCTATCCACATTAGAGCTATTGTTTGCATAAAATATTTTCATTTTTTCATATATTTCTTTCATTTCATTAGATAACGAGCTAANNCTTGACAGGAAGTTTGTCGCCTTGGATATATACGCGTTCCTCTTCGTGCGAAAGTACCTCCACGCCACTAGTCAACTCTTCTAAAATACTTGAAAGGCTTCCAACATGGTCAATATCTTGATGAGTAAGAATTACCATATTGAGTTTAACAAATGATACACCTTCCCCTTCAATCGCTTCTTTGATTTTTGATAGTTGTCCAGGAAATCCAGTATCAATCAGAATTACCATATCGTTATCCACAATCAGCGTTGGATTAATGATACTCGGCGTTCCCATAATATTAGCCGATATTTCTAGCATATAAATCCCATGAGCTATTCTCATTAATTATTCCCCTTTCCAGAAATGTTTGTAGTTCTCAAGCCTAGTTTTTATTGTTTCCTACCTTTGGATCATGTATAGAACTTGTATTAACCACTATTTCCCAACACTATTCTTTTTTTAACCTCGTCGGGAGTTAGACTATGCTATCGTTATACACGTAAAAATAACTTATTATTAACATAAACAGCCGGGTCGCTAAAACGTCCTGGCTGTTTATATACCATTTTCTTTTCATTAACTAATTTTTATCGTTCTTATTCCCTCATCAAATGCTGTAACTTTAAAATCCAGAAAATGTCCTTAACCTTATACTATTCGCTTATTTACTTCCCGTTCATGAGCAAAGAATTCCATAATTTTTGCCCAAATACGTTGTGTCTCAAGGAATTCACGATAATGCTTATTAACATTTTTATGGTATTTCTCCAATTCAGCTGAGATATTCATAAAATCCGGCAGTCCGAAAAAAGCACAGATTTTAGGCAATGTTTCGTCAAGCTGTTCCCGCATCTCTTGAATCTTTTCTTCATAACGATCCGGCTGTGTGATATAGAGCAGTAAGGGCTTATAACGAATCCAACCTATACAGGCCTTGTAAAAGCGAGTGGTAATCTTTTCGGTATCCGCTTTGATGAACTTCAATCGGATTGGGAGAACCCCTTCTAAAAGATAATTATAGGTGGAAAACCCGTCGTGAAATGTGTAGCACGGCACGCGCAAAACTTTTCGTTCGCTTAGACAGGTACTTAGAAAAGTATCCTCACCTCGAGCTCCTGGTGGATTGTAAAACGGAAAAATACGGCGAGAATCGGTCAGGTTAATACACAGATTAGCGCCTGAGATGAATTTGGCATGGTTTACTTCCTGTACCTCTACCGCCTCATCACATGTCAATATCTTCGTATCAGCATAGGTTACTCCACCATTTTTCATAACGGTTTTCAAGGTATCCCAATTAACAATATCATTACTAATAGCCTCAATAAATGAACGAAAATCCGCTTCGGTCATTGTTTTATTAAACTCCATATAAGGAATAGGCGATATGTAACCACAGTGATGTCCGTGGGTGATGTCCGCTTGAGAGATATATTCAAGATGGTCGAGAAGGACATGTTGACCTCCCCAAATTGCAGTACGGCGCGTATTGGTCACTGCCATCGGGTATTCATCGTCGTCCAGAAAGATCAGATAATCCATCTTGTTCTTGATAGCGTTATATAGCACTGCGTTACGCTTGGCTGCATACCCTCTGCCAAAAATCATGCGGGCCTCATTCATATCGATGACGTTTTCTTGAATCAAATAGTCAATTTCTTCTTTTATAGCGACGCTTCCGATAAATTTGCTGCCATCAATTTGCTCGACTAATTCTGGATGTATCTTGGTATAATCCGTCATCTTTGTTTTATTATATTTAAGATCGTATGCTACAAAAAGATTTAAACTTATTTGTTTGTTTTCCACCAAACCGGATTCTTTCCAATTGGATATTGTGGTTCGCAGCACCTTTTGAAAACTCCTTCTCCCAGTGGCGAAACCTATTCCAACTTTAATATTTTCAGATTTCTGGATTTTATCAATCCCTTTCAATGCAAGATTAATATTGCTAACCCAAATTATAACATTATTATACAAATATAGCACTCAATATATTCTCGAAGTATTTACAATTAACCTATAAGACGCCAGCAAATGGGTTAAATACAATCAAGGATTTATGTTTATTCAGCTGCTAACTCTTTTAAAAATATAGATAATAACCGACAAGGTTATGATATTGTAATGGATATGGTCGTATATGGTCCTAATTAAAACGGCAAGAATCAGTCTGGTCTAGTTCGTATATCGCAAGAGGTTTGTTTTGAAGGAATAAATAGCATAGGCACTTGAGGAGGAATTCAAATGGATCGGGGTTTGGTACACAGCGCAACATTGGTTCTGCCAAATCGAATTTGTCATGGCGGAATGTTCTGGCAAGATGGTATTTTGAAGGAAATTTTTGAAGAAGCTTCGCCAATTCGGCAGCCAAAATTACAATTTAACGCCCCTGCCCCTATTCGATTTGGACAAGCAACATTGAATGAAACACCAGTGTGGAACATGGAAGCGGATCTATTGATCCCCGGTTTAATCGATACTCATGTGCATGGGGCCGGCGGCTGCGACGTTATGGATGCGACCACAGAGAGTTTACAGACCCTCGCAGAGACTTTGCTTAAAGAAGGTACAACAGCTTTTTTGCCCACCACGATGTCCTGCATCCCCGAACACCTGAAGAGGGTGTTACAAAATGTAGCTGATTTTCACCTAAGTAACTTCGGGGGCGCAGAAATCTTAGGCCTCCATTTGGAAGGCCCCTTTTTGGCGAAGAAATTCCGAGGCGCGCAAGCAACAGAACTGATTTGGGACGAAGGCAAGGACGGGAGTGCCCAATTCTTGGCTAACCTACTTCACGACTTTCCGCATCTGGTTAAGATACTTACGTTTGCTCCGGAACGACCAGATGGGCGAGAACTTGCTAAGGTTTGCTTGGCGCATGGCGTAATCTCCTCAGCCGGACATACAGCCGCCGATTTTGCTCAGATGGAGCAGGCAGTGCAGTGGGGTGTGCGGCATATTACACATGCGTTTAATGCTATGCCTGCAATTCATCACCGTCACCCGGGCCTATTAACGAAAGCGCTACTTGATGAAACGATCACCATGGAGATCATTGCTGATGGAGTGCACATCCACCCGGCAGTGATTGAACTGGTATTAAAGAATAAGCCGCCAGAACGGGTTTGTTTGATATCGGACGGCACTCGAGCCGTGGGCATGCCGGATGGAGAATACGAACTCGGGGGGCAAATGGCCAATGTACGCCAGGGTTTAGCCCAGTTGCCCGATGGTACAATTGCTGGTAGTGCTTATCCCTTACGTCAAGGTCTAAAAATGTTAGTACAAAAACTTCAATACCCGTTACAGGAGGCTGTACGGTATGCGACGTCAAATCCCGCCAAACTATTAGGGATTGATAACCGGGTTGGCAGTCTTGAAATAAACAAGGAAGCGACGTTTATCCGCCTGTCATCGGACTTTGACATAAAGCAGGTTTGGATTCGAGGCCGGTTAGTGTTTGAGGCAAAGGGAATCTAGGAGGGACTAAAAATGGAAATCATTTACGCTCAAAATAATTTGAAGTTAGGCCAAATCGCTGCCCGTTGGGTGGCACGTGAAATCTTAGTTTGCCCAAATCTAGTGTTGGGCCTTCCGACGGGTAGTACGCCAATTGGTATGTACCAATATCTGACTCTGCTCTACCAAGAAGGGATCATTAGCTTTACTCAGGCTCGAACCTTTAACCTTGATGAGTATGTAGGCTTAACTGCGGATCACCCGCAAAGCTACGCTTTTTTTATGAGCGAACATTTTTGGAGTAAAGTTGACTTGCCAATAGAGAATGCGGATATCCCTCGGGGAGATGTTTCCGATTTAGCTGCGGAATGCCGTAGGTACGATGATGCGATTCAAAACGCTGGCGGCATTGGTGTGCAGATACTGGGTCTTGGTTCAAATGGTCACATAGGTTTCAACGAACCTTCACATAATATGGAAATTCACACGCATGTCGTGGATTTAACGCCGGCGACAATTCGCGCAAACACACGGTTTTTTTCGTTTTCTGGCGCAGTCCCCCGCCAAGCGATAACGATGGGTGTTGGCAGCATTATGCGAGCACGGAAAATACTCTTACTGGTCAGCGGTGAGAGCAAACGAGACATTTTGTCCAAGACGCTCTATGGACCAGTGAGCACAGAGGTTCCTTCGAGCATTTTACAGCTGCACGCTGATTTAACTGTGCTTACGAACATTAAGCTTTTGAGGTAGAATCGATTAGAGCCCTTGCTTCATATTTTCTGAGTATGGAACAGATTTGCCCGATGAATTCTTTTATTCGATACAATTCACTCTCACGGCTACTTGTCCTCCACGACGTACAATAATCCATCAGCCAATATTCCAGTTTACCAGCCAGTTCATGCGGAGCATCCAACGCATGTACCTTCTGCCCGTACTCATGTACTTTAATGTTCAGAGTCAATTCCTGCATCAATGCTACACCCCGAGCAGCAAGATAATACTCCAACATTTCCTCTTGACGATCTGCATAGGAACCCATGTTATTCTGTTTAAGGCAATTGAAGATTTCCGCACATTTGGTAACTGCCGTCTTAAGCTGATCCTCTGAAACTTGCATCATTTCCGCTTTGGCTTTTTCATACAAGCTGATTCCACAATCATTGTAGGTCTGATTGTATACCTTATAATCTCTGAAAAAGGCAAGATCGTTAAATGTGATAATATCTTGATGAGAAAGTTCACGTAGCAGTCCCACCAGATTTTTCCCAGGGTCTTCATATTCCACTAAAGAAACAGCCTGATCTATAGTACTAAAATCCCTGTCGTCCACCACGTTCCAGCCTTGTGCCGCGCCGTAAATCATACCAGGAATGGCAAGAGCGGGCATATTAATGTGGCCGCAATCCCCCCAGTCGGTATTCAAAAACCCGTCAGCATGATACTGATTACCTAACTTCGCCATTTCTCTAATGTTGATAAAACTCATATCATAGGCATTCACCAATCGACTGTACCCAGATACGCTAGGACAAACATATTGCTTTAAGCCTTTGTCGGAGAATATTTTCACAGTTTCTTCGTTAGCGCCATAGTCGTAATACCAGTTAAGGCAGGTAACCTGTGCGTTAAGTTTAGCCAGATGCTCGGGATGACACTTGACAATATCTCCCCAAATCATCACTTCTTTGCCTTTACTTTGCAAATAACCCACTAACTGGTTGACATAGAAAAGATACATTTCTCCGTAATCCATTTCCTGAGCCAAGCATGCACTTTTCCCTTTACCCAGATCAAATGTTTCATCGCAACAAATGTTTATTTTATTGCTGCGAAACAAGGGCAGGTATTGGTCCAGAATACCCTTGATAAGAGTAAAACTTTCGGGATCGGCCACATTGAGGATATGATATCTCATGCGGTTATACCAGGTAAAGGTCTCTCCATGCCCGGTGTCCATTTCTCTGTATTTACCAAAACTCTCTGAACGAAGCAAATCATACAAATGTCCAAAGGTGGCTACGCAAGGTACCAGCTCAACCCCTCTTATATTGCAGTAACAATCCAACTCCAGAATTTCTTCTGGGGTAAAAGGATCTGTCTGTGACCAAATTTCTTCAAAACCATCTAAGCGTAAACAGTTTTCCATATACAACTGAAGTTGATTGATTTTATACAACGCCAATCGATCGATCAGCGCTTTCAGGCTGTCCATAGTGGGCACTCGTCCGCGGCTAACATCAAGCATATAGCCTCTGTTTGCATAGGATGGTTCATCGTCAATATCCACACAGCCAATTTCTCCACGGGTTATCTTGCATAGTTGAATTAGCGTCGCTGCCCCATACAGGAAGCCGCGGTTAGAACAGGCGATAATGGCAATTTTATCTGGTCTCACAGTCAGCCGGTAGGCTTCCTTTCCGATATCCATATTGTCATATTCAAAGTAAATGCAGTTTACAATTAGATTTCCTGCACTTCTTAACACTTTTTTAATGGGCAGTGTAATGGCAATAACCTTTTTAATTTCTTGCTGTAACAGCTTTGCTGTTTCCAAATCATTGTCATCTTGCGCCGCATCCAACACAATTGCCGTATTGTGGTCTATCAAAAATAATCCATCCTGTGCTATAATCTTGCTAGGCAAAGGTATCAAATACATGCTAGTTCCTTCTTTCTCATAGTGTTGTGTTTATTTCTAAAACTATTCCAACA
>OMOF01000484.1:0-2233 GCA_900290375.1 Candidatus Desulfosporosinus infrequens
CCAATAAGTTCAATTATCACAGAGGTCATAAGTACGAAAAAGAATTTGATGACGATAAATAAAGCAGGATATCGCCGCTCTGTCTCCCAAGACTTGGCAGACAGAGCGGGTGTTTGAGCGATGGACCAGCACAGGGAGTAACTCAACAACTCAGGAATTTATCACTATCCATAATTCTGCCCACAAGCTTGGTGTAATCTCCCTCAAAGGGGATATCCCTGTTCGCAATCAGAACCGAAATCCCATGGACCAAACCCCAGCAATAAAGCATGAGCTCCTTTTCCCCCATAGTCTCATGGGGTGAATTATTTTTATAGCGTTCAACGGCACTAAAAAAGGTATGAAAGGGATGACCCTCCATAAGATGGTTCTCGGAGAGACAGGGATCGATCTTCATTTTAGACTTGATATCGCTAAGAAAAAGTAGCCGTAGATATTCAGGGTTTTTCACAAAAAAATTCACATAGGCTATGCCCATTTCCTTCAGCTGTTTTTTGGGGTTATCAGGGAATTTTTCCAAAGCGTGCTTTAGGCTTTGATCAAATTCCTTAGTGGCTTCCGCTGCAATAGCGGCAATCAACTGCTCTTTGTCTTTAAAGTGGCGATAGGGAGCAGTCTGGCTGACATTGCAAGCTTTAGCCACCTTGCGCAGTGAGAACCTCTCATAGCCCTCCTGATCCAGAAGTTTGAGTCCCATTCGGATCAACTCGGCCTTTAAATCCCCATGATGATAGCTTTGATTCTGCATCTGACATCGGTTCCTTTCACGATTTTTAAGAATGATAATAAAGATTTCTTATCATTATAACAGTTGATGTTGACAATGTAAACTTATGTCATTATACTAAAGTTGACACGGTAAACATAGAGGGGGAGTGAAGAAAATGCAGGCACTCATTATCTCAGACAAAGAGTATCAAACAAAAATCTTTACCCGGTTAAATCAAATGCTGAGCAAATCTCTCACTGTAAAAGGCTTCAACGTGAAAGAAATTCAAATTGGCAGGAATGATCTCGCTTTTTGTAAGGGCTGCTTTGACTGTTGGGTGAAAAAGCCAGGGGAATGTATCATTAATGATGCCATGGCCCAAATCAATTATGACTTTATTAACAGTGAGGTAGTTGTCTATCTTTGTCAGGTGGTTTTTGGACAATTTAGCGCCAATCTTAAAAATTCCTTGGACCGTTGGATTCCCAACATCCTTCCGTTCTTCGAAACAAGGCGGGACGGATCCACCATGCATCCAGCAAGGTATAGCTCAAATCCGAAACAGATAATCATCGGCTATGGAGACGAACTTTCAGATGAAGATACCAAGTTGTTTATCGATGTCACCACCAAACATCGCCAGAACGTGGAGGTGTTGATTTATCAGGGCGACGACGCAGAAATATTACAGGTTTTCGACCATCTAAACCTTAAGAAAGTAGGTGCATTGCTGTGAACAGAGAACCGAAACGTGTAGTCCTTATCAGTTCCAGCCCCAAAGTGTCGGAGGAAAGCACATCAGGATTGTTAACTACTAGACAAGAAAAACTGATGAAAACAGAAGGGTTGGATGTGCACCGGCTGGACGTGCGACAAAGCCTGATGAAAAGGAGAACTGAAGCCGACTTCGAAGCTATGCTGCACGCGGATGCCTTGGTGTTCACTTTTCCCCTTTATGTTTTTTGTTTACCCGGTATACTAATGCGTTTCCTGCAAGACTACTATGCCCACTGGACTCAGCGTCAAGACGGGATTTATGCAGTGGTCAACTGCGGATTTCCAGAAGCCAATATCAATCAGGAGGCAATCCGGGTCATTGAAAGCTTTAGCCGGAAGACACAGAATATTTTCCGTTTTGGTGTTATGATTGGTGGTGGCGGAATGCTCCTTGGGGCCCAAGGTACACCCTTCGTGCGTAAAATCATGTCGGAGTTAGACAAGGCCTTTAGTTTGATGGTTGAAGATATCATCCAAAGCAGAAAAGATGCGGTAGAAAACATATCCATTGCAGTGAATTTCCCTAGGAAATTATACTTTTTCATGGGCAACAAGGGTTGGGTTTCCATGGCCAAGACGAATGGCCTAAAGAAAAAGGATTTATTCTGCAAGCCATATTCTAACTTTTAATTTAAACATAATAATTAAGGCTCTCTAACGAGGGCCTTTTTGCCTGGATTCACTCCATTTTAGTGATCAGCGGTGCGGATGGCGTGCAGGGGCATACCAAAACCTTATGGCGACTGC
>OMOF01000484.1:2243-4758 GCA_900290375.1 Candidatus Desulfosporosinus infrequens
TGAAGGTTGCCTTGAATTTGAACAAGTTAAGACAGACAGCCTCTACGACCAACTAGCCATGTGTGATGAACATAGTTATGTATCTCTGACGGGTAAGGTCTCCAATAGACAACTTTCTGTCGAAGAAGATTATTTAGTGGACAGTTTAAAAAAGCTGTCCGAGATAATACATAAAAATGGATGCTCATCGAAGGGCCTTTATACAAATCCGCGAAACGGTTAAGGACTTGCCATCACAATACCTGCTCGCTCTCGATGATGCTTTAAGAATTTTGTCCAAATAATATTGAGAGGAGTGTTAACCTTGAACAAATATGATCTAATAGAGGCCGAAGTAGTGCTATTGGTAATCGATATCCAAGACAGGTTAGTTCCTGCTATGAAATACGGAGAACAAGTTATTCGAAACACCAATACACTCATTATATATTAAGGTTATAAACGAGAAGTGCGAAATGCAGGGATCTGCGTATAAATTGTCGAATGTGTACAATTGAACTCATATAATTGTTCTAAGTCTAATTCCAGCAATCGATAGTTTAATGGAGGTAGTTTATGAGTCAATGTACTAACTTCAAACTCCTTTCACTCGGTGATTTTTGTCTGAAATCTGGCAGATCATTGGACCATGGTGATAAAGGTAATCGCCAAAACAGTTCGAAAATTTTCGGTGCTGCTCGAGAAGAAACTGCAAGTTCGGCAGAATGTATTGTTCCATATAAGAAAATCAGGCTTCCAAAACCTCCAATTTCCCTGATCATCGTTCTTTTGCTAATATGTATCCTAGTGATAGGAACTCCAATAATTATGAGGATTGTTAATCCGACCTTAGTTGCGAAAGAACCAGTAGCAATCAGTACCAGTACAATAGTAAGCACGTTACATAGTCAAGAAACGTTGAATGTATTAGAAGATACGGCAACGGGAACTTATCAGGTGTCAGACAAGCAGATCTATACATTTTTTGAACACGAGGTCCAACTTCCGTTTTTAGCCAAGACTGTTACAGTTGATTACGACTACAAAATTACATTTGGGATTGACCTTGGAGAAATAACGAATAACGATATTCAGATAAACCAACGTACGATATCATTGGTACTAAACAAACCAACGGATACGGTTCTAATGGTTTACAATGAGCATGCACGTACTGATGGAGGTGCGTTAATAGATAAGTCTCATCCACTTGATGATGCACAGAAGCTTGACCCTAGCCATGAACCACTGACGAATACGTTAATGAAAAATACCATGGATAATCTGAAACAAACTAATAAATACGATAATTTACAGGTGCTGGCCATGAATAACGCCAAACAGACGATTGTGGACCTTCTGACAAAAACATTAGGTCGTGATATTACTGTGAATATTAGTTATAAATGATGGAACTTACTCATCCTGCTCCCAACGTTTTCGTTGAGAGCTTTTTTCGTTTATCAAGGAGAAGAGTTCAAGGTCAATTCACTGTCAGCGGCGACCTATATGGCGCTTTAACCATACCCTTAGAATGAATTAATGTTATAATTATTAGAATGGCAGGATTCTATGAATTAGAGGGGCGAAGGACTGGAATGATCGATAAACTGTTGAACTTGATGGAGAAGTTTAATATTAAACGGGCAAGTGAACTCATTAACAACAAGCCTTTGCATCCCTCTGTAGATTTATCCTACCCGATGGACATTTAACGATAATGCAGCTTTCAATTTAAGTATGTTGGATCAGATATGCTTGAACTATCAGAATACAAATTATAGTTTGGGTCATTTTCTACCCCGCTGGATCTGTGACTTTTGCTATGAGTTAGGGGAATATGAACTTGAAAAGAAGTGGGCTGCAGTATGACAAGGGCACTATTTTTTATCAGAATTAGATTACTTGGAAATGAAATGGAGGAATGACGTAGAATAATTCCAAATTACTTTATAGAGATCGAACTGGTAATATTTTACTGGTTATGCTACGATATAATAAATTGGATACTTGAAGGAAAGGCGGTATGCAAAATAGCTGCTTTTAATAGAATTGAAGAACTTTTTCGCGAATTAAATTCATATAGACCACTTAAAGTGGGTGAACTATTAAGATTAAGCGAGGAGTTTTTGATTAATTTTACATATAATTCTAATGCTATAGAGGGCAATACCCTTACTTTGCAGGAAACTGCCTTAATTATCAAAGAGGGAATAACCATTGATAAAAAGCCACTTAAAGACCATTTAGAGGCAGTAGGCCATAAGGAAGCCTATCTCTATGTTGAGAATTTGGTAAAGCAAAAGGTTCCGCTGTCCGAAAAGATCATCAAAGACATTCACAGTCTGGTTCTGATGAATAATCGTGAAGATGGAGGAGTATACAGACGTGTGCCTGTAACTATTATGGGGGCTGTTCATACACCGCCTCAGCCATATCTTTTGCCTGCTAGAATGGAACAACTTATTCTAAAATACCAGGAAATTCACTTACCTCATGTGGTTGAACGTGTATCCCAATTTCATATGGAATTTGA
>OMOF01000023.1 GCA_900290375.1 Candidatus Desulfosporosinus infrequens
CATGAAAAATGGAATGGAACAGGGTACAGCTCCGGTTTAAAGGGTTCAGAAATTCCATTAGGATCACAAATTATTGCAATAGCTGACACCTACGATGCAATAACTACCGATCGAGTATTTAGGGGGAAGCTGGGAGAGGAAAGGGCAGTTGAGATCCTACTAGAGGAAAAGGGAAAGCAGTTTAATCCCGAGTTAGTTGATATTTTCATTAGAAAAATTCGATCAGAGAACTATTCAAAAAGAGTTTGAGATACAGATGCTGTTACAGAATGCAACGGACTAAGTACTCAGGAAGGAAGTTTAAATTGAAATATAAAATTGCATGAATTGATGATAATGCAGACGATATTTACGCAATTAAAAGAATGTTGTTGAATATTAATTGCGAATATATCATCGTTGATTTTACAAATCCAGAAGATGCCTTAGAACAATTACCACAAAACGCAGTTGATTGTATTATTTTAGATTATAATTTACCTGTAATGAATGGACTTGAATTTATAGCGCAATTTCGTTGCAAACAAAAAGTGGATACACCAATCATAGTCTTAACCGGACAAGGAAGTGAGAAAATAGCGGCTAAGTCTATAAAACATGGGGTCTCTGATTATATTGTAAAGAGTGAAATAAACGGAGGATTGCTGCATAAAGCCATTATTAAAGGAATTCAAAAAAAAGAAATGGAAAGCAAAGAGAAATCTTACAATGAATTCATTAAAACTATAATAGAGGTCATTCCTATACCCCTGTTCTACAAGAATCGGGAAGGAAGCTATCTAGGATGTAATAAGGCCTTTGAAAATTTTATGGGCAAAAGTAAGGAGGAGATAATTGGGAAAAATGTATACGATCTATCGAAGAGGAAGTATGCGGAAACGTATGCTTATATGGATAAATTATTATTTGATAATTCAGTTACACAAACCTACGAATCTGAGTTTGAAAATAGTAATAATGAAAAGCAATACGTAGTTTTTAAGAAAGTGACCTACAATAATTCTTCAGGGGAAGTAAATGGAATCATCGGAATAGTGGACGATATTACTGAAACTAAAAATAGAGAGATAGAATTAACGGAAAAGACTTATTTTGATTCTTTGACTGGAATATTCAATCGAAGATATTTTGATGAAAATATTGAGAAAGAATGGAAAAAATGTTTGAGAGGGAATGAGACATTATTTTTAAACGTATCAGAAAGTATAAGTTTTCGGGGTACCCCTTTACTTGACGTATCAGAAAGTATTATTTCTGAGTAAATAGGGAGGGAAATAAGGACAGATGTCGAATATTGTAGGATGTTAAATATTAAGAAGATGTTAATAAAATGTCAGGAAAATGTTAATTTCCGTGCTTTAGAAAACCGTTTTGAAGTAAAATGATATGGTGCTACTGTAACAAGGAGGAGATAGTGATAAAAACTATAATTAAGAGACTTCTACGTCACCGATTATCTTTAATGATCATTTTAGCACCTTTAGTAGCAATTTTGATCATGGGTCTTTATGTATTATTTATGGTATCCACGGAGACACAAACGAATATTTCCGATATTCAGTCGGCTTATCACTATGGATTTGATACTCAGGCTAAAAATGAAATTCAGACTGCCATATCAATAGCTAATAACTATTATCAACAAGAACAAAAAGGTCTTCTGACACAAGAAGTAGCTCAAAAACAAGCTGCAGAGGATATACGAAATCTGCGTTACGGAGTAAATGGCTATTTTTTTGTTGATGATACTAGCGGAAATAATGTTGTGGATCTGGGTACTTCGCAAGAGGGACATAATCGATTCAATGTTCAAGATGCTAATGGAAGATACTTTATCCAGGAAATGATCAAAAACGGATCGAACCCTCAAGGGGGATATACTAATTACTCCTTTCCCAAACCTAACGATCCTAATGGGCCAAGTTATACGAAACGTAGCTATTCCCTATTATTTAAACCTTGGAATTGGGTTATAGGAACGGGGAACTATTTTGATGACATTAATCAGGAGATGAGTGGACCTATAACAAGGTTAAACGAATCCGTGGTACAGACGTATAAGTCAGTGGGAATAATAGCGTTTTTGGTATTATTAATTAGCGTACTTATTGCTTGGGTGATGAATCGAAAAATCCAGAGAGACCTGTATATTTGTGATAAGCAAGCGAAATCATTGGCAGAGGGTAATCTCCAGGATTTATCTCTAACGGCCAAAGGAGAATTCAACGGTTTAAGTCATTCCATTGATGAAGCCCGCCAAGCGTTGTCAGTAATTATTACGAATATAAGTGATACGGCCTTTCAGGTATCTTCATCGTCGGAAGAGATGTACGCTAGTTCGTCGCAGTCGGCTCAAGCAAATAACCAAATAGCAGCCTCAATTATGGGAGTCTCTGATACAATTCAGACGCAATTGACATTGATTCAAGAAATTGCCGATCAAATGCGTGATGTCGCTCAAGATACAGAATGTGCATCAACGGAAGCGGTATCTATGTCAAATCAAGCGAGCGAATCACAGAAAACCGCTGAGCAAGGGAGCAATATTATCCAAAAGACAGTTCAGCAAATGCAGGTTATTCGAGAGAGTGTGGATTCAACAGCTCAAGTTATTCAGGTTTTAGGTGAACGTTCTCAAGCCATTGGAGAAATCAATAATACGATTAGTGGCATTTCCGAACAAACGAATTTATTAGCGTTAAATGCTGCTATAGAAGCGGCACGGGCGGGAGAACACGGACGTGGTTTTAGTGTAGTAGCCGAAGAAGTTCGTAAATTAGCAGATCAATCCCGTGATGCAGCGTCTAAAATAGCAGAAATTATTCTAGAAATCCAAGAGAAGGCTCAACAAGCGGTAGTTACCATGCAAAACAGTACCCATGAAGTGTCTCAAGGTGTAGTTGATGCTGAAGAGTCCGGAAAAGCCTTTTATGAAATTGCTCAGCAGGTTCAATCGATTTCTAATATAGTCAAAGGAGTGAAAGAAAGCCTCGATCGTGCGGGGGGATCGGCCCATCGTGTAGCTCAATCTACCCAAGATATGCTCCATCAGAATCAGGTAATAGCTGATGAATCTCAAAGTATTTCGGCTGCTGTGGAGCAACAAACAGCCTCTAGTCAAGAAATGACGAATATCAGCGAGGCCTTGGCCACAATGTCCATGACATTAATGACTAAAGTGAAAGAGTTCAGACTTTAACAACATTTTGAAAAGGCTCGTAATTTGTTTGCTTTTGGCATACATCTTGTTTTGTTGAACTGAACTTATTTGCCAGATCGTTTGGACGGTCTGGCTTTTTTTGCTTCATCTTGAAATATTTCCATGATATTAGGAGGAAATCAAGGAAACATGTGGAAAGTACTAGCGTGAAAAATACCATGGATTAAAGTAAAAAAGGACGCATTTAAATAAGGCTTTTGAAAGCCCTAAAAAAAATAAGCTTTAGTTTTAAGCCGCGGAAATATCAGTAGCTTTTATTAAACCAAGGGAAATCAGAAGTTTTGCTGCTTGTTTAATAGCTTTCTCTTTCTGCTTTTCTACCATTTTTTGCGGCATATCAACTTTATACAGGTCACTCGGATTGAATAATTCACCCGTAATAAACATGTGGTAT
>OMOF01000139.1 GCA_900290375.1 Candidatus Desulfosporosinus infrequens
CCACTGATGCTGGGTGTTTGCACCAGCTTCTGCCCGAACGCCACCATAGTCGGATAGAGTTCCTCTGAAATTTCTTTGATTGCTGAAATCAGCTTTTCATCCAAACCACTCATAAGACTTTACTACCTTTCCTCATGCAAGAAGGGACGGTTCTCAACTTGCATTTTTCACTCTACTTCACGTGCAAGAAGGGACGGTTCTCAGTTGCATTTTCCATTTTACTCCCGTGCAAGAAGGGACGGTTCTCAACTTGCATTCATTTTACTCCGCTCTGCTCTACTCTAAATAATAGCTATTTTCATTCATCAGTGGTGCCACACAGCGGCATGGGAGTGACTAGTACAAAGCAAAATCTTTTTGTTTCAGTTCCGTCAACTCCCTAAATATTGCTACGTTCCCGGCTAAGGCCTTGATCATGTAGTCTATCCTGACTTTATCAATGGGTCTATGACAATAGAATTCCTGCATAGGAGAATAACCGATGGCCGGTTTTTTCTCCCGGCCACAGATCACCGAAAGGTCTGTGCCGAAATCCCAGTATCCATATTTCACCGGTTGCCCTATAGCCGTGAGACCTGCTGCGGCTGCTTTGGTGAAGGGATGCTCGGGACTGATTTTCCAAGCCTCTTTCACATTGGGGACGGCGACTGTCAGGCCGGTATAGGTTGTCCGAGGTACGGTCGCAATCTCCACCGTAGCCTTAAAATCGGGGTCTGCTGCTGCTAATTCAGCAATAATGTTCTGAATTTCCGCCACACAACCCGCATAGGTTTCACCGGGGACGAAACGTCGATCATAAGTAATCTGACACCGATCCGGCACGATACACATCGCGCCCGGGGTACAGTTGATAATCGTCAGCGCAATACTGGAGTTGCCCAGTTGTTGATCCGTTCCACGCTTAGCTGCCACAGTTTCCTCAACTTTATCAATAAATTTAGTCGCTTTATTGACGGCATTGATCCCCAGCCATGGTGCACTCCCATGGGAGGTTACACCGAACAAGGTAACTTTTAGCTCCACTCTACCCCGATGTCCTAAATACAATTTTAAGGAGGTTGCTTCACAGGATACGACCCCATCGTAGGTAAGCCCTTCCGCCGGAAGGGTATCCTCCAGCAACTTGATCATTCCGAGCTGTTCGGCCGGTTCTTCCAGAACCACGCCAGTAAAGATGTAGCGTCCTTTGACAGGATAGCCCATTTTCCTAAGTTCAAGGATGATTTTGCCTGAGTAGATCTGACATGCCCCGCCTGCTTTCACATCCGCAGCCGCTCGGCCATGAATGACTTCAACTAACTCATAACCATCTCTGTCCTGGTTTTCCATTTCATTAACATCTATTACCGCCCCATATGGGTCATACCCTCCCCATTCGCTGTAATCACCAGTATCGACATGGTCCAAATGAGCATTGTACATAATGGCTGGACCTGGTTCAGTCCCTTCGATGATTCCGACAACATTGCCCCAGCGATCACGAAAATAGCGATCATAACCCAGTTTCTCCATCTCGGCCAGATAGAGATCCGCTACCCCTTTTTCATCCCCAGAAAGAGCCGGTATCCGGATGAGTCTCTGACAAAAATCTACCACAGCGGGTTTCAAGTCTTCCGCCAATTTATTAATTGTCACTTGAATAGTTTCCATCCTGCGCCTCCTGGTTTAGAATTCAGTTATATGGTGAATGACAGTGTCAACATTGTTCTCATATCTTCTTCTGTCGGTTGGACCACAGAATTAGCAATGTTTTTGGTTTGGATAGCCAGCTTACAGTACTGTTTGATTTCTTCAGAGCTAATTTTTTCTTTTTCACCCAACAGTCTGTTCAGCAGTTCCAGCAACTGCTCGGCTTCAGAAAAGTTCATCGCTGCCAAGATCCTCCCGGCCAACTCCGGCTCTACTTTTTCTACAAGTTTCAGGTATACGCCCAAGAGGAGCCCGTTGGCCCGACCATGGTCAATGTCCTTAAAGTAGGTCAGGGAATATCCCATCGCGTGGACTGCCGTTGTTCCAGTTTGGGCAATAACCATTCCTGCCATCAAAGAGGCCTGTAACAATTGCTCCCTTTGCTTCTGATTAAAGACGAACTCAGACGATTGTAAAGCTTGCAACATATCCGGCACACATTTCATTATCGTCCGGATGCTGGCGACTGCTAGAGCATCAGAAACAATCGATGCTCTGGTGGACAACATACCTTCCACGGCATGGGATAAAGCGTCAATCGCCGTATTGATGGTGGTAACTACCCCTAGCTGCTCTGTGTATTTGGCATCCAGGAAAGTGACGGTTGGAAACAATAGATCAGAGGCGATACTTGTTTTGGTCTGGGCCTTAGCATTGGTTAAAATCGAATACTGCGTCACTTCTGACCCTGTCCCTGCCGTGGTTGGGACCAAGGCCATCGGCAACACCCTATTTTCATAATTTCCTGAGAACAAGTTCTCCTCCTCAATATCCTGAGCGGCCAATAGGGCGATGGCTTTACCAGCGTCCATCGGTGAGCCCCCACCAATGGCGATAATGAAATCCACACCCTGTTCCTTGGCCAGGGCGGCACCTTCATAAACACAGGCAATAGTCGGATTGCTCATAACTTTATCAAACACCAGATAAGGGATACCCCCAGCTTCTAAGGCGGTTTTAACGTCTTTTTCCGAACCGTTTTGTTTCGCCGATTGAGCACCGGTCACAATCAGCGCTTTCTTGCCAAGGGTTAAAAACAGTTCACTGTGCTTGGTGATACAATCCTTACCTATGATGACTCTGGTTGGCATATAATATTTGTTTGTCATGTTTCCTCCTATTTAAGCAACTTGTCAACTTCGCTTAACACTTCATCCATAATTGACAGAGCAGCTTCTAATTCCTGATCTGTAATAATCAAAGGCGGTGCAACCATCAGTGAATTTTCATGAGAATAGGTGTAAAAGCCTTTAGCATCTAACATGCCGAGGATCTTTTTCATGATTTTGTCAGGATCCAAGCCAAATTCGACCAATGGTTCTTTGGTCGCTTTATTCTTAACCAATTCGATCGCAGAGAATAACCCGATGTAACGTACATCTCCGACACAGGCATGTTTTTCTTTGAGTGCTTCCAGTAGTTTCCCTAAGGTGACTCCTCGTTCTTTAGCTTGCCCAATAAGTCCTGCTTCCTTGTAAAACTCTATGGTGGCAATACCTGCCGCGCAGCCCAGTGGATGCGCAGAATAAGTCAGCCCACAACTGAGAACATGGTCATCAAAGTAACCAGCGATCGCTTTACTCACCAGAACGCCTCCGATCGGCGCATAGCCACAAGTAATCCCCTTGGCGAAGGTTATCATATCCGGCAAAACATCAAAATGATTGACTGCGAACCATTCCCCGGTCCGCCCCCAGCCTGTCATTACCTCATCGCAGACCATTAAAATACCAAACTCGTCACAGATGGCCCGGATCCCCTTTAAATAACCTTGAGGCGGGATAATCACGCCGTTGCTTCCAGTAATGGTTTCCAAGAAAATTGCTGCTACCGATTCCCGGCCTTCATAGATGATTTGCTCCCTTAACTGGCCTACATAATATTTGGTCGCATCTTCTTCGCTGGCGAAAGGCACCGGAGATCGATAGATATAGGGATCGAAGAACTTAACAAATCCCGGGATACCCGGTTCGCAGGTATAGCGTCTAGGTTCTCCCGTTAAATTGGCTGCGCCGTAGGTAGATCCATGGTAGGAACGGTATCTGGAAAAGATTTTAGAGCGCCCAGTGACCATTTTGGCGATCTTAATGGCATTTTCATTAGCATCTGCTCCACCTAAGGTGAAAAACACTTTTCCCATGTTAGCGGGTGCTAGCTCGACAATCATCTTTGCTAATTGAGATCTGACATCGATGGCAAAGGAGGGTGACGAATAAGCTAAACGTTCAGCTTGATCTTGTATCGCTTTAATCACCTTTTTATTGCCATGGCCGATATTTAGATTCACCAATTGGGATGACATATCATAATAACGCTTCCCTTCACCATCCCAAAAATAAATGCCCTCCCCGCCGATCATGACTTTAGGATTCAGCGACCCTTGCGCGCTCCATGAATGTAAATTATATTTTTTTGATAATTCACTAATTTCTTTGACAGTTGTTAGTTCATTTTCCATGTTAACCTCCAATTATTAATAATCGCCATGCATAGCACCCACAAAGGGGCCTGCTCTTACGAACAGGCCCCTTTGCCTTCAATCATTGATTAACTCTTATCATATCAGTTTTTATCTTCTATACAACGAATTTCAGCACAAAATAGTTTGTGCCCATGCACAATTACATCCTAGCGAATACGCAGTTCCAGATTAACCTAAATTGCAACCAATATTTCAATTAAAGCACTCCCCATTTGCGTGTGTATTCCACCTTCAGGACAAACTCATCCTCATGGAACCCCTCATTGGCGAGGGCATGAATGGCATCGTTAAAATCGAAGGACTCTGTCTCCATTAGAATGTGGTCCTTCCACCCTGTGACTGCCCAATTATCATGTACTTGCAAAAGGATTTCCATCATTTCCGAGATCCGGTTTAACCGGGTATGCATAAACTTGGCGAAATACCGTACTGCTTCAGGCTGAACATTTTTCACCTTAATAATGTCCCGTAAGGGAGGTTTCTCTCCAGGCAACCACACTTTCTTTTCAAAATAAAACAAAAATAGCACTCTCTGAACACAGGTTTCATTATTTGGATTCATGGTTAACACTCCTTGCCAAACAGTCACTCAATATCCAGCATTTAAACAAAACATAGAATCAGACCATTCCAGTATATTTTGCATTACAATTTGTAGATCTAACCATCCCAAAGTGTCTTGTCAATGTCGAATAGTAATCCCACTCCAATAAGCTTAGGCATATTATACAACAAGAAGCCTCCCGTACGGAAGGCCTCTGACGATTCCCTTAAATCTCGAATTACTTTACCAAAGCCCAATAACCTCCCATAACCACTACAGAAAGGAGATAACCCAAAGGAACGTTAACTAAGACACCTGTCGTAAACGCTGCAAACGGTTTCCACCCCACAGATGTAAGGTCTTTGAAGCGAGTAGTAAACCCGATCGAGAGGAAGGTGAAGATGAAAGCCCAGCCTCTCAAAGCTGTGAGTGGCGCAATGATTCGATCAGTAATTACTTTGGATGTTGCAGCATCAACATTAGCAACCAAAACAGTGATAATAATGGAGGCCAGAAAGAATCCTAAGACAAATTTCGGAAAGCGGGTCCAGATCTCACCTGCATTTGGTTTAGTCCCATCCGTCTTTTTCTCCCATTTTGTGATGGAGATATAAGCCATGATAAAACACCAGATTCCAACAAACATGTCACGGCCAACGACTTTCATTAAAGTAAACGTTTTAATCGCTTGTTCGCTAATGGATGCAGCAGCAGCCATTCCCGCACCGTCTGCGAACTCAGAGGTTCCAATCCAGGCTCCCGCCGGACCAGCAGGAATTCCAAAAACTTTAATAAATATAGGAAGGGCAAAGATCATGACAATAGCCCATACGATGACCAGCGAAATAGCGACGCACACATGCTGCTTCTCTGATTTAACAGAGCCTCCGATAGCAATCGAAGCGGATACACCGCAAATTGATCCACCTGCTGCGAGGGTGGCGGCAAAACGTTTGTCTAAGCCAAATAAACGGGTTCCCGCCCAATAAATGGTCAAAAACGTAGTGACAGCAATAATTGTTGCTTGGACGAAAGCCGTGGGGCCAGCTTGCATGATTAAGGTAAAGGGAAGAGCAGCTCCCATAAGTACTATAGCTGTCTTAACAAAAAATTCGGATCGTAACGCGGAATCCATAAATTTAGGCATTTTAACAAAGTTACCGACTATTAGACCTACCGCAAGGGCTAGGAGCGGAGCTTCTAGGTTAAATCTTTTCATCACACTCCAAGAACCCAAAACGGTGACTATGAGACTCATGACGTACAATAGCGTAAAGCCTGGAATAAATTCGCTTAATTTATGTCCAAGAATCTTCACCGCAACACCAAAGATTATAAGGAACAATAAGTATAGACTAATAATTCCGCCGAGATTACTAACAACAAAACCTGTAGCTTTACTAAAATCCGTGTAGGCGGGGACGCTAATTGCAACATATTTCATGAATGTACTGCCAGAAAGCCATAGTAAAATTGCGACCGCCACTAATCCTAATCCGAGCCAGACTGCCCAATAGTCTTCTTTTTGCCACAGCGCTGACCAACCACCCGATGGTTTTGTCGGTGTTATTCCGCAGGATGCGTTACTCATTCATAATTCCCTCTTTCTTTCAAATTAATTAGCAACTGTCTTCGTCGAATTCACCTCCCTACCAGCAAATGCTAGAAACATTGTTATAGAAATTTTTCGAACAATTAGTGCCGTCCAATAACCCTATTTAGACCAGTATTTTGTTTCTCATATAATCATATAAGCAATAACTATGCCAAATATCTATTCTTGTTAAAACTACCGTAAATATAACGTTCGTAGCCTTCAGAAGAGGTTTAGCTTAACTGAGAGACTATGACATATTGTCACTTATGACAATATGTCATGACAATTTGTCTCGAATCTATAAACTTTCATGAACCTTCAGTTTCACAGGGTGGATTAATAATCTATTTTTTGTAGGTAGCATAAGAAAAACCGAGCTGCGGCTCGGTCCTTTTATTGTTCTTGGATATCATATTACCTTGATTCCCGTAAAAAATTATACCTACATTAAATAAACCCCCTGATTTACAGGCATTTTGGTGTTTTTGTAGGTATAAAAATTATACCTGATTCTGCTGCAGAAAGTCTAAAATGATATAAAATATCAAGTCACTGCAATTATTTTGGTGTCATCCTGAGCGAGAGCGAAGGATCTAGGG
>OMOF01000154.1 GCA_900290375.1 Candidatus Desulfosporosinus infrequens
TTCTGATTGATTTATTAAACATATAACTAATCCTTTCGCAGTGAGCATCACTCAAGACCTTTCTGTTGAAAACAGTATGAATCCAACCGGGGAGACGCCCACTTCTATAAGGAGGCATCTCCCCAGTTCTCACACTTCGGGTGAAGTAAACTTCCTACCTGAAATCTCACAATTTAGCCTAAGCTGAACGAGTCTACTGTTTACTCGAAGTAACCACCTTGGCATCAACAATAGTTTCAAGCGGTTGTTTCTTGCCGTTTAACATTTCATAAGCATATTTAACGCCAGTGTAACCTTGAACATCTGCCTGTTGGTTAATCGTGACCTGCAGTTTTCCCTTACTGATCGCTCTTTCGCCTTCTTCTAAATCATCAAACCCCGCTACCAGTATATCGTTACGACTAGAATCATCAAAGTACTGGATTGCTCCCAAGGCCATCATATCATTGGCACAGAAGATTGCCCCTATGTCAGGGTTCTTGACAAAAATAGCTTTTGTTACATTATAAGCTTCATCAATTTCCCAATTCGCCGTTTCACTAGCCACTACTTGAATGTTCGGATTTTCCTTAAAAGCCCTTAAGGCTCCATCTTTACGTTGCTCGGCATTATCAGCGCCACGAATCCCTTCGAGAATCGCAACTTTTGTCGGCTTAGTGATTTTATCACTGATAAATTTTGCTGATTCATAAGCTCCACCTTCGTTGTTTACGCTGATAAACGGAATATCTGTTAAGTTCATTTTCTTTAAAAACGTCGGGTCCAACCTGTTATCAATATTTACAATTTGAATATTCGCATCATGGGCTTTTTTAAGAACCGGAATCAAATCCGTTGAACTTCCTGGCGCGATGACGATTGCATCCACCTTCGAGTTAATAAGGTCTTCCACGATGGAGATCTGTTGCTCTATTGAAGTCTCTTTCGCGCCTGTTCTCACGATCAAATTAATACCCAACTCGTTCTCTGCTTTGCGAGCTCCCTTCTCCATTTCAATAAAAAACGGATTTGTCAAAGTTTTCATAACTAAGGCGATAGTCTTTTTACCCGCCTGGTTAGAACTGCTGGCCTGCTGAGTTTGCCCCCCCAAACTGGTTTTGTCTGTACTCTTTGACAGGTCTTGACTGCATCCTGCGAGGGATAGGGCTAAAAAGATAGTCGTTAGAACGCAAAATATAATTCTTTTCATTCATTTTCCTCCTGAATTTCTTTCTGGTTTTTATATAATCATCCTGAAGCCTTTAAAATCAATTACTTTCTGACTCTTGGAACTCAATTCCGATACATATTTCATGCTTAAAATTCAAAGCTATTTCCTTTTATCCCACCTCGTGCAATACCCTATTTCTTCATCTTTCTTGTAATTCCTGCTAAGTTTTATTTATTCTTTTATTATTTAGATACTTCAAAGACTTAACCTAAACCACCGTCAAGAGGTCCCATCACGCAATTTCAGCAATATTGATGTCGCCAAGTCTTTAGCTGCAGGTAATATGAAGGCGCGAAGCGAACCAGTATAATACTAGTGGTAGAAATGAGAAAGAGATGCTATGAACAATAAACTACTATGTTTCCAGACGGACAAGGGTCTACGAATCTATTATTATAAACAAATTCCGCCGGATGCCAAGGGACTAATCATGATCAGCCACGGTTTTGGGGAACATTCCGGACTCTATGAAGAGTTTATGGATTTTTTGCTTAAAAACGGGTATGGCGTGTGCGCCTATGACCATAGAGCACATGGCCACTCTGAAGAAGAGAGAGGGCATATTGAGCAGTTTGAAGTCTTAATAGAGGACATGGCCGTCGTGGTAAGACACTTGAAACAAGAACATCCAGACCTACCTCTTTTTATATTTGGACACAGCATGGGTGGTCTGATCGCTTTTTATTATGGAATTCTTTATCCAGAAGGGATACAGGGTCAAATTTTTACCGGACCGGCCGTTGGAATGCCGGTAGGAACAGGATTTATTCCTCAGAGTTTATTTGCACTGTTTAAACGTCACTTTGCACGAGTGAGGATATACTCCGTTTTAGCCCGAAAAGGCACAAGAAACAAGGCTTTCCGCGCAAAGCTAAAAGATGACCCTTACATACTGAAGTATGAAACCGTAGGATTTGTCTGCGAGTTTATCTGCCGGGGCATTACCTTGGCTAAAGGTAATGCCTCAAGTTACCGACTGCCTGTGCTTTTTCTGCATGGCAAAGCGGATAAAATCGTCCCTTATCACGCTTCAGAGGAAATCTTCGCTCAAATTTCCTCGCAAGATAAAACGCTGAAATTGTATGAGGGATTGTACCATGAGCTGGTGAGAGAGCCCGAACGGGAAGAGGTTTGGCAAGATATTTTAGCCTGGTTAGAGCTTCGCAGGAAATTAAAGAACGCTGTTGAACTATGAAGCCAGGGCCTCACGTGATAATTTGTCGAATGGAGTTTATGACAATAACACCAGAATTCTATCAATAAGAACGCTGGTGCTATATAATCTCTAATCTTATCTCATTATTCAATCTGCTGTCTTGCTTTGATACCAATGTGAACATGTGAAGATCACCTTAAAAATTAAAAACTGTACTTAACTCAATCGTAAGATCAGGGAAAATTGATACTTCAACATTATCGGCCTCCGTATACAACTCAGGTCTTCCATATCTGTTGTTATCTTGTAAAATGAATACACTTATAATCTTTGTGTCTGGCGCTACTATCCAGTATTCCTTTACGCCAGCTTTTTCATATGCCCAAAACTTAGTGAGCCTATCCATTCTTTCTGTAGAAGGTGATATTATTTCAATCACAACTTCAGGTGTACCACAATACCCAGTTCCTTTAAGTTTCGATTTATCGCATATTACTAATATATCAGGCTGCACCACCATAGTAGCGTGTTCATCATCTTCATCAATTTTAGGTAATCTTAGGTCAAATGGAGAAATAAACGCTCTACATCCTTTGTCTGAAAGGTAATTTCTAAACTGAGCAGCTAATTCCAAAAGTACGTTTTGGTGCTGCCAAGTTGGCGCTGATTGCATGTAAGGTACTCCGTCAATAATTTCCCATCTTTCATCGCCTTGAAATTTCAGATAATCAGCATAAGTATATTTCCTTGCTTCTATCGACAAAGTCATATAGCTCCCCCTTGCTACAATATTATATTCCTAAAATCCCGCATTTTTTTATACCTACAAGAAAAAACGCTGTAAATACGCCTTGGGGAATTCTGAACGGGGAACCACAGATTACACAGATTAAGAACGATTAAATAGAAACACACAGACAAAGGATAAAGGGGATGGGATTCACAGACCTATGCCATTATTGGTGCAGCAATGGAGGTACACCGGACACTTGGACCAGGGTTTCTCGAATGTATTTATTCTGTGTTAATCTGTGTAATCTGTGATTGATTAACTGAGTACCTGAATAGTCACAAAAATAATGATTCGCAATTCAATTTGTAGGTATAATTTTTATACCTACAAAAACACCAAAATGTCTGTAAAATCAGGGTTTATTAATGTAGGTATAATTTTTCACGGGAATCAAGGTATATTATATCAAATAATTGCAGGCATTACGTCCCGTTTTCCTCTTAAGACGTTCGACAAAAATTGTGAGTTGAGATTCTGGCACCTTATGAAGATATATCCATAGACCGTATAGTCTTTGCCTCCATATCTATTTCCTATAAATACCATACCATACCTAACGCAAACGAACAATAGGTTACTACAGCACCCCCCTAATTGCCCCGCGAAGTGGAAGAGAAAATGGTCTCACTCAAAAAATAAACGAGACTGAAATCAATTGCTTTCAGTCTCGTTCTTATTCGTCCGAAAATCTAAGGTTAGGTTGGAAAAAGTGAAGCTAATAATAGACTATTTCTAAGACTTAGGAACCTAGAATAGCAGTTTCTTGAGCTTGAGTGATGGTTCCTGCCGTCACTAGACTATCCAAGGCAGTTTTAACTCCAGCGTTAGGTCCTTTATTGAAGTCACCTCTTGAAGCCGTCATGGCCGTTTGAATAGCATCTTCTTGAACTTGCGTGATCGTACCCGCTGTAACAAGAGCATCTAAAGCAGTTTTATCTCCATCTGGTCCCTTAACTGCGGTTTTCAGCGCAGCTGTAATAGCATCTGATTGGGCTTGAGTGATCGTCCCTGCTGTGACCAGAGCTGTTAATCCTCCTTGAGGTCCTCTGTTCATATCATCTTTATGAGAAGTAACAGCATCTTCTTGAACTTGCGTGATCGTACCCGCTGCAACAAGAGCATCTAAAGCAGTTTTATCTCCATCTGGTCCCTTAACTGCGGTTTTCAGCGCAGCTGTAATAGCATCTGATTGGGCTTGAGTGATGGTCCCTGCTGTAACCAGAGCTGTTAATCCACCTTGAGGTCCTCTGTTCATATCATCTTTATGAGAAGTAACAGCATCTTCTTGAGCTTGCGTGATCGTACCCGCTGTAACAAGAGCATCTAAAGCAGTTTTATCTCCATCTGGTCCTTTAACTGCGGTCTCCAGTGCCGCTGTAATAGCATCGGATTGGGCTTGAGTGATGGTCCCTGCTGTAACCAGAGCTGTCAATCCACCTTGAGGTCCTCTGTTCATATCATCTTTATGAGAAGTAACAGCATCTTCTTGAGCTTGCGTGATCGTACCTGCTGCAACAAGAGCATCTAAAGCAGTTTTATCTCCATCTGGTCCCTTGACTGCGGTTTTCAGAGCAGCTGTAATAGCATCTGATTGGGCTTGAGTGATCGTCCCTGCTGTGACGAGAGCTGTTAATCCACCTTGAGGTCCGTTAGCGTCGCCATTGGGAGTTGTCATAGTGGTTTTCAGTGCCGCTGTAATAGCATCTTCTTGAACTTGAGTTATGGTTCCCGCTGTTAAAAGACTATCTAGATGACTTTTAAAACCACCATCAAATCCGCCGGACTGTGTTTGAGAAGACTTTGGAACCGATACTGTACTATTACTTGTCGTAGCTGCGAATACAGAAGATACCGATAATAGTGTAAGTATAGCCGTGGCGATCGCAACTGTTTTTCTTTTCTTCATGATGTTAACCTCTTTCCATTTTTAGTTTTGCAATATGTGTTTTCAAGAACAATCTCATTATGCAATAACTGTCTGAAACATGGCTGAGGCTCAGCTGAAAGTTTACTGAAAATCGCAAGGATCTTTCAAATTCATATTTCACGCCATAAACATGGACCATTTCAGCAGAAGACCATCCTTGTTCTGCTTTAGGCAAAAAAATATAGCTTCTCCAGTTTCGTGAAAGCCTCTGACGGTGAACCCGTGCTCGTAGTAGTTGTTAGGCACATTCAAGAAAATAACCAGTCAGTATGCCAGTCTATTGCGCGTCATACTGCGTCGGTATGTTTACCTAATAGCCCCACTATGAGGCAAACATACCTCCTTGTCTGACACAAAATCTCCTCGGCATCTTTGACTTGTTATTTTCTTTCATATGCCTAACTGTAAGTCTTGTAAATATCCTTGTTGTCTTAAAGTTTGGATCGGTCTGACTTTGTGAATCGACAATGTTCTTTATATCTCGTATTAAATTAGGAAGTTTATCCTCAATAAACTTACAGCCCCGAGCATTAAAAACATCGACGATTTCAAATCCAGAGTTTCACTCATGGAGTCCCTTTCGTATAGTATCACGGCTAACATTAAACTCCCTAGCTACAATAGATTGACCGCATTTACCAATACTTCTGAAACACTTGCCAAAGCAACACGTCGATCAGAACCTTTAAGTTTATTTAAGTTTTCCTTAAAAACATCTTTGCAATTTCCGAAAATACCAAGTATCATAATTTTGTATCCTTTGTTATGTTTTTTTGTTTTTGTAGTGATTAACAATTAAAACATATTTCAAGGGATACGTCTCTTTTTTAGATTAAATGACTTCTTATTTTTTCGTTAATGCCCTAAATGGATTAGGCCTTGAGATAAATAGAATTTCAATCCACGCTCCCGCGTAGGGAGCGACATTGGGGGACAGTTGAGGGCGAGGAGATATATCGATTTCAATCCACGCTCCCGCGTAGGGAGCGACTATAGCTTAATTTTGTTTTCGGGAATTGTTTTCGGATTTCAATCCACGCTCCCGCGTAGGGAGCGACATTACTCAGCCATTCAAAGGGGATCAGCACCATGATTTCAATCCACGCTCCCGCGTAGGGAGCGACCTTGGTGATAGTTCATCGTGTCACGGAAGAGGTCAATTTCAATCCACGCTCCCGCGTAGGGAGCGACTAACCCTTAAACCTTAATCAATTCGTTCTTCTGAGATTTCAATCCACGCTCCCGCGTAGGGAGCGACGGTAAATACATAATTAATTCCCCCTAAATTTTTTATTTCAATCCACGCTCCCGCGTAGGGAGCGACACTTATGCTTTCCAACTTCTCGCTTTCTCCGTCTATTTCAATCCACGCTCCCGCGTAGGGAGCGACCTGTGGCCCAATCTCCCTGACGCTATCTTATCAGATTTCAATCCACGCTCCCGCGTAGGGAGCGACGGTAATTAAACCTTAATCAATTCGTTCTTCTGAGATTTCAATCCACGCTCCCGCGTAGGGAGCGACCCAAGATGGGTGCATACAATCTCGCTATGTGGTCAATTTCAATCCACGCTCCCGCGTAGGGAGCGACATATCCTGCGTAGGTGGGATTTGTCTCGAAGACGAATTTCAATCCACGCTCCCGCGTAGGGAGCGACATAAGGTTATGCGGTTATGATGTCAATTTATATAAAATTTCAATCCACGCTCCCGCGTAGGGAGCGACTACCGCGCGAGGCTAGTGATTGAACCGCCGCGCTAGATTTCAATCCACGCTCCCGCGTAGGGCGACTATTGTTGTCTCGGTAGCCTCACTTATCATTTTCATTTCAATCCACGCTCCCGCGTAGGGAGCGACGAAAAACTCGTTCTTCGTTTACTCCAGGTTTACGATTTCAATCCACGCTCCCGCGTAGGGAGCGACCAGCTATTTGACTTCCAGAAGCAAAACCATGATTTATTTCAATCCACGCTCCCGCGTAGGGAGCGACCAGTAACAACCGTCGACAAGGCGACATCCAAATTAATTTCAATCCACGCTCCCGCGTAGGGAGCGACGTTGATAATCTTGGAGGTTGAGCGCATTGCTAAAGATTTCAATCCACGCTCCCGCGTAGGGAGCGACTGCATCATCACTGCCCAGTTAGCTACCCAAATCCAATTTCAATCCACGCTCCCGCGTAGGGAGCGACGACTTGTCTACTGTAAAATGGGGTTATCTAATGCGTACATCCCTCGAATACCTCACCCTCAACAATTAACTTTAATTACATTTATAGGTAATTTCTAAAAATAAAGTTTACATATATTCTCATCGCAAAAACATAATCCCACTACCCATTATTCATCACTGACGGTCCAATTCCTCTTAACTGACTGACCATATATTGTCCACTGTTTTGCCTGTCGATCACAAGCTGTCCATGGTAAACCGCCTACAGTCCATCGTCCACGTTTCACAGTCTACAGTCACAAAAACCTTCCGGTATTACATTCCAACAGAAAGGAAGGCCTTTTCCTGCCTTTGTAGGAGTAAATATATAATTATTTCTTAATTCTAGCTAAACATCCCTCATTGTTTTCATCTCTTTCCTAATGTATCAAATGAAATAATTTGTTTTTTACAAAATATTTTAAATCAAGAAGGATTTGCATGAATTTTCGCCGAAATGTCTTATTGTAACGTTTTTGTGACTTTAATTTACTTTTGTCGAAACGTATGGGGGGGGGAAAACAGGGAATGCAAGCTTTAACATATGAGAGTTATAGAACTGAATGGATTGCAGATATTATTGAAGGGAATCCATCAAGCGTCCTAGTGGGCAATAGATTTTCTAAGAAATTAATTAGTCAATGGCTCGAATTAGATGAATATAATGATGATATTATTTTCTGTGATGGATCAGGAGATGGTGGAATTGATATAGCTTATCTTCACAGAGGAGATCTAAATGATAATGGAGAAAGTGAGGGTGATACCTGGTATATAATCCAAAGTAAGTATGGGTCAGCTTTCAATAGTAATACTACGTTATTAGCGGAATCGGAAAAAGTTCTTGAAACTATAAGTGGTTTCCGTAGTAAATTATCTTCAATTTCTTCAGAACTTGTGGATAGAATTCGCAATTTTATTTTAAAGTCATCAAACAACGATAAATTAGTTTTAGTATTTGCCACTGTAGACCCTTTAAATGACGTGGAAAAACGAATTTTAAAAGATATAAAGACGTTAGGTGAATCAAGAATAGGTAATTTATTTGATGTTGATTCGGTCTGCATCACTAGCGTTGCATTAAAATACTTTCTGTTTGTCAAGAGGATAATTTTATCGTATTCGATAAGTAAATGTAGACCTTATTTGGTACATACATCCAATTGTATTTTCTCAGCCTGAGGAAGTCGACCACCACCTAAGGGGTAGTCCTTATCCGGATTTTTTACATATAATGGTTATTATCTAAAGAATCTCTGTGCTAAAGATTAAGTCGTCCATCTCTCCAGAAAGTACTCGATCCATCGTTTCTTCGAAGACCTGTTCCCAATCGTGTCGTTGACGTCCTTTTGTGGTCTTGCCCTTCCTGTGAAGTTTTTGAACAAAGGAGGTGAAGGATTCATACAGGCACTCTCTAAGGAGTCGTTGGATATCGAGCAACGAACCCAGGTAGGCTGCTTTATACTTGATCAACATCATCAAACAATAGGTGATTAAGGCGATGACCAATTGATTAACGACTGCGGCTTTACTCTTGCCGAACAGATGCTTAATCGTCAGATGTTGCTTAATCCACTTGAAGAAAAGCTCTATTTGCCATCTGTGGCGATAGATGACGCCAATTTCCTCAGCAGTTATGTTGAAATCGCTGGTTAGAATCATGACGGCTTTACCTTCTGAATCCTTCGTGATCACGAGCCTTAGATCATACTCCATTTGATTTTTCCCTTTGCCGAGACGTACGATGAGGTCTTCTTCAATGACGCTCTCCTCGTCAACTTCAAGTTCTCGAAGCACTGCAACACAGGCGTTATTCTTTAATCGAGTGACGAAACGGATACCGTTTCTGCGATAATAGTCAAACAGCTTATAATGCAGATACCCTCGATCAAAGACATTTAAGGCATCTTTATCCTCAACAATCAAGAACTCAAGTTGGCTTTTATCGGATTTGCGAGCGACTGTGATGGTTGCGGCATCCGGGATTGGATCGCCATCAAATCGAATCCGTTGATGAAGCTTGACGCCACTCTTTGTCGATCTAAAGTCGGCCCACAAATATTGAGAAAGACAAAGAGTAATGGTCGAGGCATCGATTAAATAGAGACGGCCTAACGATTGACGTAGAGTATTGAAGCCCAGCTCTAATCCTAACGTTTGAACAACGCTTTTATGGATAACATCCGCGACATCGGTTGACATTTCTCTGAATCGACGAGAAATCTGAGAGGTACTAATGGATTCCAGATGAATAGCTTTGGCAAACGCATCATTGTTTAAACTGTTGCTGATCTCTTTCAAACTGGTATGTTGTTTCATTTCGGCATTCATGACCAGTTGGACGAGTTGAACAGTTTTTAACTTCTTAACATACTGATCGACGGACTCAACCGTCGCACTAATCCTTTGCCAGAGATTTTGAGATAAAATAGGCTCTAACAATTGAAAAAATGTGGATTCCGTGGTATTCTTGTCCTGCATTTTATTTCTCCTTATAGTTGGATTTGGACAAGAACTACTCCATCTCTAATTATAAGGCTTTTTTATGTCAAAATACAGGTTTTTATGCTCAATACCACAGCTTTTAAACGAATTACGTCGTATATCGAAGCAGTGTATAACTTGACAAATGGTCATCAATTTTATGCAACGCTAGTGATAATAAATATAAGAATATTTAGACGAGGAGAGTAGTGCAAAATGGCAAAACTCTTGTTTAT
>OMOF01000191.1 GCA_900290375.1 Candidatus Desulfosporosinus infrequens
TAAGGAAGTCTTGGCTTTCCTAGGTTCGTGCCGATGCCATTCTGGATCAGAAAAAGCCCTACTCCTGAACAGGGAACCTGCTAATAAAGCAGTAGTAGCTCCCACTATGAACGTACAAACAATACGTAAGCTAACGAGTTGCCAATTCCATTGAAAGGCCATAGCAGTGGCTAAAATTACTACAGGGTTAATAACCGGGGCAGTAAGCAAATAAGCCAAGGCTGTCGGCATAGAAACTCCTTTGCGAAATAAACCGCGAGCGACTGGTAGTACGCCACAGTCACAAACTGGTATAAACAACCCTAAGAGTGAACCGACGATTACTCCGGCCACCGCATTCTTGGGAGCAACTTTGGCGATCCACTCTTCCCGTACTAGATAACGAATTAGCGAGGAAACTAATACACCTAGCAGTATAAAGGGTAAAGCTTGTAATATGACACTTAATGCTAACGTGGCGACATTGGCAGTTTGCTCTAAAACCTCTCGATCCTGGACTGCTTTAGTTCCTAAGATAATAAGAAATGTGCTCCCTACTACCACTGGGTAAAACTTCCTATTTGAGACTGGTTGAGAAATGTAAATCTAGATCACCTTCCAAAATCCAAGCTACTATCCGCTTTGTCCAATTTCACTTAATTCTATGCCCTTTCAGGACATCTCAGTACTCCCAGAAACAGAAAAACCAACACTGGTCACCTAAACTGTAGTTGCCTGGTATTGGTAGTGAACCCAAGGAGAGGCGGTACCACGAAAAATGCGGATTTTTGAACCTTATCCAAAAATAAAAGCGGAAGTCGAATTTCTGTCTGTCAGAAATCCAACTTCCGCTTTTTGATGGAACTCTTGAATAAAGAAGTGAAACTACTGCTTGATAAAAGTGCCCTAAATATCCTTAGGTGAAACAAAAAGCTGGTATTGTATTTTCTTTAAGGAAATAACAAATAATATTTATAGATAAACGTTTCGAACCATATAACTTTTTGTGAAGGGGGTTGAATTCTTTGTTTAAAGGATTGCCAGAAATTTTAGGAGAATCTTCTTTTTTGGGGTTAGTTCTTGCTGGTACAGCAGTCGTTGTATTGGCACCAACCTTAAAAAACGTGTTGCGAGGTGTGGCATTAGCAACCGCAAAAGGGGTTGTTTCTATCACAGAAGGTGGAGCAGCATTAGCTTCTAATGCTAAAGGCGGATGGGAAGACGTAGTAGCTCAAGCAAAAGCCCAAAAAGGAATGACAAATTTGGATAAGGGTACTATTATCGGCGCCGGAGCTGGCGGGGCTATCGGAGCTACAATCGGGGGAATGGCAGGACCAGCAGGGGCAGCAATTGGTGGTGGTTTAGGCAGTGTAACAGGTGCATCCGTTGGTAGTGGAATGACCCAAGAGATGAAAATTGATGGTCCTGAAGAATAACTAAAAGAACATTTATTAAGGTATTAAAAAGAGGATTCTCCTTGGAGAATCCTCTTTTATAATTAAAACTATCTTAGGTACAAGGACAATTCTTTGCTTGATTTGAAACATCTATTGAAGATAGCAATGATTCTTTAAATCCAAAAAGTTACAGTTTATTTTCTATAGCTTTGATGAACAATAGAATCACGAAATCGTTAACACAAAATTAACTTGAAATTAACTTGAAATTAATAGGGGGTATAAAATGCATAATATTTTGGGGATTTCTATATCAATTGGAGTTATAGCAAATTTGGATAATTTAGGTATCGGAATTAGTTACGGATTACAAAAAATACGTATTCCTTTTTTCTCAAACCTTTTAATTGCCATCATGTCATTGATTGCTACAATATTTGCTATGGTTATGGGAACCTTTTTAAGCAAAGTCTTTCCGTTTGCAAATTTAATAGGTTCTTTATTGCTANNTTTCCTTTGGTAGTTTATTACAGAAAAATATTTTCCCCTTGATTTACAAACGATCTAAAACACTTCGCTTCATAATGGATACGCTAAGTGATTCTTCCAAAGCTGATCGAAATGCGAATGGGGTTATTAGTATTAATGAAGCTGTTTTTTTAGGAATATCTCTTTCGTTAAACTGTATTGTTACCGGTTTAGGAGCAGGCCTAAGCGGGCTTTCTTTAATCCCAGTAACAGCTTCAGTCTTTTTATTTAGCTTATTAACCATAAGTATCGGCTATGCACTTGGCAATAGGGCTAATTTTCTACACTTTGGATATCTCTCCCAAATTATTTCGGGTGCGTTACTTGTCGCTATAGGTATACATGATCTCATATAAATCTTTACTCAATACTCAAAAAGCAGAAATAAGATTTTGAATTTTTCTTTCTGTTTCTAATTTAAGAATCAACGTAAACTCTATGGGATCTTCAATTCCGGTAATTATGCCGCTTAATCTATACTTAAAATCGAAGAAGCGAATACTCAACTACCTGAGTATTCGCTTCTAGAACGATATTCTTACACCCGTTACTTGTTTAGTTCGCGTTTCTTGGTCATTGGCCACGCCGTGTAAAGGTGGCGAAAAGCGTTCAAGTGAATCAATATATCGTATTATGAGATAACTGGCACAAATTCAGGACTAGTAGCAGCTACTTCATCTAGGAACTTACCACTTGAATCAGGGCTAATGAAAATTTCCTGACTATTAATTAATAGTTCCCTTCCCTGTTCATTAATTTTACTATAGGTTCCATCTAAATTCAGCGCTCTTGATTTCGAGGTATCTTGCAAGGCTATGTTTAATATATTCATTACTTTCGCGCGAGCAATAGGGTCCTCAACTGGAAAAAAAAGTTCAACTCTTCTATCTAAATTTCGTTTCATCAAATCGGCACTGGAAAGGAATATTAATTCTTCGCCATCTCCATAAAAATAATAGATTCGGCTATGTTCTAGAAATCTACCAATAATACTCCTAACCGTAATACGCTCGCTAATGAAAGGTATTTTTGGCCGAAGACAGCATATACCACGAACAATTAAATCGATCGTAACTCCTGCAGATGAGGCATTATATAGTGCCTCGATAATTTCTGTATCGACTAAAGAATTAAGCTTAGCAATTATTCTAGCTTGTCTGCCTAATTTTGCGTATTCGGTTTCTTTATGAATTAAATCCAAAAACTTTTTGCGCAGGTTGATCGGAGCAAGAGTCATTTTGTAAAGATGAGATGGGCTGGAACAACCTGATAAGGTATTGAAAATAGCGGAAGCATCCGCTCCAAAATAGGGGTTAGCAGTCAATAAGCCCAAATCCGTGTATAATTTTGCGGTAACATCATTATAATTACCAGTTCCAAGATGAACGTAGCGTTTTATAAAACCCTCCTCACGGCGAACAATCAGTAATATTTTACAATGAGTTTTTAAGCCAACTAATCCATAAATCACATGGCAACCTGCAGTCTCAAGCTTCTTCGCCCAAGTTATATTATTTTGTTCATCGAAGCGTGCTTTTAACTCTAAAAGAACTGTAACTTGCTTTCCGTTGTCAGCGGCCTGAGCCAAGGCTTCCACAATAGGCGAATTGCCGCTTACTCTATAAAGAGTCTGCTTAATCGCCAGAACATCGGGATCTTCGGCAGCTTCTTTAACGAGATTGACGACCATCTCGAAGGAATCATAGGGATGATGGAGTAAAATGTCCTGTTTGGAAATTGATTGGAATAGATCGTTTTCTTCTAAAAGATTAGTATATACGTTTGGTTTAATGGGCTCATAGTGAAGGGCGTCATAGCCCTTGAGACCACTTAATTTCATTAAGAAGGTTAGATCAATGGGCCCATTGATTTTATATTCCTCTTCTGAAGAAATCTCCAATTCTTCTTCTAATAGTTTGAGAAGCAAAGGATTTAGACCATGTTCAATTTCTAAGCGAATTGCGCTACCCCATTTTCTTTGCTTTAGAGATAACTGAACGGCAGTTAAAAGATCTTCCGATTCTTCTTCATCAACATCCAGATAGGCATTTCTTGTAATCCGATAGCAACTTATGGCAATGATATTATATTTATCAAATAAGGCCGTTAGATTTACTTTTATGATTTCCTCCAAAAAAACAAAATTTTTCTTAGATTCTAACGATGGAATTTCAATCAATCTGTTTAAAACTGAAGGAACTTGTATCGTTCCAAATACTGGATTGTCGTTTGCTTTGTCCTGCAATAATAAGGCAATATTTAATGTCTTGTTTAAAATTAAAGGGAACGGTTGATTTTTATTGATGATCATTGGGGTAAGTACAGGTGAAATGTTGTTATTATAATAGTCTCGAATGAAATCAAGTTGAATATTGTTTAAATCCCTAGGTTTGATAAAGTGAATATTTTCGATCTTCAGAGATTTTATTAAGGAGCGATTATAACAGTTGTACATATCCAAGACTTGTTTATGGGTTCTCACGGATATTCTTTCAATTTGTTCTTTAGGTGTTAGACCGGAAGGTTCAGTTTTTACAGATTTTTCATTGATCTGATCTAGCAATGATGCTACGCGGGTCATAAAAAATTCGTCCAAATTAGACCCTACGATTGAAAGAAATTTCAATCTTTCGAGAAGGGGATTATTAGTATCTTGTGCTTCTTCTAATACTCTGCCATTAAACTCTAACCAGCTAAGTTCTCTATTAAAAAAATGTAAGTTTGAAAAAGTTTGATTATCCAATTTTGCTTATCCTTTCAGACGGTATAGTCGTTACCGCGTAATAAAAACTAAAGGTCATATTCCATACTTGCCCAGTAAATTTAACCTTGCAGGCTATGATTATATGAAAAGTAACCATTATTCAGGCCTTCTCGTTTGCTTGTATAAAAATCGGTAATCCTGTGCAATAGAGAACACCAAAGTTTGATCAAGCAATTTACTAAAAAATCCCCTCGCTAGAGGGGGAGTGAAGGAGGACTATGCGGAAAAAAATGAGATTTATGTGAACCGCTGTATTTGCAGGTAACTGTCTGATGTACCGATGCCGATTCTCTGTAGAGTTACACTTTTGATAATGAAAAACTATGTGCTTACTTAGGTTGTACTTGCTGAATCTGTTAAGAAACCCCTTCGTTAGGAAGGGTAGTTGGATGAGAGCGTGTGTGTTGTATTTTATTATAATCTATCTTTGTTACCCTCTCGTTAAGTTTGCGTAAAGAATTCGTTAAACTTATAATACTACGGTTACTTAGCTGAGGTTTCAATTTCAAAGGCTGTCCTCGAACCCAGTATATCAGTGAGCAACATACGAGAAGGAGCAACCGTGAGGTTGCTCCTTCTCGTATGTTTAGATTAAACAAAACCAGAGATAATACTGAACATTCAGAGGAAACGAGGATTGCATAGTTATGCATTGACGTTTCTTCCCGTAACCAAGATTATAGTGCGAAGTCAACCTATAAGCCGAGTTCTGTTCCTCCGTGTGGAGGTGATGATCATCTGTCTCGAACCGCCGTTACCGACGGCCTCTAGCGACCTTACCCGGGAACGAAAACGGGCCGTTCATAGTTCCCCTATTCAGTCTTGCTCCAGGTGGGGTTTACATGGCCAGCCAGTCGCCTGACTGCCGGTGAGCTCTTACCTCGCCTTTCCACCCTTACCAATCCGGAGGTCAGTCGTCGGAAGCCAGATGCCGGATTAGAGTCAACTTTTCTGACCTCTGGCCTCTGAAGACTGGCCTCCGTTATCGGCGGTATCTCTCTGTTGCACTTTCCTTGGGGTTCCCCCCACTGGGCGTTACCCAGCACCTTGCCCTATGGAGCTCGGACTTTCCTCAGAGGCGACCTTTCGGTCCCTACCTCCGCGATCACCCAGTTGACTTCGCTTATCTATCTTACTAGAAAAATTCGGCTTGGTCAAATGGTGAGTTTTGGATTTGGGTTAATAAGCTGCTTTGAGTTTATTTTCCGCGATTTCTTCAATTTCATCATCAATGTCCATTAGCATGATTAACAATTTCGTACGACTACCGTTCTCTGCTGCTAAATTGGACAGAACTTTTTCTCGTTCAAGGCGTAAAATTTCTGTTCGGTTCATATTCATAATCACCATTCTCCTTTCTTTATGTGCAATCATATCTCAACCATATCTGGGAATTGGTAATTCTTCGCAATGGATCTAAGTAATTCCTTGAAAACAGTCTATTTTCGGACTATTCTTTACCTACTAATCTTACTTTATTCGACACTTTATTACAAGTACTAAAACTCACTTTCACAAAGTATTTTTAATTACGCTCCATCAGCTCACAATAACCAAGGCGACTGATTGATCGCACTCACCCGGATCTCAACTCCCTGGAGAGCTTTCTCAGCGGACAAATATCGATACATTGCCTGAAGCATGGGGGCCTCACTAAGGAAATGCCCGAGATCGCCGACAGCCATACCCCCTTCAAGTGCGTCGAGGACAGCATGATGGTCAACGTCCCCAGTGATAAGAAGATCCGCGCCCTTAAACAAGGCCTTCGCTACAAAACGACCTCCGCTTCCGTTTACGATGGCTACTTTTCGCATTTCTTTCTCTACCGATCCTGCTAGGCGAACCCCAGATAACTTATAAGGCTGTGCATAGACACCCGACTGACCTAAACTGTCCAAAAAGTTTTTCCATAAAACCCCCAATTTTTCCGGATGGGATAGATAACCACTCACTCCATATCCTCGCGCCTCACTTCGTTTGTGAATAGGAACGAGGTCATCTTCCGACTCTTCAAAAATCTTCATCTCCTGTAAGCCTAGTACCTCACCAAGTGCTCGACTGGAAGAAACTATGGACTGGTCTAAATTCGTATGGGCAGCATAATATCCAATCGAATTTTGCAGTAGCTGAAGAGGGACTTGAGCAGCGGCATTATCGGATCTTAAATTTTTTAGCGGACGAAAAATAATCGGGTGATGAGCCACTATCAGCTGAGCTCCAAAAGCTTTCGCTTCTTCGACCACTGCCAAAGTTCCATCTAAGGTGATAAGGATGCGTTCAACGGGAGCAGATCCGCTCCCCACGAGTAAGCCGACATTGTCCCAATCCTCGGCCCATGACTTTGGAGCTAAACGTTCTATGATCTGAGCCACTAATCCGACTGTTACTGCCATGTCCGTAATCCCTCCACTAAAGCCAGTTCATCGCAGAGTTCCTTGATTTTGGCTTCTACTTCTTTGTTATGAGACTTTTTCATTTGTTCCCTACGTCTTGACAGCATGCCGCTGTATTCATTCAGTTGCTCTCTCAAGAGATCCGTTCTCTTCTCCAAAATGAGAGGCCCAAACTGCCACACAAGCTTGTGGATTATGCTTGAAAACTCCATTTCCGCTGCTAGGACAATCCCGCACTCACGAAGTGGGTGCAAGCGTTGATTCCAAATATGCTCTATTTTCAGGAGTTCAGCCCTGTCCCATCCTTCCTCCTTAGAAAAAGCCATAACGCTATAAATTCGGTCCTCTTCTTCCACTAACTGTTCTGCCTTAAGACGCCACCCGCTATCCAATAATGCCAAGCGTACGGCGCCCTCCCCACCTTGCGGTTGCACGATAAGATTAAACACGGAACTTAAAACGTCCGGTCGGGCAGAAAGAATATCCAGCATACCGCCATAATTAAAACATCGACTTCTCCAGAGAGAAGCGGCAGCAATCCATCCCCAAACCGCACATCAATGACTGCTTCTAAACCCCGACCTTTGACGGCCGTCAAGGCGGATTGGTACGGTCCCTCATGAACGTCAATGGCTACCGCTCTTAATATCTGATGACTCTCATAGAGAGCGATAGGCAAATAGGCGTGATCTGTACCAATGTCACCGAGCTTTGCACCCTTAGGAACAAAGGCTGCGACGGCTTGCAGGCGTGGGCCCAAGCTCACTAATATTGTCATAGTTCACCTCTCTATCAAGAAATAATCTCTACAATGCTATTATGTCCGAAAATCGTCCTCAACGAA
>OMOF01000312.1 GCA_900290375.1 Candidatus Desulfosporosinus infrequens
CTTCCTAGTTTCCAAGGCCTACCATTAAGTGCATAGGTCCTGTAACTAAGTTTCGACAGTTTATTTTTTCCCAATTCATTATCAAAAAGGGCCCTATATTCTGCTTCTGACTTCCAAAGAGGATGTCCCCTGGAGCCTCTGAAAAAATACTCATCCATCAAGTCATCAGAAATGACATTCTTCATTATGTACAGTATATCTTCATCAGCCAATAATGAAATCTTTCCCTTACTACCAAAATTCCTCCCATTCCGGCTCAAAGAGTCAAGACTAAAAAACCTTGAACCACTTTCAGACAAAGCAAAATATTTATCAATGTTTCGCATCGCATGCTGCAATAAAAAATGCTCATACAATATAACCGGATGGTTTTGAATCCATTTTCTTTCGGTGTCATGAACATATATCACATTTTCTATCACACTTAAAGCGCTTTTATGATAGGCCAGATATTTTGAACCATTATTATCAATAATACGTATGCCTTCTAAAAGTCTTTCGTAATCAATGGATACACTCTGGAATCCCGTTGTTTTCGCATCCCGAATAATATAGTCCAACCTATCAACGTCAATAATTGGGGAATTAAGCAATTCAATAAAACAATTAAGAATATCACTATTTGCCTTTTTGGCGTGACGATAGCAACTTTTCCGTTATCACAATAATAGTCGAAATCATCGCTAAAATCAGGATCTGAAACCAATGCGATCAATTTAGCATAGATTGCGGGTGGATTAGCTGCATCCGCTAAGAAAAACCGCTCTTCCGTATGCGAAAACGGGGCATGTCCTACATCATGAAGTAAACAGGCTAATTCAAAAAGCCTTTTAATATTGTCAAGCTCTTCAGGAAACGTTTGTTCAAGGGAACCCAGCGAATTATGTACGCTGTCAAATACCTTTCTTCCTAAGTGATAGACACCAATAGAATGGATGAACTCAAACTGCAACACCTAATTCAGCAAGAGATTTCTAGTGAAAGAAAGAGAGTTCCATTTTCTAATACACGCTCTGCATCATCAATATAGTATTCTCTACAATGAACTCTTCTGTTCCCTAGGGAGGATGACCAGGTGAGCGCTGGATTTAACCCCTCTCGGACCGGGTCGTATCAATTGATAAATTTGTCCTGATAACGGGAGGCCATACTTTCAGGCTCTTCGCCATGTTTTCAACAATCATACTCGCCGTCTCCCTGTATTTTTCTTTCACCTCCGGATCCGTTCTGTCCAATGCGGTGAGCATCTTCAGCAGCTCATCCTAGGCTTTGATCATGTTATCGCGGTGAATGCTGAATTGTGCTTCCGCCGTCCTGACAGAGGATTTGGATTCCGCGTCTTTGAGCTTTTTCTCCAGGTCGGCAATTTTCCTGGCAGACGGAGCCTCTTCTTTGGCCGCCTCCAGCACCCTTTGCTTTAACGTGACTTTTTCCTGCTCGGCGGAGTATTTCGACTTGTAGTCCTTCACCTGTTGCTCCAAGCTTTGGGTCTGAGTGGTTAATTGGGCGAGTTCGCTGCTTTTCAAGATCAGGGCATTTTGGAGGGATTTTTGCTCCTGAATAGCCTGGTCTCTGTCCTTGACAGCCTGTTGCAATTCCACTCTGGTCATGCTTTCAACATCGTGTTCGGCAATAAACTCCTCCCGCTCCTCTTCCGGAATCCCCAGGAGGATGAGTGCCTGGGTATAGGTCAGATTCGTCACCGGTGACGAATCTGACAAGCTGTCATTGTCGGGGGAAGCAAGCAGTTTCGTCCCGTACTCTTCACAGACCTGCATTAACCTATCGGCCGTTCGCTGAGAGTAACTGACCGATTCCTTCAACCACTTGCCCCATTCTCCATAGGGAAGCAAATCCTTAGCCTCCTTCAGGCGACGGCCAATCTCAATGGAACCGGCAAGGAGGATCTTCCCGGTCTGGAGTCTGATCGTGTTTATTTCAGCCGCGATCACAAGCGGCGTGCGATCTGTGATCAAATCCTTCATAAGACTATCTGCCCTTTCTGTTACTTTATTCACAGAATATGGGGCGAGGAGTATGCGTGTGACAAACTTCATTCAAATGGCTTGTTAAAGAACCTGAATAAGAAGCGAGAACCTTACTTTTTTATAGGTCGGCCGCAGACTGTAACCTCCGGACAGACAGGATCATAAAATAAGCGGACGGGCTGATTTCAAAGCGGCCGGTCAATAGGTCGGAAAGGATGTGAAGACGATGGCAGTAAGTACAACGTCTTTAAATTCAACACTGATTGTAAAATACCAGACCGGGACCACGCCCAGCGGCAGCCCGGAACTCAAACAGAAAAGCCTGAATTACCTGAAGGCTGACGCCTCCGAACAGGATGTTAATGACGTGGCGGCAGCCTTACTCAGTCTGGGACAACATCCGGTAACGAACGTGCTCCTATTGCACTATAGATCCTATATGACATTAAGTAGTTCCAAGCACTTGGTCAATCATCGTCAAAAGATAATCTGGAAAATCATCCGTATCATGTTCAATGGATATAAGTCGCTTTTTCATTCTTTTTCCGACTTCGACAGCCTCTTCTTTATTACCATACTTGCAAAGTAACTCCAGTTCATCGATCCTTTCAAACAGGGCTTCTTCACAAGCAATTTCATGTTTGTAACTTAAAAAATCGCCCTTCAAAAACCAACTCAAAGTCCTTTCAAAATGCTCAATAATAACATCTGGATTGATACTTACCCTTCTTAGTACCGTATCCTTTCCAAGGACTTCTTCGGACAGATCCCTTATCTGAAAATCCATATTAAAACCCTCAAAAGCAGTGAGCGCCCGTCCAAAATCGTGTAAAGAAATATTCTTTCCATCTATAACCAGATAAACTTGATTTTCTTCTTCAGCATGTTGAATCCGGCATGTTCCAACGCTATTAAGGCTATATTGTTCCTTGTCGATTTGAATTGCATTATCTATAAAACACCTATCCGACAAATGTGTCAGCGTTTTATATCCAAGACCCGTCAATATCTTCTGATGCAAATGTTCGATTGCCACTGCCTGATTTTCTTCAGGCTTTACGAGTATCTCAAACTGATAACCGCCCTCCATTTCTTCTGCTTTCCATACGGAAAACCCTGGCATAATCATATTTGAAATCTCAAATCGATGTATAATCCCATCGGCATCATAGCCTGATATAATCTTTGGAAAGTCATCCATCTTGCTGACACCAAGTAACTCAGCCATATAATCATTATGACAATCCAAACAGAAATCACCAACATTTGATACATGAATAGTCGATTCTCTTGATTTGCACTTTTTACATTTCATGAATACCTCTCCTTTCAGACGCTTTTATCCTCTAAATCGTTCCCATGAAACAATTAACTCTTCATCATCGCCCTGCTGAGCCTTTCCAATGACATTGGGCCCAGTATTACTCCCTATCACTCCGTTGAAATCTCTTTCCGCTCCTTTTTCTGTCTTGCCTTTTCCAGGCGACGACAACTTCTCAAACTATCCTCTCAACTAGCTTTTCCATAAAACATACTGTAAATGGTAAATGCTCATATTTCTTCAACCCTGTCTCTATGAAACCATATAATTTATACCAATTCTTCAGAACTGAATTCTCATCAACAATACCAATAGATACTTTCTTTGCTCCTTGAGCTTTTACATAATTAAAGACAAAATTCATTAAAAGTTTCCCATACCCTTTATGCCTATATCTCGGTAACACAGATAATCTTTCTATGTAGAAAATATCATTAGCCTTTTCAATTGCTACAAATCCGATTTGAATTCCTTCTTCAAATAAGCCAAACATTCCGATCTCTTTATCTTTCATTTTTTTAAGATTTTCTAAATTTGTGAATGCTGGATTTGAAGGGCAATTCTCTTCCGTAAGGTTTAACTCTCTTGCAATTGTAATAAATGAATCCTTGATTACCTTTAAACTATCTACCAAACTTGCCTCGTTCATGATTTCTTTAATACTTACTTTCTCAAGAGACATATGAACCTCCATTCCGCCGCTGTCGCTGGCGGCACAAATAGTAATGAGTTATTTTTCAAGCTATACCAGGCGATCATCATGTTGACATAGTGTTCCTCCGACCGGATACCCACCACAAGCTCAAGCATCTCCGGCTGGGAAACGTCATTAAGATAGAAGCTCATCAACATTCCGAGCCCGAAGCGCACCGTATAAGTCCGGCCGGATATCAGTCAGACTTTGATTTTTTCGTAGAGTTCGGGTGAGCTTCCGCAGCTCCGGCGTGCGGATGCCGATCACGGTTTCCGGGTTCACCGTCGGCATGAGTTTGCACGCAAATTCTTTGTATTTCAGATTCTGCAGCTCGAATAGCCGGCGCCGGATCTCTTCTTCTAGACCGCTCATATCGTTTTACCTCTCATCTACCTAAAGTTGTTAATTGTTCTGGTCCCTTGATGAAAGACCATTTGCCACCTTCCATCGAGGAACTTCCAAATTGAACTGCGCAATGAATTCCTCATTTCTTCTCTTGATTCATTGGTCTTAACTGCCCGATAGATAGCTAGTACCACATCCGGCGATAAGACTTTCACTTGAAAATCCTCAATAATAACTGGTACTGCAGGAGAATGAGGTAATTCCTCGACAACCTGTAATTTATCGAATGTGCGCCCAGACACTCCAAGTTCAACAAAATCGTCAGCTAGAAGCATTGAAATTTTCTCTCTTGAGCCACGAATCTCAGGTTGTAACAGTCTATCTTCTAGATCAAATATTAGTTCATAGAGTGACGATACCATTTTAAATTATTCACCTCCATCAAGAATATCACTCCTCTGAAAAGTCTTGTTTCCTTATATTCTACCATAGTGGTACTTAAGCATTCTAAAAAATTTTCTTCGCTTTGTACGCAGAAACCATTGCTAGCCTGCTTACGTATTGCTTCTTCAAACGATATACCATGACGTAGAAGACCTTCTGTAAACTGGTAATTCAAATTTGTAATTTAGGGGTGTTTCCATGGAGGAAACTATAATTCAGGCCATTGTAAAGGCCCGAGCTACACAAGTAAAGCAAAAAAAAATCAACCGTTCGGTTGATTTAGAAGGTGTATTTTTCATAAAGAACGCATCTTGTGTCAAAGAACCGTCCCCTGTTATTTATTTCCTGTTATTTCTGAACTCGCGATCCTCGGCTTGGGAATTCGATTCCTACCCTTTTACTTAATTCTTTCTAACAATCATTAAGGCTTGTCTGACAAGGTTTTAAAGCTTTAGATATGATTAACCTTTTGTCTTTTTGATTCATTTTTTATCGTCTTTGTCGTCAAAATTGTCGGCATGTTTTTTGCCCTTGATAAGGTATTCTAAATCAAGTTCTTCTCAAGTTACCTAATCCACACTTCTACCTCTGATTTCAGTGGAGCCATAGTCAGAATCGAACCGACAACCGTGTGGTTGTTTGTAGGTAGTATGAATTACTTTTTATTTTCTTCATCGTCTACACGGTATTCATGTGCGACAGGTTTGTAGTCCGTCTTATATTTTTGATACTTTTCACCTTGAGGAACTGATTCCTCCTGATCCAAATCGTCCGTGTATTCGATTGGCTCTGTGCAGATGGCGTCAAGCAAAATTTTATCAAGGTGTTCAAATTCCGAATATTGACCAAGGCTGGCCATCACAAATGCATTGCGGACATATCCGGCACTGGCAGCCAAAAGCTCTTTATCAAAGTAATAATCGTAATGTTCAACAAAGAAAGTCATAAGCATTACGATGGTTCGCGTGTTTCCTTCACGAAAAGGATGTACCTGCCACAACGGAGGAAATATCCTGGCAATCTGAGCGGCGAAATCTTCGCGGCTCAAATTGCGCCATTTTATCTTATTTAATGCTTTCCATGCTGAATCCAAGTCCTTCTTGATATTCTCGGCATCAGAATACCAGACACTTATTCCTGCTAATAGAGGTTCACGCTTTTGGATGTTTATAGTCCGGAATTCCCCTGCCCAATCATATACATCTTCAAACAGAACCTTATGAATTGTCTTTATGCCTTGTGTAGAAAAAACATTAAAGCCCTGCTCATACAGCAACATCATATTGGCTTGCGAGAGTTCCGCCTCGGCAATATCCAGCTCTTTTTCGTCATGGATATTTAATAAATTGCGCAGGATAGAGCTTCCTTCATAAAGATACGGATCATTCATAAGCAATCCCTTAACTCTGTTTATGCTTTGCGATAAGCATTGCTTTCATTTCTGCACCAGAAATTTCTCCCCGCACCCACTGGGCTGAGAGCTTTTTTGCTTGGGTCGAGACAGGGACGCCTTCTATTTTATTCACGGCGTTGGCAAGTTTCACTGCCGCTAAACGCCGTGCGTGTAATTCTGGAGACATTCAATCAACTCCTTTAATAATATTATATCACAAATTGCAGTCAAATTTACAAAACAGCCACAGCATCGTCCCTTTCTTATTGACTAAAGGCATTTATTATTCGTATTTTATGCAGCACTTTTCATACTTTTTGCCGCGGGGCAAAGTCGTATGACTCTAACTCATAGGGATTAACCCCGATGATCTGGCTATGAACGTTTAAGGTAAACTCACCCGTGATCCACTGGCACCAGTAGTCCATCAGTTTTATTGTTCCGTTAAGCGCTTCAGTTCTCAATTGGTGCAAAGTTGGGTTATCGAAACTCACATATTTTTCCAGCGACTAAAAACACTATCCACGCAAGATATTCTCTAACCTTTTATTGATTAATTCCATATCAAAGTTTCGATACCATTGGCTCTGAGCCCACTTCTGCATCGTTTCATAGTCAACATGGTTCGGATCTGCCATGATTTTTAAAAATTCTACGTATCCTGGAATGCCCCCCACATCTTCCGGTGGTGCATTACCTTCCCCCATTAAGCAGACAGGATAGGTTTTATTATACTCAGTATTTATCCCTAGAATGGTAATTTCGTGCTCCCAGTTGTCGCCGTAATCATAGCAATACGTTATTTTATAATGCTGCTTGGCATATTCTGAGAAGTTAACCTCTGAATCTAAACGCATTGGGCAGTCCGGCCTGGGTTCAAAAACTTCTTCAAATTCACTAATCACCTTTAAAACGCACTTACTTGTCTCGTCCAAAATATTAAAATCATACATATGATAACTTTTCCAGCTGAAAACTGCTTGTAATATGATATGAAGCTGTTTGAACGTAATATCTACAGGAGTAATAACTCGTCTCCAGGCTGTGTGGCGATCTAAATTCAGCTTGACCATTATCTCGACTGCCTCACACTTAACGATTTCTTCCCCTGCAAAAATCTTGAAATCCTTGTATAAAAGGGCATGTGGGTATGTATAATCTGATTCCTGGGGGATTTTCATAAGATCATTATTCATCATTTTGCCAACATTAGTCTGATAAAGTTCCTTTGTTTCTAAGCTATCATCAAATATGTTTACCCGTTCACAGGCTTTATTGAGGCGAGCAACATATTTAGCACCTCTGGTCTTAGAGAAAACAAACTCTCCAGCTACTTTCAAATACCTTTCGATGATTTCGCTTTTTATTTGCTCGTCTCTCAAGCAATTTCTAATTCCTTGGATAATTAACTCATTTATGTGTTTAAAATCGTTTGCTTTCAAACCATGCAGAACAAATCCATATCGATTGCTGTCGTTGACTACGACAAGTGTCTTTCTGCGCTTCACCGTGATTAAATGCACGCTCCAACAATATAAATCGTTTTCTTCAGTTCCTTTCCCATGCACTATCCCCATCTCATCATTTAGTTTTTTTGTACAGCATATTTGCATTTTTTCCCTCCTAAGTCCAAGAACTTAATCATATATCTATTAGACGAGATTCTAAGCCTTTTTACATGTTCGCTTCGCTATGCTGCACGGGTTATATCCTCCTGCGTACAATTTACCAAGCCTGTCCAAATCAATCTTCAATGCGCATTTCTTAATGCTCTCCTCAATCCAATTCTCGTTCTCAACTTTATCACTACTACTTCATTTGCAGTATGATAAATCAAAACATTATCCTTAGATTCCAAAAGCTCACGCGTTGCTTTATCATCCGCTATAGGCCCAATTAAGGCTATTTCATCCACATACTCCTCGTCGTTTTCAATATGTGATTTTAAAACTTCAAACTTAACAAACTGATTGGGATAAATATTTCTTACCTCATCCCACTTCATATAAAAGCACCTTCCCAGAATTTAGTATATCCCATAAAAATCAAAGCTTCAATAGGCAACCCTAGTGTACAATTGGCACGCGAGAAATTTGGTAAGCTTGATGCTCTTGTCAACAATGCCGGTATCATGCCAATTTCTCCCCTTGACGATTTGCGAGTCGAGGAGTGGGAAGCCATGATCGACATCAACATTAAAGGAGTATTATACGGGATAGCGGCAGCACTACCAATCTTTCGGGGTCAAGGCTCCGGACATTTTATTAATATTGCTTCCACAGCAGCCTATCGCATTCTACCTAATATGTCGGTTTATGCAGCCACAAAGCTTGCCGTTCGTGCGATTTCTGAGGGCTTGCGTCAAGATGCCGGCGATAAGCTGCGCGTAACGATCATTTCACCCGGATCCACACGAACCGATGTCCTAGAAGCGATAAAGGATCAGGAGATGAAAGCAAAACTCGAAGCTTACCAGAACATTGGATTATCCCAATATTCTATCGCTAGCGCTATAGCGTTCGCGATTGAGCAACCGAATGAGGTTGATGTCAGCGAAGTTGCCGAATTTTGTTGCGGCAACTTCGTGTTGTCAATCGCCGTAAAACATTACTTATAATGTATAATTTTCAAGGAGGAACAGAACAACTCAATTAGTTGGCGGCGTTAATCATGTCAAATCGTTCAATCGCTTGCTTTTCATTATCTACAAAGAAAACATTCTTTCCATTGTTACCCTGTTACAAACGCAACTTCTACCCTATTTCTCCTCAAAATTTCAATTCTCATAATTATCCTCCAATAGTTTTGTTTCTTATTATTAATGTTTAAACGTCATGCCAGAATTCCTTTCAGACTTATCCCCCGTTTAAATATGGCGAAGTGTGGTTGTACATGTAATAGCCCCATCTGCCCTATAACCCCAACTATTAACGGAAGCCATATCTGAAAATCTGGTCAAGTATAACTGGACTACTTACTATAAAATAAACCAATATAATCAGAACGAAGGACCCGATATACAAGCTGAACCTTGCAAGGTAAATACTCTCGTTCTTAATTAATGGGTGCAAAACGATCAACAAGGTGCCAAAGCATAAAGTTATTAGTATGGTAAGTCTAGCAATAAGGTATTCCCACATATGAGCTCCTTTCTTTACTTGAACACTCATGTTCACCATGTAGAATTAAAATATTATCCCACTTTTCCTTTACGCAATATCACAAAAGCTCCCGTTCCTATTCCAATGAGTGCAACGACCCCAATTAACGGAGCAAAACTAAAATTAGAATTATTCTGTTGGGTGTTCTGTATTTGGTTCATAGGAAAATACGCACTTTCAAATGTGCTATTCTCGGATTGGATAATTCATCATAAACTGGCCTCGGAATTACGATTCTCCCCGGATATAACTGCGGCAATAGACTCTCATTCCTAACCCATAAAAAAGCAGAAATACAATCAGTGTCGAAGAAAAGCGAATCAGTCAATTAATTCGCCCCCCTCCATATCATCACCATACACAATGTCATCACGAAAAGCATCTAATAGCCACTCTTCATATTTTCCAGTAGATATAATATCAGATTGCAAAAGATTTTCAGCTTGCTTTATATAATAACCGTAAGTTCCCTTATTTTCATTCTCTGGAGTAGGTTTATACAAAGAAGTATCATATCCTAACTTTGCAGCAGAGATGATGACGTCCTTTTGCATATCTGCTGCATCAGACTGAGACAGTTCACCTTCTTCCTGTAAGCGAAAAAGCATCGCCTTTCTGCTAACACCAAAATACTGCTCTAATTTAATAACATCTTTAACCGTTAATTTTCGATTTTCTGCACTTTTTATTTCTTGAATTTTTTCGTACAAAGCTGCCGGTGGCATTAGCAAATAAGATGCAAACTGATCAGCAGACTTTTCAGTTTGGTTGCCGCCTCCAATTTTACTTGGACAAATCGTTGAGATCATATCTTTATCAAAATAAAGATGATATAACTCGTGAGCCAGCGAGAACCTTTGTCGACCAATAGACATACTTGAATTCACGGCTATTACTGCAGATGTATTATTTTTCAGACATGCACCACTTATTTTTTCTCCCAATGGATACTTGACTAATGTCACATTTTCAGTCGTATACATTAAGGCAAAAATATCAATAGGAGAAGTATTATCTTCTCCTAATTTTTTTCTGACACTGGATACCTTATTACTTAAAGCCATCTTATCAATCATTCATTGTACCTCCAGCAATTTTATCCATCTGCATTTGATTCAATGCAATTCTATTGATTACAGCCAAAGCTTCCAGATCTTCACCGTCAATCCCGATAGTTCGAAAAGCAAAGCTTATAGATGATTTACACTCATCTGGTAATGTAATTACTGATACAGGGCAGCAAAATAAAGCTGCGAGTTTATCCAGCATATCCGAACTAATGGCACGTTCTCCTGCTTCAAATTTTGAAATCAGACTTTGGTCTACGCCAAGATAACTAGCAATATGCTTTTGTCCTAAACCAGCATTGTCTCTTAATGCTTTTATATTAGCTCCAATAATTTTCATATCAAGTATCATTTAAATCCTCCTTTCGCTTCTTACCTTACTTATAGCATATGATATTCTTGTCATAAAATCAACGCTTTATACACATATTTTTATGACAGTATTGATTCCAGTAATAAAGTAGGTGTTCTCTGATAAACTATTCTATATTTATTTTGCATATAGTATCTACGTTTAATCCCCTAGCAACAAGCCCCCGACATGTTAGTTTGTCGGGGGCTTGTTGCTAATTCTATAACCTTGGGTCAACCGGTTCAGCCTCTAAAGCCAGCGTCGCTAACACACATTCGTGAATACGAGCGAGCGGCTCCTGACTTACAAAACGTTTGACCCCTTCCACTCCTAAGGCAAATTCCATGAGGGCATGACGTTGTTTTCGTTTAACATTTCTTTGCTTTAAGCGAACCAGATTCTCGGGCTGTAAATAATCCATTCCGTAAATAATATGAAGATACTTTCTTCCGCGAACCTTGATTGCCGGTTGCACCAACCGACCTTTTTCATTCCTGGCAATCATCGTTTCCGGCTTAACAACAAAGCCTTCATGTCCGTTTTCCGTCATTTCCTCCCACCAGAGAATTGCTTCTTCTTCAGACCTCTCATTGGTCACGACTTTGTACTCTGTCTCAATAACTAGATTAGACAGTTTAGCAAGCTCCCGGTNNTCTCAAAATAAGTTAGACCCTGGTGAGCCAGGACATGAAAGGGGGCGATTTTAATCCCTTCAACCCCTTGAGTATCCCAGCAATACTTTTGAAACCCCTCACGGAAGACTTGAGCATTCTCAACCTTACCCTTATATTCCTCGATCCAGGGATCAACCTCCCAGCCATTCAATTTTGCCAACTCAAGTTTTTCTAAAAGTTTCTTGCGATCCAGAAGTGAGACTTCAGAAACATGAGCGTACTGAGAGCTAATAAGCTCTTTGGCCTTCAAATTCCAAGGCAAAATTTCCGCATCTAGCAACACAAAATCCGTGTTGTTTTTTGTGAAGTATTGTCCTTGATTCAAGTCCGTATTCAGCTGCTTGATCATCTGATGAGATAATTCCTGCTCAAAAAACGCTCGACCCGTCCTGGTATAAATGGTTCCCAACCTGGGTGTTCCTACATATCCAACCGCAGTCTCCTCATCTTTAAATAGAAGCAGAATACCCCTGCTGCCCATATGTTTCTTCTCCACAACCATGGTGTTTATCCCCTGATTTCGATAGTACTTAAAGGCCTCTTTCGGATGCTCAAAGTAATTATCCAACGAGGACGGCTCAGGTGCAGGACTCATGGTTGGAGGAATATAGAGTAATTCCTCGATCGGGACAGTATAGTGAGAAATATCTTCAATCGCCGACTTAACATAATCCGCCTGAATTTTTATTTCCCCATAATCTTCCGTCATAACGGAATAACCCTTGATGAAACTCTGGATATTTGGAGGATT
>OMOF01000641.1 GCA_900290375.1 Candidatus Desulfosporosinus infrequens
GTGCCACGAAGAGTCAAATGGTGCATCTATACCCGTTGGTGCCTTGAATCCCCCTGAATAAACAAAGTTTATCATTGTGTCTTTCCCACCATCATTTGGAGTAACACTCCAACCTAATAAGGTTAAACCACTTGGAACTTCATTGTTGTACGTTGTGGCTGTAGCCACTCCCGTTATCAGGCTAACCAAAAGTGTAACTAGAGCCAGCAATACAAATAGTTTTTTCATGAATTTCACCTCCCTAAATATTTCTTTCCTTAAATAAATGCTCATTGATTCCAATAGTCGAAACTTTTATTTCTTTTGCCAGATTTCGTTTTCAACCAAACCTCAATTTTTCCAATTTTTTTAATAGAATTATTTTACATTAGCCACTTGCTCAATTATCGACTGCACAACATTTGTACCACGCGATCACCCCTCACTTGCAGTATCGCACTGGTTCCAAAGTTAGTGAAGCAAGTTTTTTTTGCGAAGGTTTTTGTGCACTTTCTATTTGAACGCGATACTTCAAAAAACAAAGGACCAATACAAAGCCAATAGCTTATCGCCCCAAAATAAGGCCATTAACGCACCAAAACCAAGGTAGGGGCCAAAGGGTATCTGTTGAGTGAGTTTGGACTTACGTTTCAAAAGAAAAACACAACCTACAATAGTCCCTGTTAAACTTGCTAGTAAAACAGCCAGAAATATAGACGGAAACCCTAAAAAGGAGGCGAGTGCTGCCACAAACTTGACATCACCCATGCCCATGCCCTGGGGATAGGCAATACAAATCAGCCAGAAGAACCCACCTGCAATTAGGGCAGAAAGGACACTCAACATGAAACTGTGCATACCCAACAGAGCAGCGTTTACTAGACCGACACCTAGCAAGGGCATTGTTAACTTGTCAGGCAAAAGCATAATCAACCAACGATAGAACAACAATTAAGTTTACGAATATCAGACGCAATAACAAGTGTAAATTGGGTGAAAGCCACATCACAGTACCGCTTCTGGGCGACATAAACGCATTTTTTCCAGCATTATGCCCACCATTCCTTCATAGGATATCTCATCGTAAGGGATTGCTCCTTCAACACCCAATCGGCTAATATACACGGTTGCCGGATCATACTCACTTGTTTGTTGATCCACCATCAACACATTAAGATAAACCCCCTCTGGTGGCGAGACTGCTCCTCCGTCA
>OMOF01000024.1 GCA_900290375.1 Candidatus Desulfosporosinus infrequens
TCTGAGTTCTGAACTAACTAGGCCCGTTGAACATAACTTCCTGTCCGGGTATCAATGATCAGCACATCCCCTTCATTGACAAAGAACGGAACTTGCACCACAGCACCAGTTTCCAACGTGGCAGGTTTTGTACCACCCGTCGCTGTATCCCCTTTTACTCCCGGTTCAGTGGCCGTAACGGTAAGTTGAACAGAATTTGGCACATCAACTCCAATAACCTCCACGTCATAGAAAAGCACCCCTAAAGTCATGTTTTCTTTCAGCCATTTGACACCGTCTCCAATTTGTGCCTCTGTCAGAGAAGTTTGCTCATAAGTTTCCTTGTCCATGACAACGAAATGTTCTCCGTCTTTATAGAGATAATCCATATCACGACGCTCAACGTGGGCCTTCGGCACTTTTTCTCCGGCATTAAACCTCCGCTCTACGACTCCCCCCGTTTTCACGTTTTTCAACTTTGTGCGGACAAAGGCCGCTCCTTTACCTGGTTTAACGTGTTGAAACTCAACCACAGAAAAAACATCGCCATCTAATTGAATCGTAAGACCTGTCTTAAAATCGTTTGTTGAAATCATAAATGTCTATTTCCCCCTAATAATTCTTGTATAGTTAGTTTGTCCCTTTCTAGCGTTAATTACTTAGAAGGCTCACAAACTTTAACTCTACTCTAAGATAATGAACTCTTTCGGTGCCTGAGTTAAGACTTCACACCCATTTTCAGTCACCAAAACCATATCTTCAATCCGCACGCCACCCCACTCCGGAATATAAATACCCGGTTCGACGGTAATGACCATGCCAGGCTCCAGCAGACGCTCTTCACGCATATTTAGATTTGGTCCTTCATGGATTGCCAACCCTACGGAGTGTCCTAAGCCATGTCCAAAGTAATCCCCATAACCAGCCTCTTCAATCAGTTTACGGGCTACCGCATCCACTTCTTTTCCGCTCCGCCCGGGTACAACCGCTTTAATCCCAGCCCGTTGGGCCGCCAAGACAGTCTCATAAACTTCCCGATGCTTGTCACCTGGATCGCCCAAAAACACAGTTCGGGTGATATCTGAACAGTAACCCTGATAGATTGCTCCAAAATCCATGGTCAAGAACTCACCCAAATGAATCTGCTTCGAACTAGCCGTTCCGTGAGGCATAGACGAACGAACACCTGAAGCGACAATGAATTCAAAAGAACCCCCACTGGCACCAGCCTGACGCATAGAAAATTCTAAATTCAGTCCAATCTCAGCTTCCGTTTGGCCGATGTCGAGGGTCTTTAATATTTCGGCAAAAGAGTCATCCGCAATTTGAACTGCTATACGAATCAACTCGATCTCCGACTTATCCTTCACCGAACGCAAATGACTAACAAGGTTCGGTAGAGACAGTAGTTCCACTTGTGGGAACGCGTTTTTCAGTTTTTCAAAGTTTATAAAAGTAACAAAATCCCCTTCGAAACCAAGCCGCTTGGCCTGTTGCCCAATTTCTCCCAAAGCTTCAAAATGGTCCTGTCCCGTCTTAATAATTTCGAACTCAGGAGCCTGGGACCTGGCCTGTTCTATGTAACGAAAATCAGTCAGCAGGAAAGCCTTCTCTAAAGTAATATACAGGGTTGCTTCCCCACCGGAAAACCCGCTCAGATACCGTCCATTCTCTGGGCGGCTAACCACATAAGCATCGATTTTTTCTTTGTGCATCTGATGACGCATTCGTTCTAACCGACTAATCATGCTACCCCCCTTTTCGTGATTCGATGTTCGTAATTCGTGGTTCGTGGTTCGAATATCGAACATCACTTATTGCATTTATCCCTTTTGTCGGCGACCCTGGTAGTCGATGGCATAACGCATCGCTAAAATATAACCGTCTGCTCCCAAACCTGAAACTTGTCCTATACAGACCGGAGCAATAACGGAATTGGCTCGAAATGCCTCACGTGCATGAATGTTTGAAAGGTGAACTTCGACCGTCGGGACCTTCACTGCAGAAATAGCATCCCGGATTGCATAGCTTGTATGCGTCCATGCCCCAGGATTCAGAATTAAGAAATCGGCAGGCGTTAAGGCTTGAATCCAATCCAAGAGATCTCCTTCGTGATTCGTTTGCCGGCATTCCGCGTTTATGCCAACTTGTTTCGCCGTTGCTAACACTTCCTGATTAATCTCTGCCAAAGTGCTCGATCCGTAATGTTCTGGTTCACGTAGTCCTAATAAATTCAAATTAGGACCATGAAATACCCATATACTTGCCAATTTATCACTTCCTCATCACTTACCAGAAATTTTATCACAATTTCGCACTGTAGCATAGTATTTTCACTTGGAGACCCTCTTAAACTTAAAACCTCCGTGTCCGGAGGTTTTATACTAAGGCACATTCAACAAAATAACACGTCAGTATGCCATGGATATTTTATTTCATATGCCTAACGCTTATTAAAGGGAAATGTCATCCGCCAGCGCGGTTGTTCAGATACTTGAGCAAACCCTTGAGACTGCTCCAGTGCTGGTTGCACTCCCTGACCATATTGAGGAGAAGCAGTAAATTGATATGGTTGCATTTGAGCTTGAGGAGTTTGCCCATCTTGAACATGCTGTTGGGACTCTTGCTGAGCTGGGATTTGCGTTTGCCCTGCAGGTTTAGTATGCTCCGCGGTATCTCCTTTATCACTCACTAAACGAGGAGAGAGCACAACGTTCACATTACTAAGCATCACTTGGACTTCAGACGGTCCACCTTCCCCCGCAGGTTGGATTTTACGAATCTCAGTACGCGGAAGAATAAAGTGGATTTCGTGGGGAATTTTGGGTTCACCTAAACGTCGCAGACGAATACGAACTCCCTCAACCTCCATTTGGACATCATCATGATAATCTCCAACAAACTCTTGTCCATGATCCATACTAATATCTGCATATTGTTCTTGCCCTTTAAGCAACCCCTTAAATTCGGGTAGAACAATCTTTTGCCCAATTTGAAGTTTCAGAGGATCAACGTTCGGATTAACTAATAAGAAGTCATCACAAGTACCTCCCCAACGTTGAGCCAAACCATGAAAATTATCTCCAGTTTGAATGCTATATTCCTTACCCACAGTACACATCCCTCCTCTCCTTAGCCTATGAAAGAACAGGAATGTCTCGTTCCTCCCCTGTGCGGAAATAAATCTGAAGCAGCGTTTCTCCACCTTCTGCATCTAAAACCACTTCTTGTAAATAGATATTGCCCACTTGTGTTTCCTCAAGTGCTTTGAGCGAGTGAACAATCCCCTCCCAGTTTCCACGTAAATGCAAGCGGACTAAACTATAATCCAAACTTCCTCCCTTGCCAGTTTCCAGTCGTTCACCAAACCGTTCAACATCGAAGGCAACCACATCCACGCCCTCTTTAACAAACAGACTCCGGCACTGGTCAATAAGGTCAGGCAGCTGATCCATCGTTGGGATAGTGGCCACCTTAGGATCCGTTTTGATGTTCATAACTTCTGACCTCAATATGTTTTGCCAATAGATTTTCCGCTTATGTAATGCTCGTAATTGAAAGTAAGCTGGTTGCCAAAATAACAGAAATCCCAAGATAGTACTGACCAAAAATCCCACGCTGATTCCCTTCACACTACGCAGGGAAAGACGTTGCAAAAAGGGTTTTGCAGCAGGGCAGTGTTGAAGATTAAACTCATCTAGAGAATCACCCATATTTCTCCCTCCCAAAAGTTTACCATTTCTTCGGTATTTTCATCTGAATAACCTTGCTCACGTTTGATCTATTCTGTTCTCGCTCTTCCATGTTTAGCACTTAAGGAGAACTCAACGTTGTTAAGGGACGTCAATCTATAGCTCGTTAAAGAAGGTTGTTCCCAGCCAATAGTCCGCAAGGTATGGATCAAGGTTTGAACACTTCCTGCATCCTTGGCACTTCCTCGTAAGGACATAATGCCTTGCTTGTAAATCACCTGTTCAATTTTCAGTTCCTCTCCTGGCAAGACGTGTATGGCTTGAATTTGGGCCAGATCAGCTCCGATTCTCTCAGAGTGATGCTTCACCTTATCCCAGGCTGTCGCGAGCTCCGCTTGATGTTTAGCCTGTGCCTCAAGTCTAGTACCTTGACTAGAAATCTGTTGAACCTCTTGTTGTAAAGGGAGGGCCATTTGATAAAGTAAACCCCCGATAATAGTTCCGCTAATGAAAAGAGCGAACATGAACAACGCTATCCCCAAGTACCTACGCCGAACAGTCTGAGCCCAAATCGGTTGGCGCCAGAGATTAAGCCCAGGACGGTGTGCGGAAATCCGTAATCCATACCCAAGCGCCGCCTCACTCCACCCTTTATTTTCCTCAAGGACCTTTTGCCAGAAATCTGGAACGTTCCTTAGCCTGGCTTGTTCAACTACAGAGACATGATTGGAGGCCAGTACACCCTGCGCTAGGAACTCAAGTGCAGCATCTCCCTTCCAAACCAAGCGATTCAAGTTAAGATCCGAATGCTGTGTTCCGTGATACAAGAGAAAACGCCGAATCTCCTTTTCCCACTCCTCCGCCCACTCGTTTGTTTTTCTCTCCTTCACCTCCGGTAAAGGAGGCGGAAGCGAGAGTTGCGAAGGATACAAAGAACGTACACTTTCCGGTACCGATCCGCGAAACAAAGCCATTTGAAAAGAGCCAAACTCTCCCTGCAGGTAAAGTATATCTTCGTTTGCTTCAAATCCTAGTGATTGCCCTAAGATCGATAAGGTAAAATCAACGCTGGTTACTTTATACCCCGCTCGTCCAAAAATATAAACATACCGATAGAGTAAACTTTGTCGTGTTGCACCTAGCAAAATTTGCAAGCTTTTGTGCTTCTCTTCGGATAACACTAGGAAATCGAAGAGCAAATCTGATCTCGCAATGGAAATTTCTTCATCAGTTAATAGAGAGATTGCCGATTTCCTGTCCCGCTTAGGAATCCAAGGCAAGGTATAGGAACGAATGAATCCTTGATGTAGAGGGATTGCCAAATATGCGTTCTGAGATTCATTAGGGCGCTCTGCCCCATAAGTAGCTAAAATATTGATTAAAATATTTTCATTCCGTACGTTTCCTTGTTCGACGACTCCAGCCGGAATTGGAATGCGGTCAAATTCGACTGCAGTAGAACTATGACCTTGTTTCTTGAAAGGAAGGACCGAAAACCAAAAGGCCCTAATTTCCCTATCCGTCAATTCAAAGACTACTGACCTTTTTCGCATAGGAGCCACTCCTTCTCGTAGTTCGTGTTCGTAGCTCGTGGTCCGAAAATCAAATGTCTAACCACTAATATTAGGTTAGATCCACGCCCAATACCAAGCGAAAATACGTGCCCCCCAGAATAACGCAAAGATTGCCCCTAGGGCGAGATAAGGCCCAAAGGGAATTTGTTCTTGCAAGCGCTTTTGACCTGTAACGAAAAGCAAAATCCCCATAAATGCACCCACAAAACTCCCCATAAAAACGGCAAGAAAAATGGTAGGAAAACCCAAGAAGGCGCCCAGCGCAGCGACCAGCTTTACATCCCCGAATCCCATTCCTTGTGGATAAACTCGGGCAATACCCCAAAATAAACCTCCTGCACTCAAAGCACCGAGCACACTTTCACATCCACTTGGGCTTCCCGGTATAAGAAAAGCTCCTAGTAATCCAATTCCGAGCAAAGGGAGTGTAAGGACATCCGGCAAACGGAACGTATCCAAATCAATAAAAGATAAGGCCGTGAGCACGGCCACTAGGACTAAATCCATGAGTAGTCGAACCGGGTGGGTCTCCGTACTCAATCCTACACTTGCCGTAATAAAGAAGAGTATCCCTGTTAGAAGTTCCACAACGGGATAACGCCAGGAAATGCACGTTTGACAATTGCTGCACCGCCCTTTCTGGATCAGAAAGCTAAGCAACGGAAGGAGTTCCCAAGCCCGCAGGGCATGACAACAAGCGGGACAGTGAGAACCCGGTGCAACAATGGACTCACCACGTGGGACACGAAAAATGACTACATTCAGAAAACTGCCAATCAGGAGTCCTAAAAGCCCGATCGTTAAACTTATTAAATACAAGGACGTGTCCCCTTTTCTCTTTAGTTCCGCGCTTCAACGATGGAGTTAGTTTGTTACTTTAATAAATACATAGACTGATCGACAAATCCACTAATCGGCGGACGTCCAAAGAACCTTAGTAAGACTTTCATCATACGCTCGTACTTCGGCTGCCAAGGAATTGCTATTCAGATAAATCATGATCGTGTTGGTGGCGACCTCAGAATCTGGAATAGTCATTTTCATAGGATCTGTCGCGTCAGCCGTAACACTAACTAATCCGAACCCCTTTATAGCATCATCAACACTTTGCTGTGTGGTCGATTTATCCAACTTACTAATGTATTTAGGAATGAGGCTAACACTTGACACTACTCCACCACTTACCTTCAAATCTGTAGGATACGTTCCTTTTTCGACTTGATAACGATCCAGAGCCGTTTTGACCTCATGTGCTGTTGCTACATCCGCTTTTTGTCGAGCGCTAACTGTACTTGACGCCAATTTAGGGATTGCTATAGCAGCCAAGACTCCTATAATTATAATCACAGCCATCACTTCGATTAGAGTAAATCCGTCCTCTCTCTTAATATAATTCATTCTACGCTCCTCCTTCATATTCATTAGCGACCCTTATCACAAATGATCTCAAATATGACTAAACTAAATCCGCAGGCACCAGCCCACTTGTTAAACTTCTAAGGTCCCGTTATCTGGCCTCTGACTACTGACCTCTGTCATTCCAGATGTGAACTGAGATCAAAAATAGGAAGCATTACTCCCGCTGCAATTAAACCGATCAGCACGGCTAGCATGAGAATAAGCGCCGGTTCAATCATACGTGCTAAACAATCGAGCTGATCCTCAAGCTCACGGCGAAACATTTGTGTGACATAGTGGAGCATCCTGTCCAACTGTCCAACTTCCTCAGCGACAGCAATCATTTCCGCACCCTCCTTGGGAAAAAATCGGCTCGCACGTAGCAAAGGCGCCATACGGTTTCCCTGACGAACACCTAGGATGAGTTGGTTCGTTAATTCCAACATTTCAGGGCTACGCAACGTTCCTGCCGTTAAGCGCAACGCCTCCAACAAGGGAATTCCCGCAGATAACAAGCGTTCCGAAATCCGGCTGAATTGAACTAAATCACGAAGTCTATAGACCTTTCCAAGCAGAGGAACCAGTCCTAGTAAACGGTCTAGACGTATTTTCTGACGATCTGGGCTAGTGAACTTCAGCGCTAGCATGCTAAAGCTGATCAACCCTAGTCCGCCCCACAATAGCTCGGGGAGTCTGTGACCACAGGCAAAAATGACCCTAGTCAAAAAAGGCAATCTTGCTCCCATACCTAGAAAGAGTCTTTCGTACATAGGAAGTACCCAAACGGAGAGTACGTAAAGCACAACGACGACCCCCAAAAACAACAGGATCGGATAGGCAAGCGCAGCCTTTATTTTTTTTTGATAAGCATATTCCTGCTCTGTTTCATCGGCCACCTCGCCGAGGACCTTTCCCAATGTTCCTGTAAATTCTCCAGCTTTGATCATGGAAAGTACAAACGTGTTAGGGGCTGGATTCAGGAGAGACATTGCTTCGGACAAGTCGCTGCCTTCTTTCACACGTTCCTTGATACTCTTCCATTGTTCCAATTGAAATGTCGATTTTTCTTCATAAGCTGTCATCATCTCCAAACCTTGAAGTAGGGGAATCCCAGCTTCCAATAAAGTAGCTAGCCTAAGAATAAAATGGCTCCACTGCATCTTCGCTCGCCTCTGGAAAGGAACGCATTGCCAATTCCAACTCAGTCGAATACCCATCGGGAAGTATCCTACCTTCCTTAAGCGCGCTTGAACCTCTGAAATATCACCCCCTTCCCATACTCCATGTCGAATGATTCCATTCGAATCAACTGCCTTCCAGATAAAACGTTGCTTGCTCATCTTCTTAAACCCTCGGGACTTTGCAGCTTTTCATGGGCGATCTCATAAGAAATAAGGCTCTTTTGTACTAAGTCCATAATCGCTTTATCCATAGTTTGCATGCCGCGCTTTGCATTGGTCTGGATGACAGTCGGAAGTTGATGAGTTTTTCCCTCACGAATGAGGCTACGAACGGCTGGCGTTGCCACCATGACCTCGAAGGCTGCCACTCGCCCTTGGCGATCTGCCCTCGGAAACAATTGTTGAGACATTATCCCTTGTAAAACAGCAGCCAGCTGCGCACGGATCTGCAGCTGCTGGTGTGCCGGGAAAACATCAATCATTCGATCCACCGATTGGGTCGCATCATTCGTATGGAGTGTACTGAACACCAAATGCCCAGTTTCAGCTGCGGTTACAGCAGTTGAAATAGTCTCTAGATCTCTCATCTCTCCCACCATAATTACATTAGGATCTTGCCGCAAAACAGCGCGCAACGCCTTAGTAAAGGACTCGGTATCTTTACCAACCTCCCGTTGATTAACTATACTTAATTTATGCTGGTGCAAATATTCAATTGGATCTTCAATTGTTACAATATGGCAAGCCCTCGTCTGATTAATGTAGTCAACTAATGACGCTAGAGTAGTCGATTTACCACTTCCAGTCGGACCGGTAACCAAAACTAACCCTTTATGTAACTTAGCTAATTCGAGACTCGCCGCCGGAAGCCCTAAACTTTCCGAACTGGGAATGACGAAAGGAATTAAACGAATAACTAACGAGATACATCCCCGCTGTCGAAAAGCGTTGACCCGATACCTTCCAGTCTTGGGCAAACTATATGAAAGATCCAGTTCTCCGCATTCAGCAAATTGTATGGTCTGTTGGTCATTCATCAAGGATTGAGCCAACCTTTCGATATCAGCCTGAGATAGCTTTTCCATTTGCAGTCTAACCAGTGAGCCATCAATACGTAGAACTGGAGGACTCTCCACTGTCAGATGGAGATCCGAAGCCTTTCGTTCTTCCGCCTTATGCAAAAGTTCCTCAAGTGAAAACATTTCTTCCTCACCTCTTACCCTTCAATACCCGAAACAGCATGCAGTATTTCTTCCACAGTTGTAACTCCTTGGGTCACCTTCAAAAGCCCATCTTCAAAAACTGTGAGCATCCCTGAAACCAGCGCCTGTTGCTCAATGTCCCTCGAATTATGCCGCGCAAGTACAAGGTCCTTGATCTCCTGATTATAATGTAAAAACTCGTGAATTCCGATTCTGCCCCTGAACCCAGTTCCGAGACATTTTGAGCATCCGACGGGACGATAAAGCAGGGTAATAGAGGCCGGTAATAGAAGGGCTCTCCTCTCGACCTCTGATACTGGGTATGGTGCCTTACAGTGTTCACACAAGCGGCGAACCAAGCGTTGGGATAAAACTCCACTGACTGCAGACGCCAAGAGATATGGTTCTACTCCCATATCCATGAGCCGAACCAAAGCCTCTGCGGCTGTATTGGTATGTAATGTCGATAAAACCAAATGTCCTGTCAGGGAAGCAGTGATGGCGATTCTGGCAGTTTCCTCGTCTCGGATTTCTCCAATCATAATCACATCCGGGTCTTGCCGCAAGATATGCCGCAATCCGACCGCAAAACTAAGTCCTGCAGAAAGATTAACTTGAATCTGGTTCACGCCTGAAAGGTGGTATTCTACAGGCTCTTCAATCGAAATAATGTTTTGCTCCTCAGCATTAAGTTCCCTGAGCAACGCGTAAAGGGTTGTGGTTTTACCGCTTCCGGTTGGACCAACCACTAAGATTAAACCGTTTGTGCGTTTTAACAAGACTTGTATCCGTACTTCTACCTCTGGACGCATCCCTAAAGCATTAAGCGGCCGCTGGGCCATCTCTGGATCCAGTATACGCACAACAATTTTTTCACCATGAACTATAGGCAACGAAGACATCCGAACGTCAATACGCCGAAGTCCTGCACAAAATGTCATTCGGCCATCTTGAGGAATCCGGCGTTCCGCAACGTCCATTTGCGCCATGACTTTTAAACTGGAAACAATACTACGCGCCACATTCGAAGAGAGGATATGCTTCGTAATGAGTTTACCGTCTATACGATAGCGCACCACAAAATCATTTTTGCGAGGTTCCCAATGAATATCACTGACCCCTTGTACAACCGCCTCGTGCAATACAGAATGGACTAATTTAAGCGTCGGCGCATCCTCCTCCTGAGAATCGACTTCGTTGTACTCTGTCAACCAAGCAGCCTGGTCTTCGAAGGTTCTGTCCGCCAGATGAGCGAGTCGGGCCGCGGATTGCCCCACTGTTAAACACTGTCGAATTGCGGTTTGGATTTCCTCATCCCTGGCAAAGACTGGTTCAACCTCTAGCCCGGTAAACATCTGGACATCCCGGAGGGCACGTTCATTGGTGGGTTCAAACATAGCGACTCTTAAGATCCCTGATCGCAGTCCAAACGGAATGAGAGTATAGCGCAAAGCCATTGCTTCGGGGATTAACCCTGCCACCTCATGGTCAATAATGACTTGGTTCAACGAAATCTCAGGGATCCCCAGATAGATGCGGATGGCTTCTGCTAACTTCGTTCTGGGCAATACGCCCATTCGTTCCAGGGCTTCGCCGATCGGGTCTCCGCTTTGCAGTGCAAGCTCTAATCCTGCCGTCAATTCTTTAGCCTCAATGTAGCCATTTACGAATAGAAATTGACCGAACTCATTATCATTCTTCATATTAGCTATGTAACTCCTGATAGCTCTTCAGAACCCACTTTCCGTTGTCCATCTGAAGAATTTGCTGAATTTTCCGTACGGCTAAACCAGAATGTCCTTCTGCCGTCACTTTATACCCTCCCCCACTTAACTCAATTACAATATCAACACGCCCAATAGGGAATGATATATTCCCCCGCTGCAGACCGGAGTTAACAAGCAGATGAGCTTTTGCCCACTCTATTCCTCCTTCGGCCACATAAAGGGCCTGTCTACTCTGGGCAACACGTTTCACCATCCGGTTCTCTGCATTAGCCTTTAGGTAGCTTTCCATTCCTAGGCCAGAAAACGTCGTCA
>OMOF01000963.1 GCA_900290375.1 Candidatus Desulfosporosinus infrequens
AAATTCTCCATCATGCCACTTCGGGTATCCCCACCAAAACTAGTATTTTTACTGGCTGGGTTTTTCATAATCATTCTTCCCATAGCCGCCATAGAAGCAATCCCAGTCAGAGCTCCCATGCCCCCTATTACACGACTGCCTCCACCTTGGAGCCCTAACAATTCACGGATTAATCCAGCAATCGTTGGTAGGCCTGCAAAATAGGTAAGCATCAACCAAAAGGATACTCCTGCTGACATGGTTCCGGGCATTACTAAAGTTAGAAAAAAAGCCCCTAATGCCAGGGCATGGGCTAGTTGCAAGATAACATTTGCCACAAATTCCTTAAACCACATGGGTAATGAATGGCGAAAATTCGGAAAGATGGATAAAGTAGCCGCCAAGGGAAAAATTACGATGAGTAACCCAAGGGTAATCATGCGCATGGTGTACTGATAGTTCAAAGCTAAGACCATCATGGCAGCCATGATTAGTAACACCGCCATCCCTATTGATCCCATTTGCGTGGCTTGATTAAATCCTTGTTGACCAGGCCCCCAAATCATGTCCATGAAAAAAGCGGGTCTTACTCCCGCCTGTATCATATAGGCCCATATGAGCTTGACTAAAAAATTACTTAATTGAATAATCGCCGTCCAAATATAAACTCCCAATCGTACTGTCACAATAGCTACGATAAACGCCTGAATGTATTCCTTAATCTTTCCTCGCCCCTGAACTGTGCCGGAATTAAGCATGTGCATGATCGCCATAATAAGTAACATAAGAATCAAGGGAAGCCTTATCAACCCCTGAAACGCCGTATAAAGGATGGTAACGGCATTAAAATAAGGTTCCGGGAAAATACCTAAGACAAGATTTCCCATTGAAGAGGAACCTAGCCCACCGGCTAAAAAGGTATCGGACTTATTGGTTCGGGGATCTTGGTTAAAGACCAAAAGCACGGGATCTGAGAGGTTAAACATACCCATAGCCCATTTAACAAAACTGACAAGAATTCCAGCGATAAACGACTCACCATAACCGGGCTTGTTCGCATTGTAATAGGCTTGAGTT
>OMOF01000674.1 GCA_900290375.1 Candidatus Desulfosporosinus infrequens
GATCACCTCACGGTTTTTACTAAGGAGTTTGCATAACTGGCAGGCAGTTGCTCACGGGGACCATCAAATTCACAAAAGTAAATACTTTGCCATCTGCCTATATATCATGTATCCGGTCTGAATAATGACGTAAGAACGCAACTGTCTTTGAAAAATCCTCATTCGCCGACGGAGTAAACATCGTGGGCCTAACTTATCAATTTACTGTCAAAATATTCTTTTAAGCACATTTTTTTGAATTACAAAATTAAAATAGCTTACCAGTCAATCCTATTAGGACCGCTAGTAAGCTAAAGGAATACCAAAAATGATATTTGGCAACTGGCTGTCATGGCTCTTTCGAGCTGTAGACCCATAGCTTTGCGTCCCAATCTTTCGAAAGGTTTGCCTTTTTCATTATTCGACTATTTATATATTCAAGAAATACTTAGAAAGTCCTTTAATTTATCTCTCTTTTAAAAATATTTATTGTCATCGACTATATGGAACATTATTTTTCTACATTATTCAATCGCGCAAACAGAAAAGGACAAAAAGAGAGACTGCGCTCTTTGAAAGACTTCGATGGTTCAGCTAGGGAACTCAGCAGAGGCTGCATGATGTTGTTGGCTGAAGAGGTAACTGATGAAGCAATAAGGAAAACCATATTTTCAGTCATACCTAAAGAACGGTTAAAATTAGCCATCGGAATGATAGATACTTTGACAAGACTCGTAGATCAGACCGTTGAGTACAAAGAACTCTTTAGATATTACACTTCCGTTCGTAGATTTATTCCAAAACTTTTGGCAACCATCAACTTTAAGGCATCATCAGCAGGGCAACCCGTTCTCGCTGCATGGAAGTTCCTTGCTGATATCGAATCGAAGATCGAAAAAAATAAATTTACTGGTGCACCTACGGAAGGAATTTCAGCAAGCTGGAAAAGAGTTGTTTTTAAAGGGGATAGGATCAGTTCCTGTCCTTATACTTTCTGGGTAGTAGAAAGATGCTTGAAGGTATTAAAAATCACGATATATATTTAGAAAACAGCGACAGATACAATGATCCAAGAAGCAAACTCCTACAGGGAACAGCTTGGGAAAACATGAGAACCAAAGTATTAAGCACATAAGGTTGAACAAAACTACTTTCGTGCCGAGACTCTTACACAGGTAAATGCCGTTCTTGTTAAATATCTCTCCAAACTGACTTTAGCTAAAGCCTGGGGAAATGGGACATTACTCATTCAAATTACCTGAAGAGGTGCTATTTGGAAAGCTAAGACCTTTGCAGTCAATGAACACTAAGTTATTTGGAAACAAATAGTAATTATATTGCCGTTTCTGTCCCATTACTCCCCCCCCTGTATCTACTAAGTTACCATCAGCTGACGAGGCTAAAATAGCTGTTGTGGCGGTTTGGAATGTATCTGCTACCTTTATTGCAGTATCTATTCTGTCTTGTACCAGAAATACGCGCAGTAGTTACTGTAGTATCAGCAAAGGCAGTGAATGGTACCATTGTCATTGCCATTCCTGCAATAGCTAAGGTGGTTAGAACTTTCTTAGCCTTAATCTTAGCCTTAATCT
>OMOF01000136.1 GCA_900290375.1 Candidatus Desulfosporosinus infrequens
TCGCAGCTGAATCCGTCCCCCTTGCTGCAAAGAGAATATGGCTCCGGCATTGTCCTGCCTACCGCTCCCAACATTTTTATATCCGCTGGCTACTCCTATGCCTATGAGCCAGCCCGGCTCGGACTTCATAGCCGCCAGCTCTTTTTCCAAAGCATCTCGGGCCGCTCCAATGGTGGCCCTGATTGCCACGCTAGCCCTTAGGATCTCCCCGCCTACCGTGCAGTCCCCCACCTGGAGAGCGTTGATCATCCTTATCTCGAACGGATCCAATCCCAACCTGCGGGCAGCCTCATCTAAAAGGCACTCACGGGCAACCGCGGGTTGATTGTTACCGAATCCCCGGAAGGCACTGCTGTTTGCATTGTTTGTATAAACAGCCCAGCCTTCCACCCGGAAGTTTAGAATCCGGTAAGGGCCGCAAGCAAAAGTAGAAGCTTGATCAATCACTATAGGACTTAGCGCAGTATAAGGACCGGCATCAGAAATGAGCTTGGCATCTACTGCCGTTATCTTCCCTCCCGAATCAAATCCCATCCGGTAATCAATCTGGAATGGATGCCGCTTCGTACTCACCTTTAGGGATTCAGCCCTCGAAAGGACTATTTTCACCGACCTTTTCAGGTGATACGCCCCGAGAGCGACCAACGCCTCCACTGTGTTGTCAACCTTGCCACCGAAGGCTCCTCCGACTGGGGTAGTTATAACCCTAATCTTTTCTTCCTGCAATCCTAAAACTGCCGACAATTGTTTTCTTATATCAAAGGGTGATTGCGTAGAAGCATAAACTGTAATATTTCCATCGTCGTCTACCGTCCCAATGCTAGCCTCAGGTTCCAGGTAACCATGCTCCACCGAAGGTGTTTCAAAGTGCCCCTCCACTACTAGCGCGGATTGTCGAAACGCCTCTGCCACATCGCCTTCCTGGTGGACCAGATGTGAACAAATGTTACCCTTTTCATAAAGCTTAGGGGATTCGGGTAAAAGGGCCTCTTCGGGTGTAAATACCCCTGACAGCAATCTGTAACTTACTTTTATCTTATTTACTGCTCGTTCCGCGGCTGCCGTACTCTCAGCAAAGACAACGGCTATCGCATCCCCGGTGTAGCGGACTCGATCGCTGCACAGCACTGGACGATCAGGTTTAATTGATCCTACTCCGTTATGAGCCGGTACATCACAAGCAGTAAACACTGCTACCACCCCTGGTACAGCACTGGCCTCTTCAGTGTCTATCGAGATTATTTCAGCGTGGGGGTGCTCACTCCACAGAACTTTACCGTAAAGCATACCCGCAAAGCACATATCATCAATAAAGGAAAGGGAACCTTTCACCTTGGCCTCACCTTCCAGATCTGGAACCGAATGTCCAAAGCCCGTCTCGCCCACCTTGATATCCTCGGGTTGATTTATCCAGTGGCTGGCTAATTGAACCGCTTCTATTATTTTTACATAGCCGGTACAACGGCAGATATTATCCTTAAGACCCTCCAGTATCTGGTCTTTGCTGGGATCCGGATGAATATTCAACAGAGCCTTAGTTGCAATTATCATACCTGGTGTACAAAAACCACACTGTACCGCCCCTACGGCAAGAAAAGCTGCCTGTATCGGGTAGTTTTCCCTATTTTTGCTTAACCCCTCTATGGTTTCTACACTTTTTCCGGCCATGTTAATCATCTTAAAATGGCAAGATTTAGACGACTGCCCATTAATCAGCACCATGCAGGCACCGCAATGATTGGTACTACATCCTTCTTTTGTACCAGTAAGACCCATCTCATCCCGCAAAAACCGCAACAAGGTTGTCTCTGGCCCGACCATCGCCTTTGTTTCCTCACCGTTAAGAATAAAAGAGACAATTACTTTTTCACCCACTTAGATTCACTCCTTTCAGATAAAAAATCCGTATACCTTTTCCCCGACCTATACATGCATGAAAGTTTCCCTTTGCACGACGTTCTATCTATTTCAAATTGGTTGCCTAAAATGCAAATACTTTGCATTCACTATACTACAAACTAGCTTTTCTTTCATCACCTCAAACCAGATCCTCCAAAATACGTTGGCGAGAAATTTCAATCTCAAACCAACACATTACTCACTTACCACCATAAACGGTGTATTCCACATAATTTCTATATCTAAGCCCTTACCCTTTTGCTCATTTACCACAATTTTATCAATCAGCATAGCTAAATCCGTATGGGTAAGCTCCTTCTTATCAATGATCTCTTTCAAAATATCCAGTGCGCTTGCTACCTTTTCCTTCTCATTATCCCCAAGTTCCTGTACGCTCTCAGCTTCAATCAACTGGCGTTCCAATTTCTTAAGCTCGGCACTTGAATCTTGTGTCATTTCGAGGAATAACTCTTCGCTAATCAGTTCCTTTGCAAGCTGCTTCGAATAATTCTTTATCTCACCTCTTTTGGCATGAATAGCCGATTGTAACCTATCGATAACTTTTCCATTATCCTTGATAGATTGCTGTCTCTGTTCAAGGCTCTTGTCGAGATTATCTAGTTTGAGAAGTCCACTTTTGTAAAGAACTTCAAGTTGATTGAAAATGATACTGTCAATGTCATCATGTTTCAACTTATGCCCTGAGCAGTAGGCTTTGCCAAATTTTTGATAAGTGGTACAAACATAAGATTTTACAATGCCTTCCTTTCTTTTTGCACCAATAGTTACAAGATTTTTACCGCATTCTCCGCATTTCAAAAGGCCAGTATACTTGTAAATTGTATTGTTCTTCGCTCTTACTCCATTCTCAACTCTTTTAATAAACGTAGCATTGACTGCTTTAAATTCAGCCTTATCTATGATCGCCGGAATAAGCCCTTCATGCACAAATTGTTCTTCAGGTGCAACCTTTGTCATTTTATTAGTTCTTATCTTTGTTCTCTTAGTTACCCCTCGACGGACCGTTCCAGTATAAACGTCATTTTTCAGAATTCGTTTAACTGTACCGCCGTACTAAAGGTGTTTAAAATCCCACTATTTTTTCCGCCCATACCCATATAAAATTTCCTTTCTGACTGCTGGAGTTTCTACATGATGTTCATTAAGGTATTTGGCGATTTTATTCAATCCATTTCCTTCAGCATATAGGCGAAAAAGAAGCCGCACAGTTTCGGCGGCTTCTTCATCGATGATGCACTTCTCCACGTGCGTTGATGTTGATGAATTGAATGTCATTGAAGTAACACCAACATTGGTCTAGGGAAACATATACCCTTTTCCACATTTTACACACTCAATCACGGCGCCTTTGACGTGCGCACTATTTATGCGCATAATATAAAGTGTGGGGGGTGACAACTGTGACCGTCAGAGAGATATTAAAAATCCTATATAAAGATGGATGGAAAATGTTAACTCGATAACAACGGGTTCTGGTTCTCATATTCAACTGAAACACCCAACTAAGACTGGTAAGGTCACAGTGCCTAATCATAAAGGAGACCTTGCTCCCGGTACGCTAAACAGCATATTAAAACAGGCAGGACTAAAATGAAACCATTACCTAACTTAATTAGAGAAGGGAGATATTTAAATTTGCGTAAGCTCACTTATATAGCTGTATTTGAACCGACTGAAACAGGTTATAGCGTATATTTTCCTGACCTTCCAGGCTGTATTAGTTATGGTGAAGATTTTGAAGTGGCACAAAGACAAGCTGCCGAGGCATTAGGACTGCATATATACGGAATGGAAAAGGACAGAGACGAAATACCCATTCCATCCAAAACACCACAAGTTGATCCTGAAACAGCGGCAGGATATATGGTATCTCCTGTAACCGTTTTTCCAGACCTTTTAAGGAATGAGTTGGATAATAGGGCGGTGAAGACAAACTTAACTATCCCGGCATGGTTAAAAGAACTTGCAGAGGCTCAGTGCGTGAATTATTCAAAGGTGTTTCAAACTGCGCTTATGGATTATCTCGGCATATACCAATCACCAATGCAAAATCATAAGTAAACGGTACTATATTATGATAATTGAAAAGCGGTTTAAATCCTTGACATCGTTTAATTACGGGCCAAGGATTCTTTTTTGTTATGGCGGGATGTGTTTATTTGCGCATCCAAGGAAACTACAGATGGTTGGCTAAACCTTATCTGACGGGATTCCCACCCGCTATAGGATACGCCCTTTGCTTAGCGCACGTCCTGGAACCTACGCGAATACAGATGTCTAGGCTTTTATTAACCTAGAAACGTGTCGCACAATATGTTCCGCCGAGTATAAATCGTCCTCTAAGGGCTTTTATACGAAGGAGGTGATAGTAATGAATTCCCCGTCTTATGGTCTCGAACAAAAGTTCTTTACGATAATGCTCCTACTCAATTAACAAATCTACAAACTTGAAATTAATCGTATCCACGAGCCCCCGATTAGTCAGTCTCAGCTCAGGCAGAACAGCTAGGGCAAGTAGTGAAGTAGTCATAAATGGTGATACCAAATTGCAACCCAGTTCCCGCCATGCTTTCTCAAGACTCGCCACTTTCTCAGCAACTATCTCGGCAGGCTCTTCACACATCAGCCCAGCTATAGGCAAAGGCAGCAACCCAATAACCTTGCCGTTTTTAACAACCACTAGTCCACCACCGGCTTCAGCTAGAGTATTTCCAGCAAGGGCCATATCCGTATCATTCGTGCCTACAATCAGCAGGTTATGAGCATCATGGGAAACAGTTGAAGCCACGGCTCCTTCTTTTAGACGAAAACCTTTTACAAAGCCTTTCCCGATAGTGCCAGTTGCTTTATGACGTTCGATTACAGCGGCTTTTATAACATCCTGACTTAAGTCCGCTTGAACTCTACCGGCACCAACAGGTAATATGCATTCTCTGTGATAAGTTCCAACCTTAGCTTCAATGATTTCTATAACACGAACCTTGGCCTGCTTTAGAGCTGAAGCCGGTACGAACACTGCAAAATCCTCAGCTTCCAGTTTCTTAGCCAGATGCACGGTTTTCTTCATATATTCCGGATAGGAACCTCCCGGAATTTCAACCGTCAGTTTCCCGTTTTCAGCAACCAGCTCTCCATTGATGATTACTTTTTCGATCTTAACCTTTGTCAAATCGCTTATCACTAGTATATCCGCCCACCGGCCAGGAGATATGCTGCCGAGATCCTTGCTCAATTCAAAGCATTGCGCAACATTTATAGTCACCATTTGGACAGCCGTGATCGGGTTGACCCCCTCTTCTATGGCCCGTCTAACGATATGATCAAGATGTCCTTGGGAAACCAAAGTTTCGGAATGCGTGTCATCACTGACTAGGGTAGCATACCGTGTATCTATCCGGTTCTCAGTGATACTTCTTACAGTTTCTTTTAAATCATGCCAGGCAGAACCTTCCCTTAGTTGCGCATACATACCAAGACGCATTTTGGCAAGTGCATCTTCCGATCTTACTGACTCATGGCAGCAGCGTACACCGGCAGCCACGTAGGCATTTAAGCCTGCACCTGTTTCCGGTAGTGAATAATGTCCAGTAATTGTCTTATTGGCATTTAAAGTTGCCTTAATTCCCTTATGGGTATCCGAGTTACCATTAATTACTCCAGGGAAATTCATCATTTCACCCAAGCCCACAACCTCTTTCCAGGTCATAGCTTCTTCTATCTCTCCAGGTCCTATTTCCGCTCCAGTATCTTCAAAGCCTGGGGTTGCCGGAACACAGGAAGGCATTGTGGTATAAACCCTGAGTGGCACATTCCTGCCGTCCTCGATCATCACGCGAACCCCAGCCATGCCCAAGACATTGGCCATTTCATGAGGATCCATAAAAATAGCCGAAGTCCCATGTGGGATGACGGCGCGTGCGTATTCTCTGACAGACAGCATACTGCTTTCAACATGCATATGTCCATCCATGAATCCCGGTGTAATATAACACCCTCTAGCGTCTATGACCCGCGTATTTTCACTGANNCCATTTCCTACTAGAGCTATTCTTCCGTAGTTTATAGCGACATCTACATCCAAAACAATTTCTGCCGTATTGACATTCACCAATCGAGCATTCTTTATGACCGTATCCGCCGGTTCCCTCCCCTGTGCAACTGCCACCAGCTTCTCCGTAACCTCTGCTAATGCATACCTTCTTTTCATAATAGGTGTCATTCCTTTCGCTTTGATCACGGCACTAACAAAAATGCGCGTAGTAATCTCTGTTGAATAGTACTTCCCCAAAAACTAATAATCCCCTGCTAAATTATATATTTATTTCGGTTCTGCGAAAACGAAGTATCAATCATTTTGCAGGACTCCGATAGATGCA
>OMOF01000523.1:0-1442 GCA_900290375.1 Candidatus Desulfosporosinus infrequens
GAAAGAAACGTACAAATCCCCCTAAATCCTCTTCAGGATCTGGGGGGATTTGTCTTAGGTTGCATTAATGACGGAGGGGTTCCTCACGGTAAACGCAGATGCTCTTTCAGCAGAGAGAAGAGGGAAGGTGCGGTATCATTGGATACCCAGTATAAGGACCAGGAACCAATTCCCCCAAGTCCATAGGTGTCGAGAAGGTTTAGTTTGGCATCCCAACTCGTTAGGTCATCGTAATAGACGGTGTGTTGAGCTAGGGCATTATCCGTATAAGTGTAATAGGGTATACCCACAGAATCACCATTCGAAGTATCGCGCTGAATGACCGCGTGGTTGCTGGCAGCGGTGCTTGTGGCCGAGGAGAGTCCGACGGATTGGGAGCTATAGGTAGCATCTCCGGTTTTCGTCCAGTCCCGTCCGTAGTATGGGATTCCGAGCAAAACCTTGCTCATATCTATGCCTTGTCCTTGGGCAAAGCTTAAGACATTTTTTACCCAGGAAATAGGAGCTATAGCCCCAGGGGTTGAGGTACTATAATCATAGGTCATGATATTCAGATAGTCTACGTACGGAGCCAAGTCATGATAATTATATTGAGTGTACCAATCAGTGGATGCCGTGCGAGACGGAACAGCTTCGATCAGAAGTTTGTTCTGGGCATGAAGTTCGGCATAAAGCGCTTGGGTGAATTTAGTGAAATAAGGACCGGTAGCAGTGCTCATACACTCAAAATCTATGACAACTCCGTCTACGCCAGTTGACTGAACCATGTCGACCAGTTGCTTGACCAGAGCCGCACGCGAGGCGTCCTGGGTCAGAGTTAAATCCAAAGTAGCTTTACCCTCGGTGCTCCAGTCAGAACCAATGAGCGGCAAAAGTTTGAGGCCTTTTCCATGGGCAGCAGTGACCAGTTGAGAATAACTTTTGTCGGTCAGATTCCACGTCCCAGTAATCGAACCGCTCGCCACCGTCTGTCCAGTGGTTAGGTTGTCAAGTGAAAATAAATTAGGAGAAAGGATATCCACAGAGTCGGTGGCCTTTGAGGGAAGCAGGGAGAGCTGATTAAGATAGGCACTTAAAGAAGAAGAACCGTAAGCCTGCATATATTGCAGAGAAATACGAGGATGAACTGAGCCTGTGCGAATGATGTCCTCTATCCCATAGTTGATCACTCCCCATCCTCCGAAGAGGGTAAATATGGAGCCCTCTGCACGTCGAGCATTAAGATAAGCCAGAGTATCAGAATTGATATCGACTGGTGGAACAAGCATAATGGGATTGTTCCCTTTGGCAGCGAGGATGGCTCCAGAGAGGGCGTCCGGAAAATCCTCGCCCGTAGCCGCATAAATAGTGGTGGTTGTATAGTTCAGTTTATTCAGGACCGCAATATTTGTTAAATAACGATCCGCTCCAGCCAAACGGTCGACGCTGAAGCCAAGGCCGGC
>OMOF01000523.1:1452-1631 GCA_900290375.1 Candidatus Desulfosporosinus infrequens
CCTAATTTTTGCAGCGCTAAAAGTGTAACTGAGGGGAGGGCGTTTGAATCCGTAAGGAGAAGAGGGATGCCATGCGCAGCTGCGTAAGACGAGACACTTAAGGCGTCCGCAAAAGAGTTCCCAGAGGCTAAGAAAGCTTGGGTGGAGCTAGTCACCGCTTGTAAAGCAATGTTAGCAGC
>OMOF01000378.1:0-1498 GCA_900290375.1 Candidatus Desulfosporosinus infrequens
CTGATTCTCGTTTTCTTCGGTTGGGGAAATCGGATCAAAAAGGTCGTTCCATCTGTACCAGTCTTAACTTCTATTAGTGCATTATGCCTTTTGGCAATACTGTAACACAACGGCAAGCCTAAACCCGTGCCACCTTCTTTAGTAGTGAAAAATGGGGTCCCAAGTTGTGCTATATGCTCCGCATTGATACCCGTCCCTTCGTCTCTAACACTTAGGACTACGTACTGACCTTCCATAAATGTATTAAGAGTAAGGCATCCATTTGGGGACATTGCATCAAGACCGTTACGAGCAAAGTTTAAAACTAGTTGAGTAATTTCATTTGTGTCAATATCCAGATCAGTTAAATCCTCCAGTTCAAAGATACACTTTTTACCTTGGCTATAGGCATCTGCTAGCAATAAGGGAAAGAGATTGGTCAACAACTTGTTCAAACATTGTCTTTGTAATTTTGCCGGTTTGTTCTTGGCTAGAGATAAATAATCCGTAATTATTGTGTTGGTTCTATCGAGTTCCTCTATCATTAGGTCAAAATAACTTTTATATGTAAACAAATCTGTTTTGTTCTGCAGCATTTGGAGATAGCCACGTATTGTAGTCATCGGATTTCGGACTTCGTGTGCCAGACCAGCTGCCAATTGGCCAATGATGTTTAACCGTTCTAGTTTAGCTATCTCAAGTTCAATTCGTTCTCTTTGCTCAACTTCATGCTTCAGTTCCTTGGTCTTATCATCAATCACGTCTTGGAGGTTGAGTCGTTGTGCCTCCGCTTCTTTAGGATTTCTTTGCTCACTTTCTTGCTTCAGTTCCTTGGTTTTATTTTCAAGCATTCCTTGAAGATTAAATCGCTGTGCCTTCATCTCTATTTTCTTATTTATAAAGACTTTCCAATCTTCTTCTACATTGTCCCATTCTTCTACCCTATAGAATCTTGCAATAACCATATATTAACTTTCCTTTCTGTCACAATACAGTTTTCTCGTACCCTGAACTGAATCTCGGCTAGCTACCAGGGTCTTACTAGTTCGGGACATAAAGGGTGAGTGAGTTCCATCTGAAGAATAACGATATGAACTCCTGTCAACATCAAACAGGTTACTTCGAAGAAACGCTCTTCTTTTTCCAGTCTATGTATTATCTGCTTATAATAATACTTCTACACAATAAAGGGAAATCCTTTTACATTTTTTCCTTTTATAAGGATAAATACCTTAGTCCTATTGGTCAAACAGAACTCAAATAGTTGTTTATTCATGCAATATTGTTCAAAGAATACCTCCTTGTGTTATAATCTTAGGCATATGAAAGAAAATAACAAGTCAAAGATGCCGAGGAGAGAGGATGAATGGATTTTGAAGAAGAAGAAAATTATTTATAGTATTTTGAGAGAAATTGAGAAAGGCGAAACGATACCAAAATTCTCAGATTTCGACTTGAGTCTTATAGAGTTTAGAGACTTAATTGATCAAATTCAAGATGATGACTTTATCAAGGGCGC
>OMOF01000378.1:1508-3224 GCA_900290375.1 Candidatus Desulfosporosinus infrequens
AGGGGTTGGACTATCTAAGGAAAAACACTACCTTTGCTGAGACATATCCCGGGCTAGCAGATATTAAACCATGGTTAATTCTGTAATCCTTCTTTGAGCCTACGGGCTCTTTTTTATGGCATCCCATGAATATATGATTCCAAGATCAGAGTAAACATCATTTAAAAAGACCTCCGCGTCCGGAGATCTTTTGCGCAATGTCCCATAGGCTTGGCCTTGTTTATGGGACAAGACTTTCAAACTCAATATATGTTATTGTCTATACAATAACATATATTGAGTTTGAAAGTCAATTAAATCAACGTTTTATAAAGATATATACGTTTAAAAAGATTTTATACACTATATCTTGTATTGCGTTTATATATGTATTAATTAAGTAAAATATATAGTAAGGAAAAACACTTATTGCTGGTATTTAATTAATTATAATCAAATTAACCGCAGAAAACATCTTCCCTTAGGCGACATTCTATAATATGAAGAAGGATAATCATGAGTTAACTTAATCTAAATAAAAGCGACAGGGTTATCCTTTCTAAAAGGATAACCCTGTTGCTTTTATTTCAATCCAGTTTGCATTCTCGTAACTTCGTGTCTAAATTCATTATCGCTAGTTTACTGTCCAATAAATTATTCTCCAACTTCACCACGGTCGCTTTAGAGTCCGCTATCTTGTTTTTTAGATTTTCTACAGCTACGGAAAGCATGAGTTTTATGCGATTTAATTGATTAACTTCACTCGCCCCTGGATCATAATCAATAGGCGCAAGATTTGCATAAGGGTAAGAACGTCTGATCTCACGAAACATACCTTTGCCGGTAATATGGTTAGGCAGGCAGGCAAAGGGTTGTAAGCAGACAATATTATTTACCCCACTGCGAATCAACTCGACCATCTCTCCAGTGAGAAACCAGCCCTCTCCCGACTGATTGGCCAGAGAGAGATGTTGTTCTGCATATTTGGCGATCTCTTCGATTGGTTTCGGGGCTGTAAAGCGTTTACTGGCTTTCAAAGCCTTCTTCATTCCTTTGCGATAAGATTCTATTCTGTTTATGGACAGCTTCCCCGACATCATCTCCCAAAAGCTGCCCGATAGTTTTTTATACTTAATTCCATTATCAAAGGCACTGTATAACAGAAAGTCAGCGAGGTCCGGCACGACAGCCTCAGCCCCTTCAGCCTCCAGCAACTCCACAATGTTATTATTTGCTGTAGGGTGGAATTTAACCAGAATTTCCCCGACTACTCCAACCTTCGGTTTAACTAGATCCTCATAAAGCTCAAGCTTATCGAAATCCTTAACAATTTGGCAAATATTTTTAGAGTGTTCCTTTCTATTTCCTTTCTTTAAGGATTCCTGGCACCGACTTACCCAATAGTCATAGAGGAGATTGGCGGAACCTGGAAATTTTTCATAGGGTCGAACTCTGTAGAGGACCCGCATTAAGAGATCGCCGTAGATAAGCCCTCTCATTAATTTATTAAACATAGGAATTGTAAATTTAAAGCCGGGGTTCTTTTCCAAACTGGACGAGTTTCCTGTATTTAAGGCAATCACCGGGACATGTTCAAAATTGGCATCTTTTAAAGCCTTTCTGATGAAGGCGATATAATTCGTTGCCCGACAACCGCCGCCAGTTTGCGTTATAATGACCGAAGTGTTGTGTAGATCATACTTTCCTGATCTCAAGGCTTTCATTAGCTGGCCAACA
>OMOF01000926.1 GCA_900290375.1 Candidatus Desulfosporosinus infrequens
AAATAGCGGCTTATCGCTTTTTACAGGAAGGGATTACGAATACCGTGAAACACTCAGGGTCTAACAAGTTGAGGATTCACATTGAGATGAACGAATATAGGATTGAAATGACTGTTAGAGACTCAGGTAAAGGGTTCGATACTAGTCAGATAGAGGATTGGCTATTGACGAGTGCTCATTTTGGAATCGTTGGAATGAAAGAAAGATTAGAAAGCGTGGGTGGTGACCTTCAAATCAGTTCAACAATTGGTCGAGGCACAATGCTCAAAGCCACTATCCCGATAGCATAAAAGAAACCAAAAAGTCGAAGAATTTCTGAATAGAGGAGGAAGATAGGAGTGTCAGTCAATTCTGAGGAATTAGAAAGAGTAAAAGTCTTAGTTGTTGATGACCATACGCTTTTTTCGGAAGGAACCGTCTCTTTATTACGTGTTGAGTCTCGTATTTTGGCAGTAGGAATTGCTAAGAACGGAATAGAATGTATGAGCTTCATTAATAAAACGAGGGTTGATGTCGTGTTGTTAGATATCAATCTCCCAGACATTTGCGGAGTTGATATAATAGATAAAATTAAAATGGTTCAACCCGAAGTGAAAATTCTTATGCTGACGGGGCAAGATCCAAAAGGTTACGTTACTAAGTCTATAAGTAAAGGTGCCAATGGTTTCCTACTTAAAAGTTGTTCTGTAGAGGAAATGATTGAGGCGATCTTAAGAGTTTATGATGGTGGTGTCTATTTTTCGCAAAACATGGCCCCTTATATTCAATCTGCGATTGTTGGTGATGAAATTAGAACGGAAAAAATTATAGAGCCTGAAAAAATCTATGGCACATCACTTACAGCAAAGGAAATAGAGATAATAGAATTAATTGCCAAGGGCTTGCGTAATAGAGAGATTACCACCGCATTGGGCATCAAAAACCGTACTGTGGACTTCCATGTCAGCAATATAATGAAAAAATTAGGTGTAAAATCCCGGTTAGAGGTTGCACTAACTTATATGAAAAGCAAAGATGCTAGTGGTATCATCAGTTAAAGAGTGGGCTTACTGTTGCTGCCAGATTAAGAAAAAAATTCTGTACCCTTCATTTGGACAAGGAATGCAAAAGGGCCACACTATAGGGAGGCCACTGAAAAACTTTATCTCCGAGAAAATCAGCACCATATATAGTGCTGATTTTTTACGTTAACTACTATATATGGTGTTTTTAGATACCAAATCAGTAGATTTCCGGAGATTTTAAGTGGCCTCCACTATAGGTGTGGTTTTTTGCATTATGTAATTGATAATG
>OMOF01000248.1 GCA_900290375.1 Candidatus Desulfosporosinus infrequens
TTAATGAGATTGTATGATTGGTTGTGTCAGTGGAATCCAATGATACACTTGAGGGTATTACTACTACTGGCGCACCATTCTTTGTCCAGTTAACGGTGAAGTCCGAACTAGTTAAGTTACTTCCCAACGCAGCCTGAGCAGCTGCGAGTTTGACAGACACCTGAGTGGGTGATTTGACTTTAATCGTAGAACCCACGTTAATGTTAACAACAGTTGCACCAAGACCGTTTATTGCTAAAGGATTTGACGGTGCTATGGTGAGGCCTGCTGCTGTCTGAACTGCATACAGGGTGGCACCTGAAACATAACCAACCGATATAGTGTCGGTAGCTGCGGTTAAAGCACTAAAGGCAATCAATACTGACTGATTGTTATTTACGGCTGTTATAGTGGTTCCACTCGGTAAAGCACTACCATTGTACTGATAATTATTGGCATTCGTGACGGAATAAACACCAGTCGTAGCCATCGCAGAACCAAAGTTCACCAAGATTGAAGTTCCTTCATATTGTACATTAGCGGTTGTCAGTGAAGGTGCAGTCGTTTGGGTTACCGTAAAATTGCTGTTAGAATATGCTGTCACAGTATTTCCAATAGCATCTACCACACCAGACACTGCGACCGTGTAAGTAGCCGGAGCAACAGCGGTAGCAAAAGGCAAGGTCCATTGTGTGTTGTTCGTCCCAGCAACGACTACAGGTGTACTAGGGTTGATTATTGTGCCGGCGGAGTTTGTAAACGTTATATTCCCAGCTGGGAGTGCAGTAACTGCCGACGAGAATGTTATAACGAATGAATTGTCTTTAGTCTCGGTAAGAGAAGCGATAGTTGTAGCAGTGTTCGCTGTAACAGTGAGCGCATAATTACCGCCTGTTGCCAAAATTACGCTTTGTCCATTAACGTCGGTCAATGCTCCTATATTAAGGGTGACAGAACCAACTGGTAAAGGATTGGTCGTAAAGTTGACTTGGTAAGAAGTGCTACTTAGTTGTTTCACTGTGTCAGCATTATGGCCACCCCATGTGAACGTGGTAGGTAGTAACGTCGCAGGCATTGCCTGACTAAAGTTGACCGTAACTTGCGTCTGGCTGTTCACTGTGACTCCAGTTACAGAGGTGAGAGCTGATACAGCTGACACATTAAACGACATTGGAGCCATTGGGGTTAATGTAGCGGCATTGAATCCTGTAATTTTATTTGCAGTCTGAGATACCACAGCAAGAGTATGAACCCCAGCCGTGAGCGGACTACTAGTGCTCATTGTTAGAATTGTTCCGGTTGAATCCATAGACCCAGACCCAGCGGTAATTGTAATACCACTATTTGTACTATCAACGACATAGTCATTAGCCAAAGCTCCAGCAGCTGTTGCGCCGAGCACTGGTTCATTAAATACAACCTGCAACGTAGAATTACCAGTCGCTGTCACACCTGATACTTGCGGAATGGTGAGATCATTGGTAGTAAATTGTACGCTTGTAGATGCCAGCGTCAGGCTTCCGCTTCCAGCTGTAACCCCACTCGCCTTTAATGTATAGGCTGTTGCATTAACCATATTAGCTACAGGAGGGGTGGCTCCATTATTAACATACAAGGTTACTGTCTTGTTATCTGACGCCAATGTAGCCTTTGCAATATTTAGGACTCCTATCGTATAGTTTGCAACGTTTGTGGCCGTTGCAGAATCTACGGCAGCGTTGAAGACAACCTGAACCGTACCCAAGTTAGGAGCGCTAACGCTACTAACTCCCAAAGTGATCGCTGCAACAGTAAATGCTGGGGCAGCTACAGCTGTAGCACTTTTGTAGCTTACACTGTCAACGACACTTTGGCTTGCAACTGCGCCAGATATTGTAGGAACGGTCAGGGTCACTATAGCGCCAGTTCCTGAAGCGCTGGTGCTAACTGCGGTTGGGGTCACTGTGGTTGCAGTCCCGCCATTGATCGCTTGGGTTACAGCAAAGTCTGCGACTGTTGGTAAGGTTGTAGGAGCACTGCTAAGATTAACAGTTACGGTACCATTAGCAGCACTTACGCTAGCTACAGTTACAGTTGACTGAATTATAGAGATAGTGCCATCAGCATTCATTTGATAAGTAGCTGCTGGCGCAGTAGGAACTTGTACAGTCGTATCAGCTAGTGCTGCATTGTAGCCTTCGCTTTTGCCAAGGGCAGCCTCATAGTTGATAACGCTTCCGTTGGTATCTGTAACAAAGATAGGTGAAACAGCTGATTCAGCTGCCTGTAGGTCTGTTGTAAGAGCAGCTTTCATAGCAGGAGTTGATAATGCATTTGTATAGCTAACACTTGCCATTTGCCCTGGGGCATTTTGCCATGTAATCGTCATTGGTGTTGCCATGGCTGTTTGGCTGAAAATTAAAATAGGAACAATGGCACCGCCTAGAGCTTTCAAACCTTTCGAAATAAACATTAAGTTTCCTCCTTATTTCTAAGAACATATTT
>OMOF01000111.1 GCA_900290375.1 Candidatus Desulfosporosinus infrequens
CACGGTTGCGTCGTAAATGACCATAAAATGTGGAAAAACAAAGTAGAAGCTGTGCAAAAAAAACTTATTAGCGATTTCAAGAACAAAGCCTATTTAATCGTGTCTCGAAAGACGGACAAAAATGTACCTGGTAAAATTCATCAAACTCTTTTTGGGAAGTGCCATGGTAGCCATCATCGGCACGAGATTGCTTGTGTAGTCATATAGATAAAAATGGACACTGAACTTATTTGCCAGATCGTTTGACGGTCTGGTCTTTTTGTGTTTGCCGGAACTATTTCCGCTATCTTGGGAGGAAATGAATTAAAAAGTAGGAATTAAAAAGTATGAATTAAATTAACGATAAATTAATATAAAATTCATCAAGTATTTACAATGATCCATTATTATGTGGTATAGATGAATATTTCGTCGAGTTTTAGTGATAAGGGAGAGTTAACAAATATCATCAACCTAAATTTCTATTTTTTCCTCGAAAGCAAAAAGATATATGGAGGTGATCATATTGTTAAGTTTTAACAATAAAGTGGCCCAATTCAGATATTTGATAAAATCCAAAGTGCTAGAGAATAGTTTCAAGCGACTACGCAATTTGAAATCCAAATTGGAATATTTTACTAAATCTAAGGTGTTGGCGCACAGCTTAAATCAATTTCGTAATTTAAGAATGGCTTTCAAAATTAATGTTCTAGTACTTATCATGGCAATTATGATGGGAGGGATTGGATATACAGGTTATGTCTACTATCATAAACAAAATTCCGACTTTAATAAGATGTATGCAAGCTCATTATCGGCAGTTAAGTTCCTCAATGAAGCAAGGGCAGATACCGGAGTAACGGAAGCCTTGTCTATGGAGTTAATTATAGCTCCGATTGATGAGATGCGAAAACAAGAGATATTAAAGAATCTCAAGAATGCGGATAATATCATTGATGGATCTCTTAATAATTATGCATCCCTTAGCCATAGTTCCGCTGAAGCAGCAAAACTATCTAACTTAAAAGAAGCCCTCACAAGCTATAGAAATGAAAGACAAAAAGCCTTCGATATCAGTGCTCAAGGTCTTAAACAAGATGCCTACAGCTACTATTCAAATAATGCATTAACATATAATGATACGATACATATAGTGCTGTCCAATCTTATTGACTATAATGAAAATTTAGTAGAAAAAACTATTATTCAGAACAATCAGGATTTTCTTCAGGCGGGTAGAATACAGCTCATTCTTCCGATTGTGGCAGTTCTTTTAAGTTTATTTTTTGGGTTACTTATGGCACGTCTCTTAGCTAGACCCATCCAGGTAATGTTGAAAAGTGTGCAGGATGTTGAGAGAGGAAACCTAGTCATCGATAAGCATATGGTTCACTCGACGGATGAAACAGGGAAATTGGCGACTGCTTTCGATAGTATGAGGAACACCTTGCGTAATTTGGTAGGCGAAGTTTCCCGATCCAGTCAGTCAGTTACAGGATATGCTGAAGCGCTTCAAACGATTACTTCTGAGAACTCGAAATCGTCGGAACAAATTGTAGCAACCATGGCTGCAGCTGCCTCAGATGCTGAAAAACAAGTGCATACGATCAATGAGGTATCCGTTGCCATCCAACAGATATCAGCAAGTACTCAGCAAATCGCAGCTACTAGCACTTTGGTGGCCGACCTTACTGAGAAAACAGCAAAAACAACTCAATACGGCCAGCAAGCTATAGACAAAGTTATTATACAGATGTCTATCATAGGTGAAAGAACAGCACAGATCCAGAATACAGTTGATGATCTTACCTTAAGTAATGATCAAATTAGCGATATTATTAAATTCATTAGTGGTATCGCCGCACAAACCAACTTATTAGCTCTAAATGCTGCTATAGAGGCCGCACGGGCAGGAGAACATGGACGTAGTTTTACAGTGGTTGCCGCAGAAGTACGGAAACTAGCTGAACAGTCTCAGGCAGCTTCTCAGCAAATTAGTGCCTTGATTAATAGGAATCATGAAAATATTATATCCGCCGTTTCGGCTATGAACGCTGCCTCAAACGATGTTCAGGAAGGAATTAAAGTTGTTGAGATAGCAGGACAAGCATTTGCAACAAACTTTGAACATATAGAAGAGGTTTCATCTCAAGTTAGGGGAATCTCTTCCTCAATTCAGCAAGTTGCTATAGGGAATCAACAGATCGTCAACTCTATCTATAATATTAGCAGTTTAGGACAGGTTACAGCTGTGCGTGTACAATCTGTGACAGACACTATGGGAGAACAAGCAACTAGCTTAAGCCATATGGCAATGGCAAGTCAAGACTTATCCGCCACCGCCCAAGTACTACTAACAGCTATACAGGAATTCAGAGTGAGTTGATGAATATAAATTCAGACGCTGCAGTAAACTCTGGTTGGTGTGTTAAAAGGTGCTATTTTGATTAGTATGAGTTTGGATTCCGCAATACATTTCGCTTCAAAAAATGATGATGGGTATGCCTATGGCAGAGTTTGATCCAATAGCACAGAGCGTGATCTCTGAAATGGGTAATATGGTTTGTGCTAATGCATGTACCCAATTTAGCAAGGTTGGAATAATTGGACTTGATATTTCGCCTCCACTCCTATTGATGGGCCGTAACGGACAGGCAACCTTACCTGTACCACAGACGATAGCAGTTCATTTTTCAGTAGACAGTATTTAGGTTAATGTCTATGTAGGTTTACGGCAAGTAAATAGTTAGAATCTAGATTGGAGTGGCAAAGAATGAGCCAGGATGATAACAAAAGCATGGGAGTCGATTTGGAGGAGTTTTTAGATTTTTATTTATTGGATTCTCAAGAACAAATCGATAGGCTCGGAACAGGACTCTTACAACTGGAGAAAGAGGGAGGGAATATCGGACTGATCAACGATCTTTTCCGTTCGGTTCATAGTTTGAAGGGAGCTTCAGGGACCATGGGATTCACGCCCATTGTTGCGATAACCCATGTGGCTGAGGACTTAATGGACCGTTTGCGTCAGGGGAAGATGGATGTTTCACTCGAAACGATTGACATTCTCTTGGCAGTGACAGATCGGGTTAAGGCAATGCTAGCTCAAGTGGTGTTACGTCAGGAGATCACTGTTGGGTTCGAAGATTTAGTATCCTCCATGAGGGGGTTATTGAATGGAGATACGGTTGTTTTGAATAATTCGCAGCCTATCCAAAAGAAAAAAGATAAAAAAGGAGAAGAGGAAGGGACGGCAAAGTTTGTCCCGATGAACTTCTCTTTGACGCAGCCTGAAAGTGAAAAAGTAAACGATGCACATAGTATGGGACACGGCCTCTATCAAGTGGATGTGAAACTAGCGCCAGGTACTATCATGAGGGCGGTTCGTGCTGTAATGGTAAACCAACGACTCGAAGGGGTTGGCACCGTGATGAAGCTTCTGCCGAGTATCGAGGATTTAGAAGTTGGCAACGCAGAGACCTTTTCTCTGCTCGTGCTTAGTGATGAGCCCATCGAAGAAATTCGGAGGGAAGTCTTAGAGGTTTCTGAGTTGGAGGATGTTGTCGTTCACCCTTATTTGGTAGCGGAAGCATTTGTATTAGAACCGGAAACGGCGTCTAATGCAATCACTAACGTTGTGACGGAAGGAAAAACTGCACCAATGGCACCGACTGTCGAAGCCAGAAGTGGGGAAGGTAATACGCAGGTACATACCATTCGTGTGGATACGGTTCGTATGGATAATCTCATTAATCTCGTGGGAGAAATGGTCATTACCCGGACCCGTTTGGTGCAAATTGGGTTGGATCTGAAGGCCCAGTACAGCCTAGATGGCATGGTGAATAATCTGAACGAGGCTAACGTTTACTTGGGTCGTTTAATGAATGACCTTCAAGAGAGCGTTATGCGCCTACGCATGGTGGCGATCGGAACCGTCTTTGGTCGTTTTCCTCGTTTAGTTCGTGATCTTTCCAAAAAAACAGGTAAAGAGATAGAGCTTATCCTAAAGGGTGAAGACACAGAATTGGATAAGACGGTCGTTGAAGTAATCGGAGACCCCTTAATGCACCTGATTCGGAACTCGGTGGATCATGGGATAGAATCTCCCGAAGAGCGCCGTGCTGCATATAAGCCTGAAATTGGCACGATTACGCTGGAGGCTTATCATGACGGAAACCATATAGCAATCTTAATTTCTGATGACGGGGCAGGGCTAGAACTCAATAAGATTCGAAAAATAGCTGTTTCAAAAGGCCTGATCGGAGAGCGTGAAGAACTCTCTGAGAGCGAAATCGCCAACCTTATCTTCTTGCCGGGTTTCAGTACGGCAGATAAGGTGACCGATATTTCGGGTCGGGGTGTGGGGATGGATGTTGTGAAGAAGGCTCTGAATAATCTTGGCGGAATAGTGGATATCACGACCCGTAAAGGGAAGGGAACCACCTTTACTATTCGGTTGCCCTTGACTTTGGCGATCATTCAGGCGCTTCTGGTTGAAGTTGGGGAGGAGATTTATGCAGTGCCACTCTCTTCTGTGTTAGAGACCCTCCTTGTCAATCGGGTGGATATTAAAACGGTCGGTGGATTGCCGATGGTTCAACTACGAGGGAACACGTTACCCTTAATTTCCTTACTGGAAAAGTTTGACCTTCCGTCTCCAGAAACTGCCAGTAACGAGGTTTTTGTTGTTGTTGTGGGCTTTGGAGATAAAGTACTGGGGCTTATTGTGGATGAACTGCGTGGACAACAAGAAGTTGTGATTAAGTCGTTGGGTGATTTACTCAATAATTTACCCGGAATCGCCGGGGCTACGATTCTCGGAGATGGCAAAGTCACGTTGATTCTCGATATAGGCTCCCTGCTACAAGACGTCTTAGTCACCCACAAAAGCTAGATCCAATAATTCAATTATCTCAATAATTGGAGGGGAAATTAATGGCGGAAGAGCAATTAGTAACCTTTAGCTTAGGGTTTGAAGAATTTGGGGTCAATATTATACCTCGTCGAAGAAACCGAGCTTAGTCGAATCATTGTGCTGCAAGTTCAAAAGAAAGTCTTTGGGATTTGAGTGGATGTGGTAACAGAAGTCTTGTACTTAGAAAGTGAGGACGTTGAGCCGCCACCACCGATTGCCGTGGGCATGGACTATCAGTGTATACGTGGAGTTGGTAAACTAGGCGAGCGATTAATTGTTCTCTTGGAGCTTGATCAAATCATGAGTAAGGAGTAAGTGATGAATGATTTGATCAAGGAAAAGGCCAAAACTAAGAGTTTACGCACGAGACGAATGGGATTCAAGTTACGGATATCAAGAATCCTTAAGAAGCGATGAATCAACTGAGGCTGAGGAGGATGTTTGAGTGAGCGTTACTATAATGATTGTCGATGATGCCGCATTTATGCGTATGATGCTGAGGGAAATTTTGACTAAGAATGGTTTTACCGTAGTTGGAGAAGTGGAAAATGGAGCAGTTGCCGTGGAAAAATATATGGAATTGCAACCAAATTTAACGACTATGGATATAACCATGCCGGAAATGGATGGTCTACAAGCGTTGAAAGAAATTCGCAAACGGGATGCTAAAGCCCGTGTCATCATGTGCAGTGCAATGGGGCAACAACCTATGGTTGTCGAAGCAATACAGGCTGGGGCTAAAGATTTTATAGTTAAACCCTTCCAAGCGGATCGTGTGATTGAGGCTATCGCAAAGGCGTTGAAATAATAAAGAGAATAGTACTAATATTTGCAAAATTTTCTAAGGAGTTGATGTTATGAGCATGAGATTATTTAATATTTCAAGTGTTCGCAGTAAGACATTACTTACTATTTTGCCCTTAATAATACTGACCCTAGTGGCAATGACGGCAATTAGCTACAAGTGTTCAGAATCACTTCTGAACACTGAAATTCAAAATAAGATGTCGGCTAAGCTAGGGGGAACAATAAGTGATATAGAAAGACAATTATCAGAGCATAGTACTTTAGTACAAGGCTTAGTTAGTACCGTAGAATCAGCAGGCACCAGTTTAGATTCAGATCAGTATACAAGCTTACTTGAGAAAACTGTAGCAGCAAGTAATGTGACGTTTGGAGCTGGGGTGTGGTATGAACCTTTTACCTATAAAAATGACTTAAAATATTTCGGTCCATATGCATACAAGGATAAAGATAAAGTAGTCTTTACGGAGGAATATGATACCGAACAATATGACTACCCTAATCAGGATTGGTATAAGCTGGGCAAGAATTCAAAACAGAAAATTGCTTGGACTGACCCATATTATGATGACGCAACGAAGGTTACTATGATAACAACTAGTGCGCCATTTTATGATGAGCAAGGGAATTTTAAGGGCATAGTTACAGGGGATCTTGATTTTGTCACATTGCAGAAGTTGATTAGTGATATTCACTTAAACATTAAGGCTAATGTATACCTTTTGAATAAAGAGGGGCAATATCTGGCTAATCCGGACCAAACCAAAATAATGAAAGGCAAAATTACTGAAGACCCCAATAAGAGCTTGAGCGGAGCAGCCAAAACTATGTTAAATGGTAAAGAAGGAATGTTTACGTACTCCGCCGGAGGAGCAAGAAGGGTTTATTATGCACCCGTTCCGGGATTCGGTTGGACATTGGCAATTGACGTTTCGGAGACGGATCTATACGCTCCTTTAAATGCTTTATTATACCGAATGCTGATGATCTTTGTCTTGGCAATTGCGGTCATAGTGACGGTCCTGCTTTTATATAGTCGATATATTGTTAAAAATATAAAACTGGTCAATCAGTTCGCGACGGCTATTGTTCAAGGTGATCTTAGCAAAAGCATTGTGGTTCGATCTAAAGATGAGTTTGGTCAGATGACGGAGAACCTTAACACGATGATGAGGAATTTTAAGGGAATTATTCAGGGGATTGTAAACAGCTCACAGCAGTTAGCTGCCTCGGCAGAAGAGTTGACCGCCAGCGCTGACGAGGGCAGTAAGACCACAGAACAAATTGTATATTCCATTCAGGAAGTATCTGATGGGATTAAACAAAAACTCGCGGGTGTCGATGATACGGCACAGTCTGCCCAATTAGTTTCTGTGCATATGCATACGATCAGTGAGGATATTCAAATGGTTACAGCCGGATCAATCACTACATCAGAAAAGGCGACGACTGGGAATAGCGTTGTTAGAAAAGCCATCGACGAGATGCAAGCTATTAGTCGTAAGGTCACAGAGGCTGCAGATGTTGTAAATAGCTTGGGCATAAAATCTGGGGAAATTGGTGAAATAGTTGCCCTGATAACCAACATTGCTGCTCAAACAAATCTTCTCGCTCTCAATGCAGCGATAGAAGCGGCACGGGCAGGCGAACAGGGAAGAGGGTTTGCAGTTGTTGCAGACGAAGTTCGAAAACTTGCTGAACAGTCTAGTGAAGCAGCCGGGAAAATTAGTGGATTGGTTAACGAGATTCAAAAGGAAACCACGAAGGCAGTTAAGACGATGAACGATGGAACGGTTGCGGTGCAGGACGGGATTACGATGGTTAACTCGGCTGGTGAAGCATTCCGAGATATTTTGCAAGGTGTAAACGACTTTTCACAACAAGCCCAGACTGTTGCCGACGTAGTCGAGCAGGTGGGGGCAAGTACTGAGACAATCGTTTCCTCAATCATGGAGGTTGCTAACATTCCTAAAGAAATTGCAGGCAGTCTGGAAAATGTGGTGGCGGGAACTGAGGAACAGAGTGCTTCTATGGAGGAAATTCGTATGGCGGCACGCTCTCTTGCTCAGATGGCAACAGACTTTCAGGGGAGTGTAACAATGTTCAAACTGTGAGTATTAACTTCTATACGTCACGAGTTAATTATGGATGGAATGATTGCAGATGAGAAACAGAGCCTTTTGAATCAAACAGACTGTAATATTACCTTAATACCGCAAAAGAGCCGCTATTCCACCCACTTCCTTCAGTTCTGTAATGGCATCTGCGAAGTGGAATTCCGAACCTGATTGAATAAGAGTATCCAGTATCTCGTTAATAACACTAACCCTAAAGAACAATTTCGAGCCACAAAATGTGCATGTTTCGATTGCGCTCATATAAAGGCTATGGCAACTTTGACACCGCTGAACCAGGGGATGAAAGGTATGATCGACAATTATTTTCTCTACACGTCCTTCGTTTGTGGCTTGTAATACATCTTCCAGTCCCACGACTGCCAGTCCGCCCCGGAGGTATTCAACTCGAATACATTCCCAGTAATCCTGCTGGGAACGGTGCTCTTCATCCGATAATAAGGCCATTATATCATGGTTGACGAAGCCTTCACCTTTGCTTAAATCCAAGGGTTTTTCAATAACCTTATTTTGCAACTCCTTTGGCAAATTTTCATGGATGATATGAAGTATTTCCTTGCTTCCTACAAGCAGTATGTGTCCATATTTTTCATCCTTGTCAAGCTTTAAGAGAGTGCCTACAATTTCGCGGGCATATTGCAACAATTGGTTGTCGCGGCGGCGTTCGTAGCGTTTCTGTGACCAACCGCCAACTTTGACATGATTTTTTATATTGCCTTTGATCACCTCTTCAGTACCAGTCACGGACGAAGAAACGAGGAAAATTCGCACTTTTTCATTATCCGCAACAACCACAGCCACATTTTCATATTCGTCATAAAGTTCCGCGAGTGGCCTGATATATGGGTATGAATCTATCCTGATGGTATCTTTAACCGGTGCTGGCAACCAAATAGCTTGAAAATAGTTAATTGCTTGGCAAGTGAAAATACATAGCGAGCCAGTTTTAAAAGGATTCCTTTCCAAATATTCTTCGACAGTCTTTACGTTTTCATCGAAGTACTCGCGTTCATCCTTGCTAAGTCCATTGCTTTTTAATACGCGACGAAGTTGAGTGAGCCCTTTTTCAAGCTCGGTTATGGAATGCGGTCCAGCCAGAAATATACTCAAAAAGGTTCTTTCAGGTACCGACATTTCAGCAAGCTTTTTTAAATCGAGATTTAACAATAATGCAGCCTCCATTGATATAAATTTTAAAAAGGAATAAGAGCGTTTCCTTATTATCTAATATTCTATAATTTTTGTCTTGTGTTATAGTTAGGTTAGGTAAATGTTTTACGCAAAAGAAAATGGAGTGAGTGATTTGGCGGTACTAGGGGGGCGTGCTCATGTTAACGGGATTACATTTGCAACCAGTAAGTATGTTGTGCGTGGCAAGCTGAAAAATGCGGTAGTGACACTGAATGTTCAAAAACTACCAGAGAGCCGTCTGCTTGAGGCGATGGATCGAGTTCCATTTGTGCGGGGAATTTCCAAACTAGCCAAGCTCAATTGGAACTTGTTTCTGTTCGTTGTTTTATTACTGGCTATCCCATGGAATTGGATCTTTCTTCCGAATTATACGGATGCCACCGTATCGGTTTGGTCAGTGATCGTTGAATATGGAGTTGTTCCAATAGTTTTAATATTTTTGCTCAAACGGTTGTGGCAATTCCACGGGGCGGAACACAAAGCTTTTAATGTTTACACAAGCGGTGGGCAACTCGTACCTGAATTAGTAATGGCGGCTGACAGAGTGAGCGGTCGGTGTGGGACTAATTTAGTCGTTATAGTGATACCAATCTATTTTTTACTGTCCTTCATATTATATCAGTTCCCGTTGCTCATGTATTTGGTGTCCATGTCCGTGGGCTACGAGATATTCAACTGGAGTTCACGCCGAAACCGCCTGAAGGTAGTTTTCAAGATTGCAGCGATCATCCAAAAATACATTGTGACAAAAGAACCCGATGAAGAACAAATACTAGTAGCGATCTCTACACTGTCTAAGGCCATAGAACTTGATCAGGGACGTTCAGTAAAATAGATCCCTCAAGGTTTAATGGATTCATATGATTGTGAGGTTAGTACCGAAGAAACACCCCTCAGAGAGAGGTGTTTCTTCGGATTGCTTTTTTTCTAGGCGGTCGATTACCCGTTGAATATGAAGTTTTGAAATATTCAGTTCGGTCTTAGCATTGAATAACTTTGGTGATATATTGGGATAGTTTTATCGAACCGTATTTACTGACCATTCTGATTATAATCTGTCTTGTTTCTACGCTTCGCCAGGCAGTCTGATTGGTCCAACGGTGCCAAATATCGATATTTCTCAACGACATAATCCACAGCGGATGTACGGCGGCGGGGGAGAATGTTCAGTGAGTGATTTAAGGGTATTCTTTTTCTAAAGCGTCTATTCTGGCTAGAGCCGGTGGATGGCTATAGCTGAACCAGACAATGAAGCTGGGAGGAGACAAATCAGATAAACTGGTGCTGGCTAGGTCTTTCTGTAGCTGGATTTCTCCAGGGAGGTCTCCTGTGAGTTCCAGAGAAAAATGGTCCGCATTTAGCTCCATTTCTCTGGAGATTGCGTTCTGGAGAGGGTTGCTTACAAAGAGAAGTAGGATAAGTGCCAGTTGTAAGGCTGCCCATAGTTGGAGCGGCTTTTTGCTGTTTTCAGGTAACCAGGGTTTTAAGAGGAAAGTTAATAGACCGAAGACAATGAAACCTCCTATCATCCCGTAGAAAAGCCCATGGATGACGTCGTTATGTCGCCAATGACCCATCTCGTGAGCGATCACGGCTTTGACCTCTGGTAAGGAATAATTGCGTAAGAGAGTATCGTAAATGACAATTCTTTTAGTAGTCCCAACCCCAGTAAAATAGGCGTTAGCTAATGTTGTCTGGCGGCTGGCGTCCATCACGAGAACAGCACCAACGTTTAGTCCCGCACGATGAGCAAGATCGTCAACCATGGTTACGACAGCGGAATTAGGCAAGGGTTCAAAATGGTTGAACAACGGGGATACAAGAATGGGCCAATAGAGGTACTCTACAACGAGCCAGATACTAAAGAAAATAGCACAGACCAGCCACCAATAGCGTGATAAACGATTGACTAGCCAGAAAAAAATGAGCCCTCCCGCTAGAGTAATGATGAGCTCAATTCCAGCATTTTTCAAATATTCAATCCACCAAGCTCCTGGGGTTTGTGTACTAAAACCCCAGATTTTTTGCCAGTAGTATCCGGTATAATAAGAAAAAGGCAGGGAAAGAAATTTGAACAGAAGCCAGATGCTCATGATGGATATAGCCGAGACCAACCAATAGTGTCTGCTGATCTTCTGGATGCGCTGAAAGAAAGTCTGGCCCACAGAACTAAAGAGTAACCAAATTAAAAGAGCGGTTTGGACAATTAACTGGATGATATAGAGAATGCGAGGTATTGAATTGTATATTCTGGCCTTATTAGCAATAGCCAGTGAAAAAAACTTAGTCACTGAAGGGTCTATAGGTCCGGGATAGAGGGCGGATCTAAGATATAAAAGAGCAAAAACCATGGCCAATCCTATCAGGAACATCCACCCGATTTTGGCACGACGTATGCAGCCATTGAGATCAAACATTTTTGAATTCACCACCTTTAAATTATTATAGTCTCAATCTGGAGTTCAATGCAGGTTAAACAGCGGAAAAAGTATTAAACAGCATGTCAGTTTTTCGTTCCGGACAAAACACAATTCAAATGTAGCAGGTAGTAAAAGTGCAAAAGGGCATTTATATAGCGAAAGAGAACGGAGGGGAGAAAAAGATTATGGACAGATAATAGAGGGATAGGCTCAGCGGTAACCAAATTCATATGTATACCATCCTTTGAAAAGATGAGATTTCTGTAGTAATTGAATTAGAGGATCTTGCTGGTTCGACCCAGACGAGGATATTACCTTTCTGAGACGCAAATTATACTTTCATTTTTTGTTTACCCAAGAGGTTAAGTGTCAATAATGTAGATAAGGGGGTAAGGATATGGATGATGCACCGATCCGAATAATGCTGCTCCGCGATGCGGACAATTGTGCCTTTAATAACGGATTAAAGGAAGCCAGGAGCAAATCAACTATTAAAGAGCTCGAATGGGAATACGAGAATTGGTTTAACTATTTGGGAAGACCATAGGAACTTATTAGAAGGGGCGTCAAAATCAATTTAAATGTCACAATACTAGCGAACCTTAACATGGAATTCATAATTTATTCACCGATTTATCTCAATATATTTGTATACTGAATTTAGGTCCTGACGGTAATCTAAATAGACTATGTATGAGAGATACAATAAGTCAGGACTCTGAAGGGTGCTGAGTACATATTGTTCGCAATTCTTAAAAAGCAAATTGTGTGTTGTGGATTCATCGGCCAAAATAATAATTAGGCAGCGGATTCGAAATAAGGATGGGGTAATATTATGATTGAATGCGAGTATGACAGAACAAATGTCGAACATACGTGTGAACAGGAATTGGTAGACTTTTCTATGGTAAAGCTTAGGCCATTCCGCGAGGATGAAGTTGTCAAGGTAGCGGCTATGCATTGTGACATTTTTCCAGAGTATTTTCTCAGCCATCTTGGGCAGTCATTTATGGCTTTATTTTACAGAGAATTTGTCGATAACGGCCAAAGTTGTGGGTACGTAGCTGAGTATAATGGGGAATTAATTGGTTTTGTAGCCGGTACCGAGCAGTCCTTGTTGTTTTTGCACCAGTTGTATAAGCGTAATTTTATGCGGCTAGCCTTATTGGTGATGTATGGATTACTCACCGATCAAGTAGTGCGTCACAACATCAGAAAGAGGAGCGCCCATTTACGATTTGCATGGCGAGCCTTATGGAAGTCTAATAGGAGTGAGGACGGCCCCCCTAAAGGCCTTTCAAGCCCATCATGCTCCGTGTTGGCTATAGGCGTTAAGCCACAGTTCAGGAGGCTGGGTATAGCGGAGAAATTGCTAAGTGAGTTCAGTACTCATATCCACCAGAAAGGCGTGCAGAAAATTAGCCTGACTGTGTTGCCGGAGAATACTGGAGCTATTGCTTTTTATCGCAAATGTGGCTGGCACCAAGAATCACATAGTGCTACCAGTATTAAATATTGCAACAATATGTCAATTAATGAAAAGAGCTAAATCGTCTACTCGTTTCGATCTCAAAAGTCTATTTGGGACGACGTTTCCGAGATTATGTGGTTAAACATCCGTCAAAGTTCAGAAAGCCGTGGTCGTTGCCGAATATACTGTCTACGATGTTAGACTGTTGAGTAAACAGCGATCTTATGTTTCGAAATGGAACAGTATTGGGCATGTAAACATAAGATCCATTCTTTCTGCATTTTTAAAGCGTCTAAGGGGAAACTAGAATATAGGATTTTTACTCTGGAAAGGAGCACGTCTCATGATTCAGAGAATGCGATTCCTTCGGATGTTATTTCCCTTATTTCTTAGTTTAACCATAACTGGCTGCGGACTGCAAGAACTTTTAGTAAATAAAAATAACTCTTCTAAAAATCAAAAGTCTGTAATCAGTGTTTCATTAAACGAAGATGATCCCAACAATATTCTCTATCTTAAAGGAATCGAGGATATGGCTAAAAAAGATGATATCCAGATAATGGACCTTTCGCAAGCGACTGGGGAAAAGAATTCATCCAATGCAGAAACAGACGTTGGAAAAGAGTCAATCTATAATGCTAATGGCGCGACCTTGCAAGGTGGGAAAGTCTTAATTTATCAGGGAGGTGACCCTAATCTTCTGCAAAATGCTCAAGAAAAAACGATTCCGGTTTTAGCCCTTAGTCGATTACCTTCCAGAATCCAACCTGCCGGGATTGTTCTATCTGACCAAGAAAAAATAGGGGAACAAATGGCCATAACCTTGACTAACAAACTAACAGAAGGTCAAGTCGTTATTTTAGAAGATGATCCTAATAGCAGCAATTCTCAAGAGATGCTATTAGGTAGCCGATCGGTTCTAAGCAAATTTCCAAAGCTTACAATCGAGACGATCGGTACCCCTACGAGTGAGTCGGTTGCTAAAGAAACCCTTCCCGAGTACTTACAAAAGAATCCGGGTAAGGTTCAAGCGGTGTTAGCACAGACAGAGAAATTGGCAGCCCAAGCCGCCGAGGTTCTCAAAGGTGCACAATTGGAGAAAAAGGTTGTGCTTATTGGTGGGGAAGCTAACATTCAATCTCTAAAGCGCATGTCGAGTGGGGTTCAGTTGGGGGACGTGGATATTTCGCCTTATCTGCAAGGTATAGATGCCTATCAATGGGCCAAAAAGCTTCTTAAGAATGAGGGGCTGGACGCAGATGATTCAATAACTAGTGATCAAGGAGAGATTCCAGCTAAGTTAGTATCGGTTAAAGCAGTAACCCCAGAGAATTTATCTCTGGAGTTGAACAATTATACTCAAGAAATAAGTTCGATCGAACAAGAAAAACAAACGTTATCTGAGTCTCAGGGAAAACAGAGTTCCAGTGAATCTAAACAAAATGGGGGAGGTAGCCAGGATAAGCAAACAGCTAACCAAGTGGATACAAATAATGGAGATGGAGGAAACCCCCAGTCGTCTGTAGAAAGCAGTCAAGTGTTACCTGGAGTAAGTAAGGTTACAGAACAGATTAAAACTGAAACAACCAGGGAGTATCTGGATTCTCAAGGCAAAGTAATTGGTACTGAAAAAAGCTCTAATGAAAAAGATGAGACAGTTCCACCGGAAGTTATAAAGCAAGAAGACGAAAATCATCAAAATTCAGAACAAGATAATACAGATCCACAATCAGATCAACCATCCCAGTAAGAAATTTATTTCATGGACACACCTACGGTGATTATGTGACTTAACAGTAAGAGCAAGCTGCTGAAAATCATTCTGAGTCAGTTCAGACACACGAACGCCTAACTGGCGAACAGGCTCACCTTTAAGTTCATCGATCCGCTTGGCGAGAAAATATCTTAATCTATTAAAACACGATGAAACTATGTACGAAGTCGAAGATTTCTTCATATTAAATAAAATCCCTCCCTATATTGAAATAGAGAGGGATTTTTATTCGATTTTACGATTGTACAGTATCAGGTGTAATTGTTGTTCTTGTTCTGACCCCTTTATCCGCCTTTGGTAATCTGATTTCTAGAACGCCGCTTTGTAATGTTGCATCAACTGATTCGGCCCTAATGCTTGTTGGTAAAGCGATTGTTCTATTGACTACCACATGACCACTGCCAGTCCATGCCGACGCAGAAATTGTGACGGAATTTTCGGTTACATTAAGGTTGACATTATTTAGTACAGCATCCGAAAGATAAGCAGCGACCATTACATCACTTGAGGTTTCGGAAATATCTACACTTGGTTGAATCATTCCTTGTGAATATTGTCCACCCGTATAATTTCCGCTTACAGTTTGGCCAAATTGGCCAGCAGAAACACCATATGTGATATTCGGAGTTTGGCTGAATTGACCAGATGAGGTGTAGTTATTGGCAAAACTCTGCGTATTCCAAGTTTGAGGATTAATGCATAAACCCGAAGATGTGCTATTGCAATTAAAGGCATTAATATTAGTAGGGTGTAAACCATAAGTGACAGTTGTTCCAGCACCGGAAAAATTACTAGCGACAGGAGAGAGTTTGACTTGACCAGATTGTCCAGAGAATTGATTGTTTTGACTGTTACCTAATTGCATTTGTTAACCTCCAATAATTTTGTTTATTTCAACAAAGTTATTATAACTAAATCCCCAAAAATTATTCGAAATTCAAATAGAGGTCTTCTGCGCGTTAATACGGGGTAGCAATGAGACAGCATATATTCTGTATGGAAAATAAAATCGGTGATTTTTACAAGGTACCTGCAGAAAGATATTGACAAAACAATAAGGTATTGATCCTCGTGGCAGTATGCAGGATGGACAATTTGATCCCCGTTCAGAAATGGGTCATCGTCCGGGAATGATGCCTTTTGGTCACCGTCCTGGAATGAACAGAGAATGCCCTGCCCCATCACAAAGGAAACCTAACGAAGATTAAGCAGGATTACACCACATAGTATGAAGGCACTGCAGCGAAACAATTGCATTTAAGCATTGCCTTTATTTTTTTATGCCAATTTTAGGACGCGTACCGCGTGAAAGGAGTTTTTAATATGGAAAATACTTATATTGAACGAAACCTTTTTCTTTAATGTTTTAGTTGTAGCCTTCGGTTGATGAGAGCTTGGTGTGGAAGTCGGATTCTGACTTGGTGTGGGAGTTTGAGTCTGACCAGTTGTTTGCATGGTGCTTCCGGTTGAAGGAATTGTGGTTCCGATTGTCGGTTGCCCAGCTGAAGTTGTTGGGGAAGATCCCGTTGAGCCAGTTGTGGTGGAGTTATTAGAATTCGTGGAAGTCGCCGTTTTACTTGTTCCTGAAGTTGGAATCGGAGCCACAGGACGATAAGGTGCTTCATTTGCTGGCCATACAACTGAGGGGCTTCGATCGGGAAGATTGAGTTTCAGGCGGCCATCTGCAGCTTCACCCCAGATATTGCTGACCCCGGTAGGAAAACTTCCTTCAACGGCAATTTCGTTTTGAATGAATTGGGGAGGAGTCAAGGAACTTGGGAGTAACCCCGACTTCGTATCAATCTCACCGCTGACAATACCATCAGGTTTCTGGAATTCAGATTGAACGGGTTTATCTTGAAGAGCAACCGTCATGACCTTTCTCCAAATTTGAGCGGGATAACTTCCACCATAAACTTCTTGCAAATATTGATTGCCATTGGAGTCTGAATCATATCCCATCCATACGACACCAGCGTAATCAGTTGTATAACCTGCAAACCAAGCATCTGGATTTCCTGAAGCATTACCATACTTAGCAGAGTCGAGGGAGGTTGTTCCAGTTTTACCAGCCACAGCCCAATTGCCAATTTTTGCAGCATAGCCTGTTCCACTTGTTACTACACTTCGAAGCATGTCATTGATGAGATAGGCTGTAGTTTTTTTAATAACTTGATCCTTTTGTATTTGCACATTGATGACGTTGTTGCCTTCCAAATCAACCACATTAGTTATGGCATGGGGAGTAACTTTAAGTCCATTATTGGCATATATCGCATACGCAGAAGCCATATCTAAAGTTGAAACTCGTGCTGTGCCTAACGCTAAAGTTAGGTTTTTATCCTGTTCAGTTAAGGGTAAACCAAATTTATCCTTAGCATAAGACCAACCATAGTCAACCCCAATTTTGTTGAACAGTTTAACCGCATAAATATTAACTGAATCCTCTAATGCGTAACGCATGGTAATGAGACCTTTGTACCCATTAGTTGCCGTATCATCATCAACAGGGCTCCAAGTTTGGCCGTTACCCGCATCATAAGAGACTGGCATATCATCAAATACTGTTCCTGGATAATACCCGCCCTTTTCAATAGCGGGCCCGTAAACCGGTTGCCTTTGAGCTTGCCAGGCTCGATCGAAGTTTCCATACTTATAATCGCGGCCACCTGCCATAGCGACGATCCCACCAGTAGAGGGCTCAACTATAGTCATAGCACCTTGAACTGGAGTACTTCCATAACCCTTCGGAAAGTTAGATGGATCATCAAATGCGTTTTCTGCTGCACTTTGAATCTTTCCATCGACGGTTGTGTGGATTTTTAAACCACCATTATAGATCTGGTCCGGAGTTAACTGGTATTGGTTTTCGAGTTGGTTAACTATATAATCAACGAAAGATGGATATTTATAATTTCCCACGGCTGTCACAGCCTGTTGCGGTCCGCCATACGTTTTAATCATGTTAGCCACGTAGGTGAACGGTTCATTGATATACTTTTGATAATCAGCAGTAGTAATAATTCCGGAGTCCCGCATTACGCCAAGAACAATATTTCGCCGTGTTTTTGCTTGATCAAGATGATAATAAGGGTCATCCCCGGATGGGGCTTGAGGAAGTCCAGCAAGCAGTGCAATTTCTTCGGGACCTAACTGGTTAACATCTTTACCAAAATAGGTTTTCGATGCTGTCTCGATTCCATAGGAAGATTCCCCCAAATAGATTTTATTGAGGTAGAAGGTTAAAATTTCGTCCTTCGTATACCGACGTTCTAGTTGGAACGACATAAGAATTTCTTGGATCTTCCGTGAAAAAGTCTTTGTTGTAGGGTCTGAAATAAAAGCATTTCTGGCTAACTCTTGGGTTATAGTGCTCGCACCTTCCTTTTTGCTTCTTGACAGAATATCGATAATAGCGGAGCTTAAAATGCGCTCAGGGTCAATCCCAAAAGGCTCTTGATAAAACCGCTTATCTTCAACAGCGACAAATGTTTTTTTAACCATATCTGGGATATCCTGAGATTTAACAGCCAACCTGTTTTCACTAGCATGAAGCTGAGCGATAATGTTTCCATCTTTGTCATAGACCAGGGAAGCCTGTTTTTGATTACTTAGATCATTTGGGTCCCATGTGGGCATTGTGGCATAAGCTTTAGCAACAAGGAACCCACCACTTGCTACGCCAATTAAAAAGAGAACCCCGAGAATAAGAAAAAGGACACGAAGCTTAGAAACTCTTCGTTTAGATTTCGAACGATTGCTTCTCCGAGCCATGCTGCGCCTCCATCAAAAATATTGGTTCGCTTTTCAGTTGCAAATTCTGTCGATATAATTTTTAATTATATCATAGTTTTATTAAGTTAATTTACAGGCTCAATTTTATAGTGCCTATCCAAATGTTACCATGGTTTTTGGCCAAGTAGAAAATATTTTAACAAAAGAAGGTTTATTAAATGATCTATGGGTAGCAAATAACCAAATATACTTTTATTCAAGCAGTTACAAAGAAGCTTATCTTAACCTATATAAAATGGATTCAAATGGAACAGATACTCAGCTTGTAAACCGTATAATAATATCCTTGCACACTTAAATTGTGTATTACGTTTGATCCCTTCATAAAATTATTTAAAACAGAATTTTATGAAGGGATTTCCATTATTAACGGAGAATAGAATAGATAATTAAAGAAAGGAGAGCGAGCGATTACTTCGTTATAATGATCAAGTTCTATTCTTTTCACTGAAACATGGAATAGCTTTCAATTTAACAAAGTATTTAGAAATAACAGAACCAAGACTATTGATTGAATATAGACTTGTTTTAAGGTGATTTTAGTTTTTATTTGTATGGACGGCGACAATAGTTTGTGTTTTATTGAGGTTACTATTGTTTAGTAACGCATTTAACTATAACTCTGTTTCACCTACCATGTATTCTATGAATTATAGATGCGATTAAAAAGGGGGCAATAAATTTATGTTAGGTCACACACATTAGTAATCCTAATCTGATTTATCCCGGAGAAAGATCAGAGTTCGTTAATATAAGATGCGAAAGGAGAGCCTAGTTGCTCTCCTTTTTGCTTATACCCATTTAAATTTCATGAACATCCTTCTCGATCTCCCTCATCGATTCTACTAACCCCTCATTTGCCTCCCGAACACCATTTCGAACGGCTATCCTAACCACGGAGTAGAAGATCGTAATACCTAGAACACATAGAACGAAGGGAAGGAGAGAGTTCTGTCAACTTGCGACCCAGACTTGGATTTATGCGAATAAATAAACCAAAGCGATGGAAAACTAAAAAAAGATTATTGTAATTAAGGAGGCTCTAATGACTACTGCAGATAGGATACATCAGCTAAGAGTTGATCTGTGGAATTTAAGTTATAACCAATGGAAAACACAGACGCTTTTTTCTATAAAATGGTGGAGTTTGATAGCCGTCGTTGTCATTTTTTATGTTATCTGGTGGGTAATCGTTGAGAAACGGCGGTTATCCCAAATACTCTTGTTTGGATCGCTTATAGCAGTAGGAAGGATTGTGATGGATATTGCAGGGACTGACGCAACCCTTTGGAGTTATAATATTCGCGAGACACCTCTCTTTCCAAGCCCGTTTCTGCATGATTTCACTTTGACACCGCTTACTTTGATGGTAGTTTATCAGCATT